>NZ_OESG01000013.1:1847586-2155517 GCF_900240945.1 Mycobacterium sp. 3519A
GGCCCGCACCTGCGCCTGGCCACCGAGATCACCGCCGCGCGGTGGAACGGCACGGAGTGGCAGCTGACGGCGAGCAGCGGCGAGCAGTTCACCTTCGATGTCGTGGTGTCGGCCATCGGCCTGTTCACCCAGCCGGTGCTGCCGGATCTCGTTGAGGCCGAACCGTTCACCGGCACGCTGATGCATACGGCGCGTTGGGACCACAGCGTCGACCTGCGCGGTGCCAGGGTCGCGGTCCTCGGCACCGGGTCGACCGCCGCGCAGTTGGTGCCCGAGGTGGCCAAGGTGGCCAAGCAGGTGTACTCCGTGCAGCGCTCACCCACGTGGATCCTTCCGAAACCCGACCGGCCCTACACCGACCGGGAGAAGTGGATCTTCGCCCACGTGCCGTTCGCGAAGAGGATCTACCGCACGCGATTGTGGCTGCGCAGCGAGTCCAACATCGCCGTGATCGAGAACGGCAGCGACAAGACGCACGAGTTCAAGAGCATCGCGCTGCGGACGCTGGAATCGACGGTGCCCGACGAGACGTTGCGCCGCAAGCTGACTCCTGATCATCCGTTCGGCTGCAAGCGACTGGTCTTCGCAACGGACTATCTGCAGGCGTTGACACAACCGCACGTCGAGGTGGTGTCGAGCCCGGCCCGGACATTGCGGGCCAGGTCGCTGGTGACCGAGGACGGCACCGAACTCGACGTCGACGTCGTGTTGTGCGCCACCGGTTATGCGGCGGCCGACTACCTCGGCCAGATCGACGTCGTCGGCGAACGCGGGGTGACCCTGCGGGAGACGTGGCGCGACGGCGCATACGCCTATCTGGGCATGGCGGTGCCCGGATTTCCCAACTTCTTCATGCTCTATGGACCGAACACCAACGTCGGGTCGAACAGCGTGATCTTCATGCTCGAAGCGCAGGCCCGCTACATCATGCGGGCTCTGAAAAAGCTGCGCCGCAGTCGTAAGTCGTACATCGCGGTGCGGCCCGCGGTGATGTCAGCCTTCCTCGCCAAGGTCGACGGATGGATGCAGGGCACCGTGTGGCTGACGCGGTGCAGCAACTACTTCCGCGCCGCCAACGGTCGGGTGGTCACGCAGTGGCCGCGCAGTGCCCGCGTCTTCTGGGCGATGACGCGCAGGTTCAAACCGGCCGACTACACGTTCGACGCCGCGATCGGGGACGTGGCACCGAGTCAGGTGGATGCCGCATGGTCGAAGAGCGTCTAGACCCCGCGCTGCGGCAGTTCGCGGCGGCCCGCACCGATCTGTCCGCCGGTGTGTTGGGCGTCGTGCGTGATTCGCTCAACCAGCGCCGGGCGGAGGCCGCCAGGCACGTCAACACCGTGGGTGTCGAAATCGAAGAACGGCAGGTCGGATCGATCGGCGTGCGCATCTACCGTGGGGGAGCGGCGCCCGCGCCTGCGGTGATCTATTGCCACGCAGGGGCATTCGTCCTCGGTAACCTCGACACCGACCATCGGCAGTGCGTCGAGTTCGCTAGGCGCGGGCGGTGCACGGTGATTTCCGTGAACTACCGGTTGGCACCCGAGGAGCCGTATCCCGCCGGACTCGACGACGCGGCCGCCGTGCTGGCGTGGGCGGCCGACAACGGAACGAACCTCGGCATCGACCCGAGCCGCCTCGCGGTCGCGGGCAGCAGCGCCGGTGGCGCGTTGGCGGCGTTGCTGGCACAACGCGGGGCGGTCCCCGTGGTGTTCCAACTGCTGCACCAGCCGGTGCTCGACGACCGGCCGACGCCGTCGAAGGACGAATTCGTCACCACACCGGGCTTCGATGGTCCCGCGGTGACCCAGATGTGGCGGCACTACCTTGCCGGGGCCGCGGTGCCCGATGCAGCCCCTGCGCGCACCGATGAATTGACCGGGGTGGCAAGCGCCTTCATCAGCTGCTCGGAGCTGGACCCGTTGCGCGACGAGGCCGTCGACTATGCGCTGCGGCTGATGTGGGCGAGCGTCGCGACCGAGTTGCATGTCTTCGGCGGAACATGCCACGGATTCGACTCGCTGCTACCAGACTGGGAAACGAGTCAGCGGCTATTCGAACTACAGGGTGTCGCGCTGCGACGAGCACTCCACGAAAGGGAGCCGAGTTGGATTTCGCGCGCGTAGAACTGTCCGACGAAGACCAGGCCTTTCGGGATGAGCTCCGGGCATTCCTGGCCGCCATCGTGGCCGACGACGTCATCGCCCGCGACCGGGAGACCGGCGAGAACTTCGACGAGGGCGTACATCTCGCGCTGGGCGACGCCGGATATCTGGCTGCCGATTTCAAGGACGAAGCCGACGGCGGCTTCAACAGGCTGCGTCGTCGCATCTGGAGCCTCGAGATCGGGCGTGCGCACACCCCATGGTTCCACTGGGGCACCACGGCGATGGTGGCGCGGGCGGTCGAGGGGTACGGCTCACCAGAACTGAAGGCGGAGGTGTTGCCGAGAGTGCTGTCCGGCCACGTCCGGCTGTGCCTTGGCTATACCGAACCCGAGGGCGGATCGGATGTCGCGACCTGTAAGACACGCGCGGTGCGCGACGGTGAGGGCTGGATCATCAACGGCTCCAAGATGTTCACGTCGAACGCGCACAACGCGCAGTACGTCTACCTGATCACCAACACCGACCCGGATGCGCCAAAACACAAGAGCCTGACGATGTTCCTCGTCCCACTCGACAGGGCGGGCGTGGAGATCCAACCGATCCGCACGGTCGACGGCGACCGCACCAACATCACCTACTACAGCGATGTCCGCATCGAGGACAAATATCGCATCGGCGACGTCAACAGCGGGTGGAGTGTGCTGCGGGACGCGCTGAACGACGAGCACGGCACTGTCGAGCGCGGCGACGACGGCCTGCAGAAGCTCGCCGCGATGACCGAACACCTGCTGTTGTTGGCCGAGGCCGTCGACCACGTGGCGGCCCGTGTCGGCGACGACGACGCGGTGCGATATCGACTGGGCCGCAGCATCGCCAGGATGGAAGCGGCGATGAGCACACCCGACATGTTCGGCCGGGTGGCGATCGCGCAGACCATGCGCGACGTCGCGCCGGAACTGATGGACATCATGGGCACGGCCGCGGCGCTGTCACACGAGCCTGCCGAATACATCTTCCGCCTCGCCGGGCCGACGGGCATCTACGGCGGCACGTTGGAGGTGTTCCGCAACATGATCGCCCAGCACGCGCTCGGGTTGGGCAGGCCGCGTTACAGCTGAGCGATCACGTCGGAGGCCAGCAGTTCGAGTGTTTCGTCAGATCCGCGGTCGTGGGTGAACAACACGATCTGGCCGAAGCCCATGCGGTGCAGCTGGTGTAGGCGGTCGACGATCGCGGGCGGCGTGCCGATCAGCCCGCCCTCGCGAAGGCCGAATGCCGGTACGCCGAACCGCTTTTCGGCCAGCTCGCGAACCGCTGGCAGCGATGCGTCATCGGGGGCAAGCGCCATCACCGCCTCGACCGACAGCACGATGCTCGCCGGGTCGCGGCCGATGTCGTCGCACAGCGCGCGCAGCACCGACACCTTGTGCTCGAGTTCACCCAACGCGTACGTGGGGACGTTCCACACGTCGGCGTAACGCGCCACCAGCGGCAGCGTGTACTTCTCGCCGACCCCGCCGACGACGATCGGCGGCCGCGGTTGCTGCACCGCGCCGGGTTTGACCGGCATGTCGCGAACGGTGAAATGCTCGCCGGTGAAGTCGATTACCTCGTTCGCGAAGGCCTGATGCAGGATTTCCAGCGTCTCGCCGAGCTTCTCCGAGCGTTCGCGAAACGATCCCCAGTGCAGTCCGGCCCTGTCGTGCTCGTCCTCGATGGACCCGCTGCCGATGCCGAGTCGAAGCCGGCCGCCCGAGATCTGGTCGAGTGTGGTCGCCATCTTCGCCAGCACCACCGGATGGCGAAACTGGTTGCACAACACCATGTGCCCGACACCGATGCGGTCGGTCCTGCTGAGCAGCGCGGTGGCCAACGTCCACGCTTCCATCGACGGGTAGCCGGGCGCGCCGGGCCCGTACAGGTGGTCGTATAGCCACAGCGAGTCGACGCCGAGCGCGTCGCAGCGTTGCGCCCGGTGCAGGATCTGCTCGTAGGTGAAACCCATCTGCGGCAGGTAGACGCCGATCTCCGGCTTGGTCATGGGCCTGTCACCTCTTCCGGTACCTGCACTCTGTACATTCGGTGATCCGCATGGTAACGACATTCTCAGGAATCGAGAAGACTGTTCTAGGGCGGAGCACCCGGATGAAGTTCACGTTCACGCACCCGATGCACAGCCATCCGTACAACCCGGAGCTGGTCACCGGGTCAGGGATCGCGACCGTGGCCGCTGCGGCGGAGGCGGCGGGGTTCGACGGGTTCGGGTTCACCGATCACCCGGCGCCGACGCAGCGGTGGTTGGAGTCGGGCGGGCACGACGCGGTCGACCCGTTCGTGGCGATGGGTTTCGCGGCGGCGCACACGTCGACGCTGCGGTTG
Source organism: Mycobacterium sp. 3519A (assembly GCF_900240945.1). Lineage (NCBI taxonomy): Bacteria > Bacillati > Actinomycetota > Actinomycetes > Mycobacteriales > Mycobacteriaceae > Mycobacterium > Mycobacterium sp. 3519A. The sequence continues at coordinate 1,852,074 of NZ_OESG01000013.1, forward strand.
ATTCCGAACATCGTGGTGTTGCCGTACCGCAACCCGTTCGTGGTGGCGAAATCGGGCGCGACGCTGGATCTGCTGTCGGGCGGCCGGTTCACCCTCGGCGTCGGCGTTGGATACCTCAAGCGGGAGTTCGCCGCGCTCGGTGTCGATTTCGACGAGCGTGCGCAGTTGTTCGACGAGGCGTTGGAGGTGATCCGCGGCATCTGGACCACCGATGACTATGCGTACGAGGGGAAGCATTTCACCGCAACGGGAATCACCGCGCATCCGCGGCCGGTGAGCGATCCGCACCCGCCGATCTGGATCGGCGGCAACACCGCTGCCGCGCGCAGGCGGGTGACCACCCACGGCGACGGTTGGTGCCCGTTCCCGGCGCCCGCCGTGCTGGCGCGGACGGCGCGCACCGCCCCGATGGATTCGGAGACGCTCGGCGGCGGCATCGACGATCTGCGCCGTCGCCTGGAGGCGGCGGGCCGGGATCCCGTGACGGTCGATGTCTGCTTCACCAATGCCGAGGGCGGAAGTCCCGGCGCCGACGACTTCAACGCCGACGCCTATCTCGGCGGAGTGGAAAAGCTTGCCGCACTGGGGGTTACCTGGCTGCAAGTCGGTTTGCCGGGGGACAGCCTGGCACATGTGCTCGAGACCATCGAACGGTTCGGCAAGTCGGTCATCGCCGCGGGCGGGTGAACGTAGCCCGGCGTCACTGGATCCGAACACGCCCTGCACAATCAAAGGAGAGTGCCCAGCACGTCCGCGATAGATCGGGGTTGACCTTGAAACTGGCGTTGAGGAGCGAAGATGCTGCCTTCCGCGAGGAACTGCGCGAACTGTTCACCACCGAGATACCGGCCGAGATCCGGGACCGGGTGCGGGCAGGCCACCCGCGGTTTCCCGACGACATGGTGACCAGCCAGCGGATCCTCAATGCCCACGGGCTGGCTGTGCCGAACTGGCCGGTGGAGTGGGGCGGCAAGGACTGGACGCCGTTGCAGCGGCAGATCTGGATGGACGAGCTGCAACTGGCTTGTGTGCCGGAACCGCTGGCGTTCAACGCCAAGATGGTCGGCCCGGTGATCGCCCAGTTCGGCTCGCAAGAACTCAAACAGCGGTTCCTGCCGCCGACCGCCAACCTGGACATCTGGTGGTGCCAAGGCTTTTCCGAGCCGGAGGCGGGGTCCGACCTTGCCTCACTGCGCACCACCGCGGTGCGCGACGGCGACACCTACGTCGTCAACGGCCAGAAAACGTGGACGACGCTCGGCCAGTACGCGAACTGGATCTTCCTGCTCGCCAGGACCGACCCGAATGCCCCCAAGAAGCAGGCAGGCATCTCGTTCCTGCTGGCCGACATGTCGACGCCGGGCATCACGCTGCGACCGATCAAGCTGATCGACGGCAGTTACGAGGTCAACGAGGTGTTCTTCGAAGACGTCCGGGTGCCTGCGGACCAACTCGTCGGCGAGGAGAACCAGGGCTGGACGTATGCGAAGTTCCTGCTCGGCAACGAGCGCACCGGCATCGCCCGGATCGGCACCACCAAGGTGTGGCTGGCGCAGGTGAAGGAACGGGCCGGCGCCCTGCTCGAAGACCCGCTTTTCGCGGCCCGGGTCGCCGAGGTGGAGAACCAACTGCTGGCGCTGGAGTTGACGCAGATGCGCGTCACCCGCACCTCGGATGACGGCACGCCGAACCCCGCATCGTCGATCCTGAAACTGTGCGGCAGTCAACTGCAGCAGGCGGTGATGGAGCTTCTCGTCGAGGTGGCCGGGCCCGATGCGCTGCCGTTCGGGGCCGGCGACGACATCGACACGCCGGTGTGGGCGCAGGAAGCCGCGCCGAGGTATCTCAACTTCCGCAAGACGTCGATCTACGGCGGCACCAACGAGGTGCAACGCAGCATCATCGCGTCGACGATTCTGGGATTGTGAGCGAGAGCATGGACTTCGACCTGACCGAAGAGCAGCAGCTGTTGCGGGACACGACTCGTGAATTGCTGTCGCGCAGTTACGATATCGAGCGCCTCAACAAGGTGGCCGACACCGATCTCGGCTGGAGCCGTGAGGTGTGGAACCAACTCGCCGAGGTGGGGATTCTCGGCCTCGGTTTCGATCCGAGTGAATCCGGTCAGATCGAGATCATGGTCGTCGCCACCGAGATCGGTAGGCGGTTGGCCCCGGAACCGGTGTCGCACGCCGCGCTCGTCCCCGGTGCACTCGTTGCCGAACTGGGCAACGAGCAGCAGAGGCAGATGCTCGACGACGTCGCGTCGGGCGGCACGTTGTTGGCGTTCGCGCATCTGGAACCGGGCATGCGCCGCCCGTCGGACAAGATCGGCAGCACGGCGCAGCTTTCCGACCGGTGGACCGTCACAGGGCGCAAAAACCCTGTGCTGGCAGGTGATTGCGCCGACGTCCTGGTCGTCAGCGCGAAGTTGCCCGACGGCGGCGTCGGGCTGTTCCTCGTCGAGGGGGTGAACGCGCAGCGGCGGGCCTATCGAACGTTCGACGGCCAGCGGGGCGCCGACATCCACCTCGATTCCACCGCCGCCGAACCGCTCGGCGATGGTGGGAACGCAGGCGAACACATCGTGCGGGCGGTGATCCGTTACCAGTCGGTGCTGTGCGCAGAAGCTGTCGGGGCGATGGAGGAGGCGCTGCGGCTGACCACCGAATACCTCACCAGCCGAAAGCAATTCGGGGTGACCCTGAACAAGTTCCAGACGCTGACGCAACGCGCTGCGGACATGTACGTGTCACTCGAGTTGGCGCGCAGCATGAACTTCTACGCCGCGATGTCGATAGCCGACGGCACCTTCGACCCGGTGATCGCCGCACGCGCGAAACTGCAGATCGGGCGGTCGGGACGACACATCGCGCAGGAGGCGATCCAGATGCACGGCGGTATCGGGATGACGGCCGAATACCCGGTCGGCCATTACGCCGCCCGGCTCACCGCGATCGGCAACACGCTGGGCACCACCGACGACCAACTGCGCACGCTGATCGGCAACATGCGCTGACCTTTGCGGCGCGAACGTTCCGTACCGCTCGAAAAATCGGCAAAATTTCGAGCGGTAAGGAACGTTCGGCGGCAACGCCGATATGCGACTTGCAGGATCAGCACGGGCGCGGGATCGGGTCGGCGGCGTTCCAGGCGACCGAAGACGATCCCCAGTGCGTCAACTCGGTTGCTTGTTCGTTCACGTGCAGATGTCGAGGCGGCGTCGCGAACGTCGCATACGGGCGACAGCGGATTACCAGGCGGTCCTCACGTTCGGCCATTCCTTGGACGAATGGCCGGGCTTCTTCACCAGCCTGCTGTCCGGACATCCGCCAGCCAACGCCCATCATCACGTCGGTGGTGAGCTCGGGATCACGATCGATGACGGCGTCGGCATATACCTGCAGAAAGGAGAATGGCCAGCGCTCGTCAAGCACACACAGACTCACTTTTCCGTCCCGCGCAACGGCGTTCGCTTTCGCCCGTCCGGCCATGGTGGAGACGAGGAGCTCGTCGTCATCGGTGGGTACGTAGTAGACGATCGACATCGCCGGTCCGTCGTGGCGACGGCGGTAGCCGAACACGCACGTCCGGTGCGTGCGGACGAACTCGCGCCGCTCCGAGGGAAGCATGTCGCGAATCGCCAGGCGGAGTGAAGGCTTCGGAAGCCGGTGGTAACAGGTTCAATTGGGTTCCTTTCAACTGCGATTGAAGATTTAGAGGTTGAGCGACAGCGGCGTAGGTGGCCCGGCGGCCAACACGACAACGGCGATGGCGAGCGCCGCCGTGAGGACGGCCGGCGCCATGGCCAGGACGTTGTCCCGTGCCCTGACGTGGTAGCCGATAGCGCCAGCCATCAGCAGACACACGGCGGCACCGGTGACGACCGAAAGCGCTGGAATGGCTATGCCGAGCAAGAGGCCGACGGCGGCTCCCACCTGAGCTAGGCCGATCATCCGTTCCAAGGCGACGCTGACGCCCAGATGCTCGGAGCTGGCGCGGACAAAGCTGAGCTGTAACGCCTTTGGTGCTCCAGTGACGGCCATCTCCACTGCCAGTAGAACAGAGAAAACGATGAAAGCGATATGCATGGCACTCCTATGCGGCGATCAGCTTGAGTGGCAGGTGCTGATGGCGATGGATGACGTTGTTGATCGCCCATGTCGGCGACCCGGTGACCTCGATGCGGTCCACCCGGTCGATGAGCGCGCGCAGCATGGCCGTCGTTTCCAACCGGGCCAATGCCTGACCGGCGCAGGCATGGGCGCCCTGCCCAAAGCCGATGTGCCGGCCGGCGTCGCGACGGATATCAAACACGGCAGGTTTGTCCCACTCGCGTTCATCGCGGTTTGCCGACGCGTACATCACCAGGACGCGGGCACCGGCCTCTATTGTCACGCCGCCGATTTCGGTCCTCTGGCTGGCGCGACGTGCGAACGCCCGCAATGGCGGTTCGTACCGGACGACTTCATTGACAGCGTTCGGCATCAGTCCAGGGTCATCTTTGAGCAGTTGCCATTGGTCGGGGTGGTTGGCGAACAAGTACAACGCATTGCTGATGGCGCTCATTGTGGTGTCAATGGACGGGGCGAGATAGTCGACCATCAGTGGCGGGCACTCGCGATGCGCCAGCTTTCCTTCATCGGCGGCGATCAGCAGTTCATGTGCCATGCTGCCTTCGAGGACGGTGCGTTCGCGCACGATGCGGCGCGCGAAACGCAGCATCCGCAACGCGCCGGGGATCGCTTTGATCGCTTGCCAGTTGAGCGGACCGAGCACGTCGAAGGTCGCCCCGGCCCATTCGATGAGGTGATCGCGTTGGTCACGGGGCCAACCGATCAGATCGGGCACCACAGCCAGCGGGAGCGCAGCTGCCAGGTCATTGACGCCGTCGATCTCTCCGCCCTTCAGTGCAGCATCGACGACGGCGGCTGCCATCGAGTCCACGCCGTCGCTTACGGCGCGCAGCGCTCGCGGCAGCATCCCGTGTGCGAGGAGCCTGCGTCGCTGATCGTGTTCTGCGCCATCGCTATTGAGTGTCGTGCCGCGGGACAAGCGGTTGGAGATGCGATTGAGGGCTACCCCCTCACCTGACAGGAAGGTTTTGTCATCGCGCAGCACTGACTTGCACTCGCTGTAGCGCGGCAGCGCGTACACCTTGTGCCGCGCCAACCACACCACCGGGCCGAGATCGCGCAGCCGCTGATAGTGCGGGTAAGGATCCACAATGGTCTCGACTGAGTAGATGTCTGCTCTGTAGACCGGAACACCGGCCGGCGTGCGACGCATCCGTACTCCTTTGTTGGTGTGGAAGGAAGACATCAGAACCTGCCTGAGGTTTGGAACCGGGGCACGGCTGCGCACAGCGCGCTCAAATCTCTGTCCGCACGCATGACGGTGCGATCGGGTCGGATGATCGCAGCGGTGGCACGCCCACGGCGCAGCCAACGAGCCAGCTCGCTGCCGGGTGGGGCGACGTGAAGGACAACGCCCATTTCGTTGAGCGCGGCCTGCTGAAATGCGAGCGGTCGCGTCGTGGTGACAATCGCGAAGCCGATTCCCAACACGGTGTCGAGCCGGTCTCCATCCACTACAACGGGATTCGGGCACAAGCTGCCGGCTAGTTGCCAGGGGCGTCGCGCTCCACGGACCAACGAGGATCGGCGCAGCGGGGGCGTTCGACTCTCGACGAGCTTGTCGCGCAATCCAGGGACCAAGTGCAGACGCGGGACGACCAATCGGCGGATCACATTGCCGACGTCACCGCCAGCGGTCATGGCCCAACCCATGCTCAACGCCATGCCGATCATGAAGCGGGTGTGCGGTTTTCGTTCCTGCTCGTAGGTCTCGAGGGCGCTGGATAGCAGCTCGCCGTTCAGCACCCCTGCAAGCTTCCACGCCAGGTTCATTGCGTCGCGCAGCCCGGCACCCATGCCCTGTCCGATGAACGGCGGCGTGAGGTGGGCGGCGTCACCCAGGAGGAAAACGTTGCCCCGGCGCCACTGCTCAGCGAATTTGGCGCGGAAGGTGTACTCGGCGACGCGGAGCAGCGTCAGATCCGCGGGTAAGACCCGGCCGGTCCACGGTGTGATGAGCGGGCGCAGTCCATCGAGAGTGCCGAAGCCGTCTGCGGTTTCGCCCGGCAGCAATTGAAATTCCCACCGGTAGCGGGTCTCGCCGATGCGCATGTAGGTCGCCGCGCGGACCGGATTGCATACCTGGTGGACACCTTCCCACTGCCCGAGGTCGGCGCTCGTTTCGATATCGGCGACCAGCCAGCGCTGGTCGAACTCCAAGTCGCGCATGCGGGCGCCGATACGAGACCGCACCACGCTGTTGGCACCGTCACACCCGAGCACGTAGGCCGTTTCGACGACATGCGTCGCCCCGTTCGAGCGATCGTTGTACGTCACCAAAACTCGGCCGTGCCCATTGTCGACGATGTCGGTGACCTCGACATCGCCGCGCAGCTCCGCGCATGGGTAGTGCTTGAGATTCGAACGTAACAGCGCTTCGAGGTCAGGCTGGTCGAACATGTTCGCCTGCGGGAACCCGTGGACGCTGTGTGCCGGGTTGCGCTGGAATTCAGCCAGTACCCGCGTTGTGTTGTCGAGCAATCGCAACCCGAGGGCGGGCCGCGAGATGGCGGCGAACTCGTCGGCGATGCCGAGACGCGCCAGGATCCGGTAGATCTCGTCATCCAAATGCACCGCACGCGGCTGTGGATACACGGAGGTCCAGCGGTCGAGGACCAGGCATCGGATGCCATACTGCGCCAGCAGGGTAGCCGCGGTGACGCCCGTCGGCCCGGCGCCGACGATGACGACGGGAAAGGTGGTCACGACGTCTGCTCGAGGCGGGTTGACATCGGGTACCGGCCGAGAGTGTCCTCGACTGCCGCGCGGTCGGCGCAAAGATTGAGGGTGACAGTGACCACGGGGGACCCGTCTTCGACCACCGTCGCGATCGATTCGATTCCGGCGTGGTCGGCCAGGGCGTCGGTAGCGGCGGCGTATGCGGCGTCGGCGCGCAGCGGCAGTTTGTAGAGCTTGCCGACGGCCGTGACCGGCAACGTATCAATGATGGTGACACTCTTGGGCGCTGCGGCCTTGTCGGCGACATGCTCACTGGCCCAGATGCGTAACTGGTCACCGGTGATCGTGCACTCCGGCGCGAGGGTCACGTATGCGACCGGGATTTCGCCCGCATGGCTGTCGGGGCGGCCTACCGCTGCCGCACCCGTGACATAGGGATGTCGGAGCAGGGCGTCCTCGATGGTGGCTGGGTCGATGTTGTGACCACCGCGGATGATCAGATCCTTCGCCCGGCCGTTCAGATGGATGAAGCCCTCGGAGTCGATCCACGCGAGATCCCCGGTGTCAAGCCATCCGTCGACGAGTTTGCCTTGCCCGTCGATTGCGAAACCGTCACTACCGCAAGCGGCTACATATCCGGGAAATACAGTCGGCCCGCTGATGAGAAGGCTTCCGACCTCGCCGACGGGAAGGTCATGCCAAGATCCGTCGGCGTCGATGCGCACGGTCTTGACTTGTTGGTAGGGGAGCCGCTGACCGACCGATCCTTGGCGCTGGACATCGGGGAAGCTGCGTGCGCTGGCGCACGTCGCCTCGGTCAGGCCATAACCCTCGAGCAGTCGAATACCGGTGTGCGCTTCGAAATCCCGTCGCACGGAGACGGGTAGCACGGAGGCGCCGACCAAGGCAAAGCGCAGGCTGGAGATATCTGCGTCGACAGCGCACTGCGCCAAGACACCGTAGACGGTTGGCACGGCACTCATCGAGGTGATGGCGTAGCGCTGCACGATCTTCCAGAAGTAGGCATACAGCGCCGGGTCCCGATACCCGAGTGGGCCTGCCCAGATCACCTCCTGACCGCGCAGCATCGGCGCAAGCAGGGTGACGACGAGCGCGTTGACGTGAAACAGCGGCAATGCCGCGAAGATCTTTGCGTTCTCGTCGAGGACGGAGTTGGCCGCGATCATCCACGCGTCGGCTACCTCGTTGGCGTGGGTGTGCGCGGCCAGCTTCGGCGCACCCGTCGTGCCACCAGTGTGAAACAGCGCGGCCAAATCGTCTGTCGCAGGCGGCTTCCCATAGAACGCTGACCCGTCATAAGTTGCCGCCATCGCGATTCCGCCGGTTCGAGGAAGAGGCAGGACCCTGTCAACGACCCCGGCGCTGGCGAGATGTTGCGCGGTTTCCCAGCTGTCGGCATCCAGTTCGGGTGACGCGGCGATCAGCACCCGCGCACCGGAGCGCCTCAGAAGTTCCGTGATGTGGTCCGCGGACAGGCCACTATTGAGCGGCGCGGCGATGCCGGCCAGCTGGGCCGCCAACGTGGCGGTGATCAGTGCATCACAGTTGGGAGCGAGCAGTGCGACGGCATCGTTACGCCCTACGCCGATGTCTCGCAACAGATTCGCAGCCTTGTGCACGTCGGAAAGCAGCACACCGAAGGTACGATGCGTCGCGTCCTCCCAGTTGGTCGCGTCACGAAGGACTGTCACTGCGGTTTGGTCTGGCCAGAGTGTCGCTGCTCGTGATAGCAGAGCGTAGGTCGATTCAGGTAAGCCTCTCTGCGCCAAAGGAATCGACTCGATCTCTTTGAGATCGGACGGGGTGATGTAGCGGGGCCAGAGCAGGTCGGTCACGCGTACCTCACGACCGTGCGCTGCGTGCCGAGATCGACGGTGCCGTCGTCGGTGGCCACGGACAGTTCGACCACGTCGCCGTGCTGCAGGTACTTGTCGTTCTTGGCTTGCTGCTTGAAGAACGCGTTCCACTTGACCGTCGGCGGCAGCAGCGAGCTGATCGTCTGGACGATCTTCGGAGGCGCGCTGAGCGCAGTACCGACTGGCGTTCCGGTCATGATGAGATCGCCGGCGCGGAGGTCCTGGAACCGTGCGAGTGATCGCAGTGTTTCCAGAGGCTGGTAGATCATATCGCCGTCGACGAGCATGTCCTGCCGCAGTTCTCCGCTCACCCGCGTTTGCAGTCGCAGATCGCCGAAGCGCTTCAGCTCGTCGGCATCGAGTAGTACCAGAGCAGGACCGACGGGGGTGAACGTCGGGTACGACTTCGCTTCGTAGAACTGGGTTTGCGGGAGCTGGATATCCCGGGCCGAAACATCGTTGGTGACAACAAGGCCCGCGATGTAGTCGTTGAGGTTCGACTCGCCGATCTCGGTCCCGACAGGGATGTCGCGGCCTATCACCAGACCGATCTCCACCTCGTAGTCCAGGAACTTGACGTGGGACGGCTTGACGATGTCGTCGAACGGTCCGCTGATGGACGCGGACGCTTTGCGAAAGAAGGTCAGTGGAATGGTCTTCGGGTCCATGCCTGCGTCGGTGACATGAGAGACGAAGTTGGTCATCTGCGCGACGACGCGACACGGCGCCGTCACGGGGGAGAGCAGGTCGAGGCTGTCGACGGCCACGGTGTCCGAATCGTGGGTGGCCGCTTCAATGGCTGCCCGGTCGGCCAACAGCTCGCCGGTCGTGGCTGCGGTGGTCTTGATTTTCGCTGCGCCGACGGGTGTTTGGACCCACCAGGCGTCGACGGTACGCAGGACGGAAATGGTCATGAGGTGGCTACTTTCAGGAGGCCGATGAGGCGGTTGATGTTGAATTCGTTGTCATCCCGTAGCGCCGCGATCATCGACCGGGCTTCGTGAGGGATCGATCGTGGATCGGTGCCGAGGAAATCCTTGCTCGCCCGTGGGCCCCACTGGGCGAGGCCCGAGGCGGTGAACGGTGCCCACCCCGGTTCTAGGGTCGAGTCGAACCTGTCGCCGTCGGCGAAGTGCTCGACCATGAAGCCGTCTGGGTCGCGCCAGTAGTCGAACAACTGGCTGCCCTGGATGTGGCGGCCGATTCCCCAGGAGCGGAAATACCCTCGCTCTCTGAGGTATTCGCCACCGGCGGCCAACGCGTCGAGATCGCATACCTGATACGCGGAATGCACGTACCGGTTCGCCGGTCCGAGTGCGAGCGCCAAAGTGTGGTGGTCGGTCGGCGTCGCCCCGCGATCACAACGCATGAAGCTCATCGTCGGCCCACGGTCGCGTTGGCCCGGGTAGTAGAGAAAGTCGCTGACGATCATGCCGAGGTTGTCGAGATACCAGTCCAGCGTTTCGATGTACCGCGTGGTTTGCAGTACGAGGTGCCCGAGTCGCTGCACCTTGGTGGGTTCACGAGGCGGACGCTGTGTGGTGTTGACCCGCCGTATGTCGTGTCCGACGTTGAAGATTTGCGGGGTTTGGGCGGGCAATGCATCGAGCGGATGCATGCCCGCGACCACGTGCACAGGAACGCCACTCGGGTCGAGCAGGTCGACCGTCACCCCGCCGATCGCGTCTGGCAGTGGCGCGACGCGCGCGCCAGTCGCGTTAGCCAGGCGCAGCAGGTCCGCCTCGTCCTCGGCCGTGTAGGCGGCTCCCAGGAATCGGGTGCTGGAGCCGCGTCGAACAATCACGCAAGGCGCGCCGGCGTCCGTGCCGCGGAGCAGTAACTGGTTCGAGGTCCGCAGCACGGTCGCGAACCCGAACGCGTGGGCAAAGGCCTCTGCCCGGTCCAGGTTGGGCTTCTCGAACACCAGCCAGGCGATGTCGGCAACCTTGATCACCGGGTTCGGTGACCGGCCGCGATGCTCGCCCTTGCGGCCACCGTCCTCGCTGTGCAGCTGATTATGAGCTCCGACCAGGTCATTCACCGAGGGCTCCTCTCTGACTGACGAAATCGTCACATACGACACAACGCTCAGTCAATACATTCTGACGAAATCCTCAAAACTGAGAAGATCTGCTATGGTGTCGTCGTGACCCCGGGGGACGAACCGGTCAACCGGCTGGAACGGCGCAAGCAGCGCACCCGCGCAGCGCTGATCCGTGCGGCGCAGGCATTGATCGCGGCGGGGAAACTCAACGTGCCGGTGCTCGAGATCACCCAGGCGGCGGACGTCGGAATGGGGTCGTTCTACAACCATTTCGACAGCAAGGAAGAACTGTTCGAGGCGGCGGTCGCCGATGTGCTCGACAACCACGGCGCACTGCTTGATCAGCTCACTGAAGCGATCGATGATCCCGCAGAGACATTCGCCTGTAGCTTTCGGTTGACCGGCAGGCTGTTTCGGCGCAGGCCTCAGGAGAGTCAGATCCTGCTCGTCAACGGTCTCAACCTGATGTGGTCAGAGCGGGGTCTTGCTCCGCGCGCGTTGCGGGACATCGAATTGGCCACCGCGGCAGGGCGATTCACGGTCGATGACCCCAAACTGGCGTTGGCGGTCGCCGCAGGCGCCTTGTTGGGACTCGGCAAGCTGCTGAAAGAGGAACCGGAGCGCGACGATGCCGCAGCGGCCGACCGGGTGACCGAAAATGTGCTGCGGCTGTTCGGGCTCCCCGCCGATGAGGCACACGAGATCTGTCAGCGCCCACTTCCCGACATCGCCACGTCCTGACTCGCGGAGGCGCGAACGTTCCTTACCGCTCGAAAAATCGGCAAAATTTCGAGCGGTAAGGAACGTTCGGCGACGGGGGCGAGGCTAGAACGCGGCCTCGGGCAACGTCATGATGTCGTTGTCCAGATGCTCGATGATGCCGCGGACCGCCGCGAGGTTCGGCAGCATGTTGGCGGCGAAGAACGACGCGGTCGCGATCTTGCCCCGATAGAACGCATCGTCACCCTTGGCGGCCGCCAGTGCGGCGCGGGCCACGTTGGCCTGCACCAGCAGACGCCACCCGATGATCAGGTCGCCGACGGCGAGCAGATACCGCACCGAAGCGAGGCCGACTTTGTAGATCTCCGTTGGCTGTTCGGCCGCCGCCATCAGATAGCCGGTCATGATCGCCGTCATCGCCTGGACATGCTCCAGTGCGGTGCGCAGTTGTGCGGCCTGCGTTTTCAGCTCGGCGTCGCAAGTGTCGATCGTCTTGGTGATCTGCGCCGCCACGTGGGCCAGCGACTCGCCACGGTCGCGAACGATCTTGCGGAAAAACAGGTCCAGCGCCTGAATTGCGGTGGTGCCCTCGTACAGCGAGTCGATCTTGGCGTCGCGGATGTACTGCTCGATCGGGTAGTCCTGAAGGAAACCCGATCCGCCGAGGGTCTGCAGCGACTCGGTCAGCAGCTCGTAGGCCCGTTCGGAACCCACACCCTTGACGATCGGCAACAGCAGATCGTCGACACGGTGGGCCATCTCCGGGCTGGCACCCGAAACCAGGTGCGCCACATCGTCGTCCTGATGCGCGGCGGCGTAGAAGTACAGTGCCCGCAAGCCCTCGGCGTACGCCTTCTGGGCCATCAGGCTGCGACGTACGTCCGGGTGGTGGAGGATCGTCACCCGCGGCGCCGACTTGTCGGTCATCTGGGTCAGGTCAGCGCCTTGGACCCGCTCTTTCGCGAACGCCAGCGCGTTGAGATAGCCGGTCGACAGTGTGCCCGCCGCTTTGACGCCGATCGTCATCCTGGCGTTCTCGATGACGGTGAACATCTGCGCGATGCCGTTGTGGACGTCCCCAACCAGATAGCCGACAGCCGGAACGCCGTGCGCGCCGAACGTCAATTCGCATGTGGGGGAGGACTTCAGCCCCATCTTGTGCTCGAGCCCTGTCGCGAAGACACCGTTGCGCGGACCGAGTTCGAACGTCTCGGGGTCGAACAGGTACTTCGGCACGTAAAACAGGCTCAGGCCCTTGGTCCCCGGGCCCGCGCTCTCGGGGCGGGCCAGCACCAGATGGAAGATGTTTTCGGCGGTATCGCCGACGTCACCACCGGAGATGAACCGCTTGACGCCTTCGATGTGCCAGGTGCCGTCGGGTTGCGCGATGGCTTTCGCCCGGCCCGCGCCGACGTCGGACCCCGCGTCGGGCTCGGTCAACACCATGGTCGCCGACCAGCCACGCTCGATACCCGCTGCTGCCCAGCGCTTCTGCTCGTCGTTGCCCTCGACGTACAACGCCCGCGCCATCGCCGGACCCAACGCCCACCAGAACGCGACGGACGGGTTGGCGCACAGCAGCATCTCGTTGATCGCCCACACCAGGGGTGCGGGTGCGTGCACTCCGCCGATCTCCTCGGGAATGCTGACCCGCCACCACTCCGAGTCCTTGATGGCCTGAACCGATTTCGCCAACTCACCCGGCACGCTGATGGTGTGGTGCTCCGGATCGAAGACGGGCGGGTTCCGGTCGGCTGCGGCGAAGGATTCCGCCACCGGACCCTCCGCGAGCCGAGCGACCTCGTCGAGCATCGTGCGTACCGTGTCCGCATCGAGATCGCCGTAGCCGCCACCGGCGAGTACCTCGTCGATGTTCAGCACCTCGAACAGGTTGAACTCGATGTCACGGACATTGGCGATGTAGTGGCCCAACGCAGTTCCTTCCGGTTTAGCAAACTGCAAAAAGTGTGGCTGAGCGGGGAAAACGTACGCAACCGTAACCAGGCGCAACCTACGGTGACGGAACCGTAGGGTCTGAGGTCGCCGACGACGATGTGACCGGTGTCACACCTGGCCGGGCAGCTCGGCGGCCACCTCCGCGCGCGTGTCGTCGAAGCTGAGAAAGTCCTTGATGGGCATGCACTCCGGCGGCGGATCCTGATAGCTCCACGCCACGTCTTCCACGACGGTGTCGCCGACCGCGGCCGCCCAGTACGTCGCGTAGCCCTTGTAGTTGCAATAACTGCTTGTCCCGGTCCGTCGCAGCAAGTCGGTGCGGACGAGAGCTGGATCAACATAGAGCCGAGGGGTCAGCGCGGTTTCGAAGACGACCGTGGTGTCTGCGGTGTCGACGAGTGTCACGCCTCCGACGATGACCCGGAGCCGCCGCCGGGACGGGCGGCAATCGACCCGGTGGTACGGGTTCGGCGGGTAGTGGACGAGCTGACGCCCCTCCTCGAACCAGGTGTCGACGGCGTCCCACGGCACGTGGACATATCCCGGCGCGTGCGGTTCGGGCCGGCCCGCGAGGTGGCCGACTTCTGCTGCGGGAAACACGTAGCTGAGCGGGTGGCCGCGTCGGTGCACCAGCAACGCCCGCTCGGTATCGATGACCGTCTGTCCGGCGCGGATGGCCTGTACACGTCGCGGATGCGGTTCGACGAACACCACATCCTCGGGCAGCGGCGAGGAGAACCATCCTGCGGGATCTTCGCTGAGCGGACCACGGCCTGCCACGAGACTCATGCCCTCAAAATACGTGACTACGAGTGTGGTGGTGTTGCTGGGCGCGATCAATACCCGCCAGTCATGGCTCCTAACCCGAATATGCGATGCCGAACTGTTCGGTCGTTGATGAACGTCGAACCCGCACAGTCCATTTCAATTCATGTCAGTTTGCTTCACGGAAGATCTACGCAAAGCGGTGCGTATTAGTAAGTACCGTTCCCCGGCCTGTATCCGTCAACTGCAAGCCGGGGACGGCACAAATACTCGGTGTACCAATATTGTTCGGATCTCGACGACGAATTGAGAGCGTTATCCAAGAAATAGACGAAGGTCTTCTCGGACATTACGAGCAGCGACGCCTCACAAATAGAGTCAGGGCCGAGAATGCGCCACGAGATCTGCGGATGCCGGAGCCGATCATCGCTGCGACGACAAATGACGTTGTGGGGCTGCGCCTTACCGTGTATGGCACCTGTGCCGTGGTCGTACTCGGGTGCCTCGCCCTGGTAGCAGTCGTCCTCCGCTGAGAGCCAGTCAATCCTTGTGCTTACCTGATATCGAGATGTCAGTGTTCTGGAGATTGTCGATCACTCACTGCGGAGGTGTGTGATATACCTCGTTTTCCGACGCGTGACTGAAGCGTTTGGTTGTGCCGTGCGTTAGCCCCGTTATGACGAGCGCATTGGTGTTGGGGGCGAGCATGAGCGGATTGCTTGCCGCCCGAGTACTTTCCGACTTCTACGAAACGGTCTCGGTGGTAGAACGCGATGCGCTTCCCGCGGGTCCGAAGATGCGAAAGGGTGTACCCCAAGCCAGTCATGCCCACGTCCTGCTTACCCGAGGCGCCGATACTCTGGCCGAGCTGTTCCCGGGGCTGCTCGACGAGCTCGATGCAGCCGGTGTGCCGAAGTGGGATGACGGGGATCTGTCGCGGCGCGATATTCGGGTAGGAGCTCGCCAGCTGAGCAGGCACGGGCGAATGCGCCGTCCGTTGCGCGATTATCGGCCGAGTCGTCCGCTGTTGGACGACGTCGTTCGTCGACGTGTCCGTGCCATCGCGAATGTCAGGTTTTTCGAGCGCCACGAAGTCGTTTCGTTGACCTCGAGCACAGACAACGGTCGTGTGACCGGCGCCGTCGTCGCCAACCGCGCGGCCAACGAAACGTCGAGAATTGCAGCAGACCTGGTTGTCGATGCGACGGGGCGCGGGTCGCGGACACCGGTGCTCCTTGAACAACTCGGTTATCGGCGACCCGCCGAGGATGAGTTGATGATCCGACTCACCTACACCAGTCAATGGTTTCAAATCCCGCAGGGAACCATGCCCGTCGACGTCGCCGGTGTCTTCCCGGAGGCCGGCCATACCAGCGGGTTCGCCCTGCTGGAAAACGAGGGGGACCGGTGGGGCCTCTCTGTCGGCTCGACGGGGGGCAACGAGCCGGCCGAGGATTGCGCCGCCCTCCTGTCGTTCATCGAGGACATCGCGCCGCCCGACGTGCTGGATGCGCTTCGGGCGGCGAAGCCGGTCGGCAGCGTCAGCAAGCACCGCGTGCCGTCGAACCGGTGGCGGCGGTACGACAAGATGCGGAGAATCCCGGACGGGTTCGTCGTGATCGGGGACGCGTTCTGCAGTTTCAACCCCGTCTATGGCCAAGGCATGACCATCGCCGCGTTGGAAGCCGTCACGCTCAGGGACTGTCTGCGGCGGGGGCGATCGCAATTGCCGCAACGGTATTTTCGTGCGACTGGGAAGCTGGTCGGTGCCGCCTGGCGGACCGCCGTGTCGTCGGATTTGAGTCTGCCCGGAGTGACCGGCCCCCGACCACTCTCGGTGCGGTTGGCAAACGCGTACCTCGAGCGCCTGCTGACCGCGGCCGAATCCGACCCGGCGGTCACCGAACAGTTCCTGAGGGTCGCCGGGATGGTCGACTCCCCGGTGCGGTTACTGCACCCAGTGATGATCCTGCGTCTGCTGATGGGTCAACGCCGACCCGTTGAGCGCCGGCCTGACTGCCGCCCGGTGACATTTGTCACGCAACCATGAACACGTGCGACGGCGTTTGAGATGAGGTGGGACCTATCGTTGCGTCGTCAAAATTGGCTGTTTGCCAGTGGGATTCAAACCGAAGACGGAGCGCTGTGAGGCGGTAGCGGCTCGTCATCCACCACCATCAGGCCCGAATGAGAGAGACATGCAGGCGCAGGAATCGCAAACCCCACCAAACTCTGTGGCCGATGTACTGGCCCGCGCCGCAAGGCGCCACGGCGACAAGACCGCGTTCGTTTACAGCCGCGATGGTGAATCCGAATCCGCGCACATCACGTATCGCCAGCTCGACGACAGGGCGCGCGCGATCGGATCTGCGCTTCGGCAGCGCGATACGGTCACCGGCACTGCGCTGGTTCTGTGCCCCTCGGGCCTCGACTTCATCGCCGCCATCTTCGGCTGCTTCTACGCGGGAACCGTTGCGATACCGTTGCATCCGCCGATTCACAGCCGGCTGATGTCCCGGGTCGCGTCCATCATGGCTGACGCCAACGCCGGCTTCGTGCTCACGACGGCGGAGGTGCAAAGTGAACTGAAGCCCGTCATCGACGAAATGCCCGATGGCGCTTCTCTGCAATGGTGCGCGGTCGACACCGATGTGACATACGGCACCGCTGAGGAACTGGTCCTACCTGAGATTGACGCGCAGGCAACGGCGTTCATCCAGTACACGTCGGGCTCGACGGGCACACCCAAGGGTGTCCAGCTGACTCACGGCAATCTGCTCGCCAACCTCAAGGACATGCACAGACTGGTGCGCGGCGACGATGTGCGGTTGGTGAGTTGGCTGCCAATGCATCACGACATGGGCCTCATCGGCGCAACGTTCGAAGTCCTCTACGCCGGGGGCACCGGCTTCCTCATGCCGCCGTCGGCGTTCATCCAACGCCCGATGCGTTGGCTCGAGATGATCGCCCGCTATCGCGCCGACGTCAGCGTGGCCCCCAACTTCGCTTATGACCTGTGCGTTGAACGCAGCACTGCCGAGGAGCGGGCCGAGCTCGACCTGTCCCACTGGACCGCCGCGCTCAGTGGCGCGGAACCGGTCCGCGCGGCGACCATGCAGCGCTTCGCGGAGGCCTTCGCCCCTGCGGGTTTCCGGCAGCAGGCGTTCTGCCCGGTCTACGGCCTGGCGGAGGCGACCCTGCTGGTGTCCGGCGAATCAGACCGTGCCACGGCACCGACCGTTCGGCACATCGACAAAACCGCGCTGCGGGACAACCGAATCACTTCGGTGCCATCCGATCACGTGAACGCCACGTCGATCGTGGGTTGTGGCCCCGCGGATGCAAGCCAAGAGATCATCGTCGTCGACCCGGTCACCCGCACCCGCTGTGCCCCAGACGAAGTCGGGGAGATCTGGGTCGCAGGGCCGAATGTCGCATACGGCTACTGGGGCAAGGCCGCCGAGACAGAGGAGTCGTTCAAAGCGCATACGGCCGACACAGATGACGGGCCTTATCTGCGCACCGGAGACCTGGGGTTCCTCGCCGCCGATGCGGAGCTGTTCGTCACAGGCCGGCTCAAAGACGTGGTGATCATCCGGGGGCGTAACTACCATCCCACCGACATCGAACTCACTGTGCAGCAGACACATCCGGGCCTGATGAACGGACGCGGCGCCGTGTTCTCGGTCGCTCCGGAGTCGGGACCCGAGCAGCTTGTCGTCGTACAGGAGGTCGATCGCCAACAGATCGCCGATGCCGACACCGACAAGGTGATCGCCGCGATCCGCACCGCCATCACCGCCGAGCATCAAATTCAGCCGCACACGGTACTTTTGGTGGACGTGCTGAAGATCCCGACCACATCGAGCGGGAAGATTCGCCGTAGCACCTGCAAACAGGAATTCGTCGATGGCCGGCTCGTGCCCTTCGCGTCGTGGCGGGCGCCGGAGCCCGGTCACCGCCCGAGTGTCACGGCACCAGCGGCTGAGTCGCTCGAACAGACCGGGCGCAGTGCCGAGGAGATCCAGGCCTGGTTCGTAACGCAACTCGCCGCGGACTTCGGGCTCACACCGACCGAGATCGACATCACCCAACCATTCGCGGCGTACGGCCTCGACTCGGTGCGGTCGATTCAACTGATGAAGGCACTGGAAACATGGATCGGGCGCGAGTTGTCGCCGACTCTGGCCTACTCCTATCCGACGATCGAGACACTCGCCGATCACCTGGCATCCGATGCGCCGCGCGCCGAACAGGCGCCCATCGAGCCTGCGCGCCCCTTCGACGCCGACGAACCCATCGCGATCATCGGAATCGGTTGCCGCTTCCCAGGAGCGTACGGGCCATCGGCGTATTGGCGGATGCTGTGCGAAGGTGTGGACGCGGTAGGGAAAGCCTCTGAAAGCCGTTGGGAAGAAACCGGTCTCGCGGCTGAGACCCGGGGCGGCTTCCTCGATCAGGTCGACCAGTTCGACGCCGCATTCTTCGGCATCTCGCCGCGGGAAGCCGCCCGCATGGACCCGCAGCAGCGGCTGCTACTGGAAGTGGCATGGGAGGCGCTCGAGGACGCCGGGCAGGTGCCGGACGAATTGGCAGGGAGTCGCGTCGGCGTGTTCACCGGCATCTCCGCCAACGAATACCAGCACCTGTCGATGCTCCGTCCGGATCTCACTGACGCCTACAGCGGGACCGGCACCTCGATGAGCATCGCCGCCAACCGACTCTCCTACAGCTTCGACTTCCGCGGGCCGAGTATGTCGGTCGACACCGCGTGTTCGTCATCGCTGGTCGCCGTTCATCTCGCATGCCGCAGTCTGCGCGACGGCGAATCCACTATCGCGCTCGCCTGCGGCGTGAACGTCATGCTGACGCGTGAACCGCACGCCAGCTTGTCGAAGGCCGGGGTATTGGCGGCGGACGGGCGCTGTAAGACGTTCGACTCCCGCGCCGACGGCTGGGTCCGTGGCGAAGGCGCAGGCGTCGTCGTCCTCAAGCGGTTGAGTTCCGCTCTGGCCGATGGAGATTCGATCTACGCGGTGATACGCGGTAGCGCGGTCAACCAGGACGGGCGGACGAACGGTTTGATGGCGCCCAGCGGGCAGTCGCAGGAAAGCGTCCTCGCCGACGCCTACCGACGCGCAGGCCTGTCGCCCAGCGTGGTGCAGTACGTGGAGGCACAGGGCACGGGCACCCTCGTCGGTGACGCCGTCGAGGCGGATGCCCTCGGCGCAGTGTTGGCCGAGGACCGGGCACCCGACGAGCCCTGCATGATCGGCTCGGTCAAGACGAACATCGGCCACCTGGAGGCCGCCTCGGGCATTGCGGGATTCATCAAAGTCGCTCTGGCCCTGCAGCATCGAACAATTCCGCCGACACTGAACTACTCGCAGCCCAATCCGAACATCCCCTTCGACCGGCTGAAATTGCGGGTTGCAGCGCGCCTCACGCCGTGGCAGGGCAGCGGCCGGGCAGTCGCGGGCATCAGCGCGTTCGGCTTCGGTGGCACCAATGCACACGTCGTGCTGGCCGAGGCGCCGCAGCTCTCAGTGACGAACACGGCCGACGACAGCACGGATGACCACGTCCAGGTGCTGCCGCTGTCCGCCCGCTCACCCGAGGCCCTCGTCGAACTAGCGAAGCGGTACGCAACGGCTCTCGCCGATGGAGCTCCGATCGCTGACCTCTGCTACACCGCAGGCGTTCGACGCGCCCACCACGATCACCGGTTGGCTGTGGTCGGCGGGACGCGCGACGAAATGCTGGCAGCACTGACCGCGTACGGAAACGGGCTACCTCATGCCGGTGTGTCGACCGGGCGACGTCGTCCGGACCGGCGACCGAACGCGGTCTTCGTGTTCAGCGGCGAGGGATCGCACTGGTGCGGCATGGGCAGGCAGCTCTACGCGCAGGAGCCCGCCTTCAAAGATGCGCTGACGTCGGCTGACCGCGCGTTGCGGCCACACCTCACGCGCTCCGTGCTCACCGAGCTGCTCGCCGATCGCCGCGACGGCTTTCTCGACGACGTGGATACCGCCGGGGCGGCCGTCTTCGCGTTTCAGGTGGCGCTGACGGGTCTGTGGCGGTCATGGGGGATCGAGCCCTCAGCGGTGATCGGTCACAGCATGGGCGAGGTAGCTGCGGCACACGCGGCAGGCGTGTTGAGTCTGGAGGACGCCGCCCGGTTGATCTGCGTGCGCACGCGCCTTGTCCGGCGCACGAGTGATCGGGCGGCGCGCGCTGAACTCAACGAGGTACTGGACGACCTTTCGGTGCGGCCCGCGAAGGTTCCTGTGTACTCCAGCGTGACCGGAGACGCACTGGCCGGTCAGCTGCGCGACGACACCCATTGGATGGCGAACCTCAGTGCGCCCGTGCGCATCTCGACAGCCGTCCGCGGGCTGGCCGAACGCGGCCATGACACGTTCGTGGAGATCAGCCCGCACCCGTCGATCGGCGACGCGCTGCCGTCTGTTCGCCTCGGCGAATCCGAACGCGCGACCATGCTGACATCGCTTGCCAACCTGTACACCGCCGGACACTCGGTGGCCTGGGAGCCGCTACACCCATCGGGCTGCCGACCGGTCGCTGCACCGACCTACCCGTGGCAGCGCCAACGGTTCTGGCTGGGCGGCACCGACGCGACCACCGCGACAATCGAACAACCGGATGTGGAGGTCCCGGAGCCGGAAGTCGGCCTGGTCGCCGCACTGGGCTGCGCCAACGAGCGTGAACGCCAACGACTCCTGACGGAATACCTGCGTGACCACGTCGCGGCCAGAATCGATACGGCGCCGTCACGCCTCGACGTCGAGCTGCCGCTGATCAGCTTCGGGATCGACTCTCTGATCGCTGCGGAACTGCGCGCACAAGTCGAGTGCGACACCGGCGTCGTGGTGCCTCTCGCCACGCTGCTGGACGGGCCAAGCATCGCCGGGTTGGCCAACTGGCTCGCCGCCGCTTTTCCCGAGGCGGGCCGACGGCAGGCGACCGCTGACTTGACAACCGGGACAGAGGATTTCAGCGATACACGGTGGAGCGATTTGCTCACGCAGGTGGAAGAAGTATCAGACGACGACGTCGATGCCCTACTCCGCGAGATATTGAATGTTGGTGAGGTTGATAATGACAGAGACTATCGGGCGTGACGTCGACATCGCGGACCTGTCCGCTGATGAAAAGCGGGCCCTGCTGTCGCGGTTGTTGCGGGAACGTGTCGAGTCGTCCGCGGCAACGCATCCGCTGTCTTTCGGGCAGCGTTCGTTGTGGCTGCTCGAGAACCTCTCGCCGGGCAGCCCCGCACACATCATCACGTATACGGGTCTGATCAGCGGCCGACTTGACGTAGCTGCGCTGGAACGTGCCGCTCAGGCCCTGGTCGATCGAAATGCCATCTTGCGCACCACTTATGGCGTGCGTGGCGGGCAACCGGTACAGCGAGTGCACCCACGTTGGCGGTTGACGATGGCTCGACAGGACCTCGACCCCGGCGAGTACGGGCTGCAAGACTGGCTGCGTCGGGAAGCATACCGCCCCTTCGACCTCGAAACCGGGCCGGTGTTCCGGCTCACCCTGCTCAGGCGAGGGCCGCAGGACCACATCCTGGTCCTGGCCATCCATCACATCGCAGTCGACTTCTGGTCGCTCGATATCCTGCTCGACGAGCTTCGCCTGCTCTACGCCGCGCAGTTCGGCGCAGAGGCACCCGACGCGTGTGCGCAGAGTTACGCCGAGCATGCCCGCAGGCAGAACCGCGCGCTAGAAGGTGAATACGGGGACCGCCTTTGGAAGTATTGGCGTGAGCAGCTTTCCGGTGAACTGCCGGTCACCAACCTGCCGACCGACCGACCGCGGCGGCAGGCGCAGACCTATCGCGGCGCGGTACACCATTTCACGATCGACGCCGAACTCACCGCCGCGGTGAAGGAGATCGGCCGCCGCACGGGAGCGACGCCGTACATGACCCTGCTCGCCGCGTACGCCACTCTGCTGCACCGCTACAACGGCCAAACCGACCTGCCGATCGGATCCCCGTTCGCCTGCCGGGAATCCGCAGCGATCCAGGAACTCGTCGGCTACCTTGCCAACCCGTTGGTCTTGCGCGCCGATATGAGCGGCGACCCGACATTCGCCGCCCTTCTTGCCCGCATCAAGCAGACGGTGCTGGGCGCGCTGGAACATCAGGAGTATCCGTTCAGCTTGCTGTTGGAGCGGCTGCACCCGGTCCGGGATCCGAGTCATGCACCGCTGTTTCAGGTCAGCTTCGCGTGGGAGCAGATCCGTCGTTTCCGGGGTGCGGATCAATCCGCCGGTGCGAATTCGCTGAGCCTGACGTCGATCCAGATCGGCCAGGGCGGTGCGCTGAGCGATCTGATGATGATGATGGGCGAGTTGGACGGACACCTGATCGGCGCGTTGCAGTACAACACCGACCTCTTCGACGACGCCACCATCGAGCGCATGTCCGGACACTTCACCACACTGCTGCGCGGTGTCGTGGCCGACCCCGACAAGCGGTTGTCGGAGCTGCCACTGCTCACCGACGCCGAGTCGCGGGACCAGCAGGCATGGAATCAGACACAAGTCACTTACGATGCCCCTGAGTGCCTACACGAGTTGGTCGCGCAAGCGGCCAACCGCCATCCGGCTGCGGTGGCGGTGTCGTTCGAGGACCGTCAACTGACTTACCGCGAACTCGACCGGCGCGCCGACGCGCTGGCGCACCGGCTGCAGAGCCTTGGCGTCGGCCCGGACACCCTCGTCCCGGTCCTCGTCGACCGCTCGGAGGATCTCGTCATCGCCCTGCTCGCCGCGCTCAAGGCCGGTGGCGCGTTCATGCCCCTCGACCCGGCGCAGCCGGCGAATCGCATTGCGACCATGCTGTCGGGTGCGCCGGGTGCGCCCGTCTGCCTCACCCAGCAACGCCATCTCGACAGGCTGGCCGGCTTCACCGGTGAACCGGTATGCCTCGACGCCCTGTCACCGTCGCTGTCCGAACAGGCCAGCCCGTCTTCGGTTGGCGTGACGGGGCGCAACCTGGCCTACGTCGTTCACACATCGGGGTCCACCGGCACGCCCAAGGGTGCGTTGATCACCCACGGCGGCATCCGGAATCGGCTGCTGTGGATGCAGCAGGCCGACCCGCTCGGCGTCGGCGACCGCGTGTTCCACCAGACGCCGGTGGCCTTCGACGTGTCGTTGTTGGAGATCTTCTGGCCTCTGATCGCGGGCGCGCAGATCGTCATCGCAAAACCCGACGGACACACAGACGTCGAGTACGTCGCCAACAGCATCGCTGAAAAGCAGATCACCGCGGCCTTTTTCGTACCCACTATGTTGCGGTCGTTCCTCGCCCAACCGGCGGCGAAAGAATGCGTCGCGCTGCGTCACGTGTCGTGCGGCGGCGACATAGTGCCCTACGAGCTCACGCAGCGATTCCACGCCACCGTGAACGCCGAGTTGTGGAACGAATACGGTCCCGCCGAGGCGGCCGTCACGGCCACCTATTACCACTGCAAGCGGGGCGCGGCGGGGCCATCGGTCCCGATCGGCAAGCCAATCGCCAACGTGCACGTTTATCTCCTTGACGCACAACGGCAACCGGTGCCCGTCGGCGTCATCGGCGAGCTCTACATCGGCGGCGCCGGCGTCGGGCGCGGCTATCTCAACCGGCCCGACGCGACGACCGCGAACTTTTCGCCCGATCCGTTCGCCGGAGGAGACGGTCAGCTGATGTACCGCACCGGCGACCTGGCGCGGTACCTGCCCGACGGCAACATCGAGTACGTCGGACGCCGCGACGACCAGGTGAAGGTCCGCGGCGTACGAATCGAATTGGGGGAGATCGAGGCCGCACTGGCCAAGCACCCCGCTATCCGGGACAACGCGGTGGTGGCCGGGCCTGACGACCGTGGGAACACGCGGCTGATCGCACATCTGGTCGCGGGCGACCAGGATCGACCCAGCACCACTGACATGCGCCTGTTCCTGCGCGACCAGTTGCCCGCATCCATGGTGCCTGCGGTGTTCTGCTACACCGAGGCGCTGCCAAAGACGCCGGGCGGCAAAGTGGATCGCCGCGCCTTGGTGGCGGCGGCCGCCGCCGCGCCGACCCCCGACCGCGAGTTCGTCGCGCCACGTACACCCGCGGAGACGATCCTGGCGGGAATCTGGTCCGAGGTGCTCGACGTGGAAAACGTTGGCATACACGACGATTTCTTCGCGCTCGGCGGATGCTCGACCCACAGCATGGAGGTCACCGTCAAGGCCAAGGCGGCAGGCATCCCGTTGACGCCGGAAGCGGTGTTCGTGTGCGGCACGATCGCCGAACTTGCCGCCCAACACGGCGGCGGCTCAGACGAAGCCGCCGCAGAAGCCGCCGCAGAGCCGGTCACGACGCTGGGCGGCAGCACGGTGATCGAGAGCATCGGCACGTACCTACCCGCCGAAATCGTCTCCACAGAGGCAGTTGTCGCCGGATGCACGGCAGAGGTCGGGATCCCGCTCGGGCGCCTGACCGGCATCCTGAACAGGCGCGTCGTCGGGCCGGGCGAATACGCGAGCGACCTTGCCCGGCAGGCGATCGACGACTGCCTGGCGCGTTCGAGCCACGAACCGGAGGACATCGATCTGATCATCGCGTGCAACACCTCTCGACACGACGGACCGGAATTCCGGGCCGTGTTCGAGCCGGGAATCGCAGTGCGACTGCGAGACCGCTGCGGCCTGACCAACGCGCTTGCCTTCGACATCAGCAACGCCTGTGCCGGGATGTGGACCGGCATCACCGTCGCCGACGCCTACCTGAAGACCGGTCAGATCCGGCGCGCGATGGTGGTCAGCGGCGAGTACATCAGCCATCTTGCCGAGACGGCGCAGAAGGAGATCGAAGGCCCGATGGACCCGCGGCTGGCATGCCTGACCCTCGGCGACGCCGGTGCCGCGGTGATCTTGGAGCGCAGCGCCAACGACCGCATCGGTTTTCACGACATCGACATGGCCACGCTGGGCGCGTACAGCAGGCTGTGCGTGGCCAAACCCAGCGAGGGGCTGCACGGCGGCGCGGTGATGGTCACCGATTCCATCGCGGCGACCGTCGTCGCGGTCAAGGCGGCGGTACCGTACGTCGCCGAGGTGATGCGGCGGCATGGGTGGCGGCCGCAGAGTGCCGACCACCTGCTGATCCACCAGACATCTGAATCGTCGCTCAGGGATGCGATGCTCGCGATCAACCGGGAGTTCGGGAAGAGCGCCGCCCATCCGGGTAACACGATCTTCAACCTGGCTGAGCGGGGCAATACCGCAAGCACATCGCACTGGGTGGCGCTGAAAGATCACATCCTCAACAACCGCATCCAATCAGGAGATCGCACGGTGTTCGGTATCAGCGGATCCGGGCAGACTGTCGGCGCGGCACTGTACACATTTGACGATCTACCCGACCGGCTGCGCCAAGGCCGCAAAAGCCGTAGGACACAAAGTGTTACGGCACCACGAAATGCGGATCTTCCCGCGACGCCACGGGTGCGGATCGCAGGTGTGGGCAGGGTTCCCGCCGACACGGCGGAAACTGGATCGGTGGCGAACGCCGTACACGCCGCCAAGTCGTGCCTCGAGAACGCCCGACTCGAGCCGGCACAGCTCGGCCTGCTGATACACGCCGGGGTGTACCGGGACGAGTTCATCGGCGAACCGGCGATCGCTACGTTCATCGCCGGCGACATCGGCGCCAATGACGACATCCAATCCGCCGAAGGCGCAAAGACTCTGGCTTTCGACGTGTTCAACGGTGCAGTCGGTTTCCTCAACGCCTGCCAGGTCGCCGCTCAGATGGTCGGCGGAGGGAAAGTCGAGAACGCGATGGTGGTGACCTCGGAGACGGAGAACAACGCCGCAGACGGTGAACACCAACTGCTTGGCGTCCAACAGACCGGATCCGCCGTTGTGCTCAGCAGGAGCGACGATGCGGTCGGGTTCGGCAGATTCGTGTTCCGTTACGATCCCGAACACGCCGACGCGCTGACCACGTACACCCGGCAGGCCGGCGGCCGAACCTGGCTGCAGATCGACCGCGAACCCAAACTCGCTACCCACTATTTGGACCTGGTGCCCGCCGCCGTCGAAGAACTGCTGGAGCTGGAGAACCTGGACCGCTCGGATATCAAGGTGGTGGTTCCGCCGTTCCTGCCGGTCGACGACCGCACGGAGCTGGCCCACCGCATCGGCATCGACAGCGCGCGGTTCGTTGAATTCGACGGTGAGGGCGATCCTTTCACGTCATCGGTGCCCCAGGGCATCGAGCGTGCGGTGCGCGAGGGCCTGGCGGAACCGGGCGACATCGGCCTGATCGTGACAGTCGGTTCGGGCCTGCAGGTCGGTGCCACCACGTACCGGTTCTGAGGTTCTTGTGACGCTATCCACTCCAACAGGCACCTCGCCGCCGGGACCAAACGGAAACGGCGTATCTGCAGGTGCTGTCATCGAGGTACGCGACCTGCGAAAGTCGTTCGGCCGCAGCGACACCGAGACACAGATCCTCAAAGGCATCGACCTGCAGATTCTCCCGGGGGAGTTCGTGGTGTTGATCGGCCCGTCCGGGTCGGGGAAGTCGACTCTGCTCAGCATCCTCGGCCTGCTCGAACCACCGTCCAGCGGCGACGTTCTGGTGAACGGGCGCAGTGTGAGCCAGCTTTCGCGACGGCAGCTGGCCCGCCTGCGGGGCACCAAGCTCGGATACGTCTTTCAGTCGTTCAACCTTCTTGCAGGTCTGTCCGTTGCCGAGAACGTGATGCTGAGCGGTCTGCTCACCGGCCGCTCCGGGTCCGCGCAACACCGGCGTGCGATCGAACTGCTGGATCAATTCGGGTTGGCAGGCAAGGCGAAACGGGTGCCCGCCGAGCTGTCCGGAGGGGAGCAGCAGCGGGTGGCGATCGCGCGGGCGTTGTTCTCCAAGCCCGACGTCATCCTCGCCGACGAGCCCACAGGGAACCTGGACACCCGAAACGGACAAAACGTCATCGAGGTTCTCGAGCAGTTGAACCGCGAGGGGCAGACCATCATTCTGGTCACCCACGACCTGTCGATTGCCGAGAAGGCGCCCCGGCTCATCTCGTTTCGGGACGGTCGCATCGAAAGCGATATCGCGTCGCGCAACGGCGCCCCGATCGTGGTGACCGAGCGGATCGGGCCCTAGCGTGGCGGGTCGACAGCTGGCTGCGGCGCTGAGCGTCCTTCGGATCATCAATCTGCGGGCGCTGCGCCGACACAGCTTTCGCGCGCTGTTGGCCGCCGTGTCGCTGGGCGGCGGTGTGGCCGTCGTCGTCGCCGTGATGATCGAGGCCACCAGCGTCAGCGACGCCGTCCACGATGTGGGCTACCGGATCGCCGGGCCGGCCCCGCTGCGGGTCGTCGGTGCCGCCGCGCAAGGCGGCATCGACGCGCAGGCGATCGCGAAGGTACGCGGGATACCCGGCGTATCGGCGGCGGCTCCCGTCATTCGCGCGGTGACGCTGGCGCGGACCGGGAACCGCGACGACTACGTGCTGACCCTCGGAATCGACTGCACCGCACGGTGGATCATCGACCCCGCCGTCTGTCCGCCCGGCCGATCAGAACCGCCGGTGCCCGCCACCTCGACGACATTCGCGACAGCGGCCGATCACCCGACGACATTGGTGACCGACCAGGGCCAGCTGCGGCTGACCGGTGTACTGCACACTTCTCAACTCGACACCGTCAACAACGGTCTCGCGGTGGTGCTACCGCTGAGCGCCGCGAAAGCACAATTCGCCAGGGGCGACCGGGTCGATCTGCTCTATGTCACCCTGGTCGACGATTCGAAGGCAGCACAGATTCAGGCGCAGATTCGCACCGCGCTGGGACCGGGTTACAGCGTGCTCACCCGAAGCGACCCCGACGCCGGAATCGACGTGAACGCCGCGCTGCTTCCGTTGCTGGCGATCTTCGCGCTGATCGCGGTGGGAGTGGGCGTCATCCTGATCGCGCAGATCACCCGGCTTTCGGTCGAGGAGCGCCGGCATGAGGTCGCAGTGGCCGCGGCGCTCGGCGCCTCGCCGCTGGCCACGGTGACGGGATTCCTCGCCGAAGCCGCCCTGCTCGGGGCGCTCGGGTCGGCTGTCGGGGTGCTCGCAGGCATCGGCATCGCCTATCCCGTCGTCGCGCATGCCAGCGCACTGACGCAGGTCTTCCTCGGGGTGAACGTGTCGGTGGTGATCCACCCGTGGATCCCCGCGGTCGGGGTGGCGATGGGCGTGCTGTTGGCCGTCCTTGCCGCCACCCTACCCGGCCTGTCGGTGTTGAAAACCGCGATCGCGTCTGAACTTTCCGGTCGTGCGCCGCAGCTGAACATGGACTCCCGCAGCATCTGGCCCAAGGCGGCGGGACTGCTGATCGTCGGGGGCGCCGGAGTCGCCGCTACCGAGATCACGACGCGGTCGGGTGGCCTGCAGCAATGGCAGGCTGGCGTCGCCAGCGCCGCGGTCGTCTTGGCCATCGTCGGATTACTCTCGGCTGCAGCGTATTTGAGCGCCCAGCTGATAACCCTGCTGCGCGTGCCGCAGAACCGGGCGGGGGGCGCCACGCTGCGGGTGGCGCTCACCGGCCTTCGCGCTGATGCGTCACGCACGACGGCGATGGCCGGCGCGGTCGCCGTGCCGGTCGTGGTCGCGTCGGTACTGTCCTCGTTTCTCGTCGGAATCAGCAGCAGCTCCGAGGTCCTCGCCAAGTCGCAGGCCACCGGTCGGCTGGTCGCCACCACCTCCCGATTCAACAATTGGCAGGGACTGGACTCGGGGTTCTCCCCGGAGACGATCACCAAACTGGCTTCACTGCCGGGAGTCGGGCATGTCGAGCGGATGGAGGAGATCCAGGTATCGCTGGCCGACGGAGCATCGGCGTATGTGCGCGCCGAAGATGATCCGGCGCTGCCGTTCCCCACGGTGGCGGGAAAGCCTCAGCAAGACGCGATGCACGCCGACGAGCTCATCGTGGGCAGCACCCTCGCCCGCGACGAACACCTTCGCGTAGGTGACTCGATGCGTCTCGGGACGGGAACCAGTGCGCACACCATGGTCGTCGGCTCCATCGTCGCCACCCCCGAACTGGGTGGTCGGCGCATCTATATGCCGTTCGCGACCGCGCAGGAGATCTACGGCTCGCACCCGGCGGGCCTGGTTCGCGTCGTGCCGGACAACGGCGTCCCGGTCCAGCAGATCGCCGACGAGATCCACTCCGCTGCCTTCAATCAGCCTGTCAAAGTGGTGAATTCGGCCGGCTACCGCGATGAGATCGCCGACGGCGCCAACAATTTCCTGGTGCCGCTGAATGCGCTCGAGTACGGGCTTCTCGCCATCGCGTTCATCTCGGTGTCGGCCACGCTGCTGCTCGTCGGACTGCGCAGGCAGCGTGAAATGGCCCTCATCCAAGCGCTTGGCGCGACCAAATCGAAGGTCTTCGCCATCACCACTGTCGAAGCGATTGTCGCTGGCGCGGTAGGTGCCGGCTTCGGTGCGGTGCTCTCCGTCGCCATCACCGAGGCGGTGCGGCGGGCGGCCGTCGTCGTCGTGGGTTCATTGAGCCCGTTGAGCTTTCCGTGGCCGGAAGCGATCAAGTATTCCGTGTTCGCCGCGGCCGCCGCAGTCGTCGCGGCGGTCGTACCCGCCTGGAAGAACACTCAGGCGGCGCCCGCGACAGCGCTGCGCGATGAGTGAGCTGACCCCATGAAACTTCCTGACAGCGACCACTTTTCGCACCATTGGCTGATCCACGACTTCACACGGGATTTTCGATTCGAGGGGGTGTGGGCCCTGCCAACGCCTGGCGGCCATGACGACTTCCCGCGATTGGTTCGGATCTTGACCGGCTTCGACGAGGCCCGCAGACCGGGTTCACTGGTCGGCGCACTGTTCGCGATACGCGAGGCTGTCGGCCGAATGTTCGGCTGGGACGGCAAGCTCGACGGCAGCGGCAGGCCGAGTCTGCGTCGACGGCTGCCCGCGGAGTTGGCCGCCGATCCGCAGGCAGTGACCCTGCCGATGGGTTTCGTGCCGCTGTACCAGACGGACAGCGAATGGGCGGCCGAGCTGATCAACAAAACCGTGCACGGCGTCGTCCACGTCGGCTGGACACAGCGCGGGCCGGGGGACTACCGCGGTCAGATCGCGATGTTGGTCAAGCCCAACGGATTTCTCGGCCGCGCTTATCTCGCAGCGATCGCGCCATTTCGGTACCTGATCATCTACCCGCGGCTGCTGAGCTGGGTGGGCCGGAAATGGTCGACCGCTGCCGCATGAATCACAAGGAGACGCAATGGTTTCGCCCACGCCGCTTCGGGTCCTGGTCGTCGGCGCAGGCGTCGGCGGTGTTTCCGTCGCGCGAGCACTGTTGAGCGACGGGCACGACGTCACCGTCGTCGAACGGCGCAAAGACATGCGGCCCGGCGGCGGCTCGGTGACGATCTGGCCCACCGGGTCGACGGTGCTCGCACAGCTCGGCGTCGACATGGACGGGGTTGGTCAGCGGCTGTCGTCGGCTGAGATCGCCACATCGACCGGTCGGAGCGTGATGACCATCGACCTGGCGTCGGTGGCGGATCGGCTCGGCGGGGCCGTCCGGCAGGTGCCCCGGCGCGTGCTGCTCGACCGCCTGCTGGACGGCTTTCCCGGCGACCGCATCCGCTGCAATGCCCGAGTCGTCGAAGTGCTGGACCACGCCGCCGGGGTGCAGGTGCGCTTCGAGGACGGCGGCAGGGCCGACGCGGATCTGGTGATCGGCGCCGACGGGCTGCATTCGATGGTGCGGGACGTCATCGGTGCGCGAACTGCGAAGCCGACCGGCTGGTGCAGCTGGCAGGGGATGAGCACGCTGCCGGGCGTGGTCGAACAGGACGTCGCCGTGCAGATGATCGGCGCGTGCGGCAACGTCGGCCTGTGGCCGGCGGGCGGCTCGGATGTGCAGTGGTGGTTCGAGATGCCCTGGTCGCGGGATTTCGTCAGACCGGCCCGCCCCATCGAGATGATTCGCGCGAACTTCGGCGGATGGTCCGATGCCGTCGACCGGGTACTCGCCACGTTGACCGACGATGACCTCGCCGATTCCCCCTTCCCCCATTTCCGGCACCGGATACCGCGTCCGACGCGTCGCGGGGCTGTGACGCTGCTCGGCGACGCGGCGCACACGATGCCGCCCATCCTCGCGCAGGGCACCAATCAGGCGCTGCTCGACACGATGGTGTTGCGCAAGGCGCTGTCGACCACCCGCAGGGACGATTTGTGTCGCGCATTGCGGTGGTATGAGCGGACCCGGCGGCGCCCACTCAATGCGGTGTCCTGGGTGACGTCGCGTCAGCAGCCGCAGAGTGAACCCGTGCTGCGGCTGGCAGCGCGGATTCCGGATTCCCTTGCGACGCGGGCGATGACGAAGTTCCTCCAGCTGACAAGCCACCGTGACGTCGCCGCCGAACTCAGCCACCCGCCCGCGTCCCATTCGCGCGCCAGCTGAACGGGCCCCGTTCGCGCTGCAAAATCGAACCTTTACAGATCATGGCAAAACTGTCACGCTCTACGGATGGCAACCCGCTCCTACATCGCTGACGGCAAGACCACCGCGGGTGGCAGGGTGCTGCGGTATCAACTCGACGTCGTCGCCAACACCGCCCAAGACGTGCTCCAGTCCGCGGGCGGATGGTTGTGCGACCGCGCGCGCGCCGGATGGGATGTCAACGTGATGGTGGCGACGGGGGACACCCGATGCCTGACGATCCTCGGAGCCACGGCACTCGAGTGGACCGACGGTGTTCTGTCGACGGCGGCCGGCGGGACGCTGGCCGTCAGCGCCGACCTGCTGGCCGCCGACCCGGGTGTGCGCGCCGAGGTGAGCCGCGTGTTGAAGCGGGGAGACACCGAGGTGATCGTGTGGGGTGCGCGGTGGCCGACCGAATTGGGCAGGGCGGCGGACGCGGTGATGCACCGGGTCAGCACGGCCGCACGGGCCTTCAAATCGCATGCGCTGCTGGCCGCGGGCCTTGTCGCCACGGACGGCGGCGCGACCGAGGAGCTGTTTCGGGTCGAGACGAAATCAGTCCGCGCGCTGCACTCCGTCTGAGGTAGCTCTACCGGATCCAGCCCCGGCGGCGCAGCCACCAGTCACGTGCGACCACGACGAGAATCAGGATCGCAAACCCGATGAGGAACCCGTCCTCGACGTGGCCGACATGATTGCCGCGCAGCATCGCCAGCATGAACACGGCCGACAACAGCCCACCGATCTGGATGGCCTTGTGGTTCTCCTTCGACCAGCCCCACTCCGCGGAGGGCACATCTTCGACGTCGACGCCGGTGTGTCGGTCCACCTCGGTGCTGGCCACGGTTGCTCCTCACGGTCTTGGGCGAATCTGCAGACATTCTGGCACAGGGCTCGGGTGACTATCCGACCTGGCTGTAGCGCCGCAGCGCCTCCTTGCGTTCGGCGGCGTGATCGACGATCGGGTCGGGGTAGTCGCCGTCGTCGATCTCAGGCACCCACCGTCGAACGTAGGCACCCTCCGGGTCGAACTTGGCTGCCTGCGTCGTCGGATTGAAGACCCGGAAGTACGGCGCGGCGTCGGTGCCGCAGCCTGCCGCCCATTGCCACCCGTGTTGGTTGTTGGCCATGTCGCCGTCGACCAACTGCTCGAGAAACCACCGGGCGCCCCATTGCCAGGGCAGGTGCAGATCCTTGACCAGAAACGACGCCACGATCATGCGCACCCGGTTGTGCATCCATCCCGTCGCGGCCAGCTGGCGCATACCGGCGTCGACGATCGGATAGCCCGTCCTGCCTTCTTTCCACGCGGTGAACAGCGTGTTGTCCTCGTCGACTTCGATGCGGTCGAACGCCTTGTTCCAGTTCCACCACGCGCTGTCGGGCCGTTCGCCAAGCACGGTGGCGTAGAAGTCACGGAACGCCAATTCGCGAAGGTAGGCCTGTGCGCCCTTGCCGCGACCCAGATCGACGACCATGGTGCGGGGGTGGATGGTGCCGAACTTCAGGTGTGCCGACATCCGGCTGGTGCCGTCGAGGTCGGGCCGGTTGCGGTCCTCGGCGTAGGTATTCAACGCGCCCGCAACGAATTTCGCCCACTGTGCGCGGGCCGCCGTCTCGCCGGCGGGCAGGTCCAACGTCGTCCCTGGATCGGGGATGTCGACGCCGCCGGCCACGTCGGTCGGGTCGATCCAACGCGCGGAGTCGGCACCGGAGTTGGCGGGCTTGCGCCAACCGTGTCGCCGCCAGGCCTCGTAGAACGGGCTGAAGACCCGGTACGGCGAGCCGTCGCCCTTGGTCACCCGCCCCGGCGACACGAGGTACGGCGAACCCGACTCCTCCAACGCGATATCGCCAAGCGCGTCGCGGACCGCGTCGTCGCGGCGTCGGCCGAACGGTGTGTACTCCGCCGACACATGTGCCGACGTTGCGCCGATCTCGTTGGCCAGCTGAGGAATTCGTTGTTCGGGGCGGCCGCGGGTGACCAGCAGTCTGCCGTCGAGGCGGTCCCGAATGTCGCGCAGCGCGTCGTACAGGTACTGCAAGCGGCGCGGGCCGGACGACGCCTCGAGCCGTGGATCCAGCACGTAGCAGGCCAGCACCTCGCCGTCGACGGCCGCGGCGTCGAGCAGCGCGGGCAGATCGGACAGCCGCAGATCGCGTCGAAACCACAACAGTGCGGGCATCCATTGAAGCTGCCCGAATTTCGGGTTGAAGAAACAAGATGCAGTTTTGGAGCGGCACCCCGTTCATGCAGACGACGGAGATTCTCGGGTGGTGCGGATGTTCGACGAGGCCGGCTACGACGGGCTGATCTGCTCTGACCACTTGATATATCCCCGCCAGCTGTCCTCGCCTCATCCCGATTCGCCGACGGGGCGGCCTGGGTGGGCACCCGAAACGCCGTGGCCGGACAGCTGGGTGCTGATCGGCGCGATGGCGGCGGTGACGCGGCGGCTGGAACCGCCGACGCCCGATC
This sequence comes from Mycobacterium sp. 3519A, assembly GCF_900240945.1. Taxonomy (NCBI): domain Bacteria; kingdom Bacillati; phylum Actinomycetota; class Actinomycetes; order Mycobacteriales; family Mycobacteriaceae; genus Mycobacterium; species Mycobacterium sp. 3519A. The sequence goes on from NZ_OESG01000013.1 coordinate 1,886,265, forward strand.
TGTACAAACGCGCCGAAGACGCAGGCATCACCGCGGTGATGGCTGCGCCGTGGATGGGCGCGGAACTGCCCGCCGGAGGTGTGGAGCGCTATCGCGAACCCATCGAGCGGTTCGCCGAAACGGTCATCGCCAAGGTGCGCGGGTAAATATCGTTGGCTTCGTGGCTAATTCGTCAGATGAGGCGGTTCGGGAACTCGTGCAGTGCCTGTACGCAGCGGTCGACAGGCGCGACTGGTCGACGGTCGAGGCGTTGGTGTCGCCCCGGTTGGTGGTTGAGGTGGATAGCTCGGAGCCGTCGAGTTGGCAGGCGTGGCGCGCCGATCTGGAAGAGTTCACCCGCGCATTCCCGGATGGCCATCACGCCATCGAAGAAGTGCTCGTCGACGGCTCCCACGGCATATCGCGATTCCGGTTCACCGGCACGCACACCGAAGAGTTCCGCGGGATCGCGCCGACCGGGGTCAAGGTGTCGGTCGCGGGCATTCACATCGACCGCTTCCAGGGCGACATGCTGGTCGCCCACCGCGGCCAACTCGACCTGTACGGCTTGCTGGAGCAGCTGAAAGCCACCTCTGCGTCAGACTGACACTTGATGTGACGTCAAAATGATGTCACCATGACGTCATGGATCTTCAGCCGTACGTGGACGGCGTACGCCACGAGTTGTCGGTGGCGGCCGCCGTAGGGGGACCGGATGCCGAAGCGCTCGCCGAGCGGCTGACCGCACCGCTGGAGTCGGCCATCCGGCTGGCCCTGCTGGAGGCGTTGTCCGAGGCGGCCGAGCAGATCACCCGCGAACTGGCGCCGGGGTCGGTCGATGTCCGGTTGCGTGGACGCGACCCGGAGTTCACGGTGTCGTCGGGCACGGTTCAGGAGACGCCTGCGGTCGTGGTGCCGGAATCCGACGACGACGGCGGCACGTGGCGGGTGACGCTGCGGCTGCCGGAGCACTTGCGAACCCGCGTCGACACGGCCGCGCGCGGCGACGGGCTGTCGGTCAACGCGTGGCTCGTTCGTGCCGTCACCGCCGCCCTCGGCGGACCACGACGGCCGCGCGGCGAGTCCGGTAAGCACTTCAGCGGCTGGGTCCGCTGATCCAACACCACCGATCAGGAGGAGCTATGCCGAAATTCGAAACCCCACAACCGATCACCGCGACGGTGGAGATCTCGGCCGGGTCGGTGCACCTGGTCGCCAGTGAGCGCGACGACACGGTTGTCGAGGTGCGACCCCGTGACGAATCGCGCAGTCACGACGTCAAGGCCGCCGAACAGGTGCGCGTCGACTTCACCAACGGCGCCCTGCTGGTGTCGAGTCGGCGCGGATTCTCGTTCCCGCGCAGGGGCGCGGTGATCGTCGACATCGCGTTGCCGTCCGGTTCGCGGCTCAATGCGGCGGTGGCGGCGGCGGACATCACGGCCGACGGCGCGTATGCCGACTGCAAGTTCGCGTCCGCGAGCGGGGACGTCGAGGTCGGCACGGTGCTGGGAAATCTCAAGGCGGACAGCGCGTCCGGCAGCGTCACAGCGGCCGACGTCACCGGGTCGGTATCGGTGTCGACGGCGTCCGGCGACGCCGTGATCGGGAGACTCGACGGCGACATGAAGTTCCGCGCAGCCAGCGGATCGCTGGCGGTCACGCTACTGCGCGGACAACTCAGCCCGCAGACCGCGTCCGGGGACGTCAATGTCGCACACGCCGTCAGCGGCGGCGTTTCGGCGCAAACCGCCAGCGGCGACGTCGTCGTCGGGATCGCCGAAGGCACCGCGGCCAAACTCGACGTGCACACCCGATCGGGTGAGGTCCGCAACGCGCTGACGCAGTCGGACGGCCCGGCGGCGGGCGACGAGACGCTCATCGTGCATGCGCAGACCGCATCCGGTGACGTCGTGGTGCAGCGCGCCTCTCAGGCGGGGCCGGTCACGATCAGCTGATGTCCCGCGGCCAGCCGGATGACGAATTCCCGCATGCCCCAAGGCTGCTCAACCGGGGCGGACACGACATCCGCGTCCGCTTCGGTCGCGCGGCGGCACCCCGCGTTCCATCGACGTCGATACCGACGTCGATGGACCCACCGAGGCTAGTCGCTGGCGTCGAACCGAAACACCTTCAGCCGCCCCGCCAGTGCCGCGAATTCTTCGGGGGCGCCGTCGCGGACCAGGCCCGCGCGTTTGGCGAACCCGACGCCGACGGGCACCTTGACCGCGAAAGCCCGCAGCACAGGACGGGATTGCGCGGCGTCGAGTTCGACGATCTTCACGCGCCGCGATCTGCGTCCGCGTGACAGCGTGCCCTCGCCGGCCGCTCGGGCGTTGGACGCCCAGTCGGCGCCCGGATAACCGGCCACCACATAAAGATCACCGTCGTGCTCGAACGGCGTCATCGGGGTGCTGCGCGGCTTTCCGGTCTTGCGGCCGGGCACGGTCAGCACCATCGCAGGGCCGGTGGGGATGCCGAGCTTCTGCACAGCCATCATGAATTTGTTCATCGGCTTGAGGTAGCGCGGCGGATGCAACTCCGACATTCTCTGTCTCCCTTTCTATTTGAAGAGTTCCCTATGCGCGGACACGGCATCGGCGAACGTCGAGGGCGGCCTGCCGAGGATCTTCTCCACGTCGTGCGTGACCAACGCCGGCTTGTCGACGGTCGCTTCGAGGAACGCCAGGTAGGCGTCGGCGAACTCGGGTGAGAAGCCGATCGCCGTGAACCGTTGCCGCACCAGGTCGGCGGGCACTTCCCGGTAGCGCAGCGGTCGTGACAGCACCGACCCGATCACGTCGACGAGTTCGGCGTTGGTGAACGCCTGCGGGCCGGTCAACAGAATCCGCTGCCCGACAAGGTCGTCGGTGAGCAACGCCGTGGCGGCAACGGCAGAAATGTCTTTCTCGACGATCGGTGCGGTCGACGCGGTCGCGTACGGCCCGTTGACCACGTCGCCCGCCTGGATCTGCGGCGCCCACATGCCGAAGAAGTTGGTGGCGAAAACCGTTGGGCGAAGGCTCACCCACTCGAGTCCGGAGCCGACAGCGAGCTGCTCGACTTCCTTGTTGCGGTCGCCGCGAAAACGTGACGGTTGGCGCGCGAAGTCGTCGTCGGCGTTGATGGCCGACAGGGCAACCAGGCGGGTGACACCGTGATCGCGCGCCTGCTCGACGAACGACTCGAGGTGATCACCGAGCGCACGCGAGTTGAGGAACACGGCCGTCGCACCCGCAAGACCCTCGGCCGCGGTGCGCACCGCCGCGACGCCGTCGGGCAAGCGCGCGCCCGACTGCCGGGTGACGGCGCGCACCTCGACGCCTGCTGCTGCGAGTTCATGGACCAGAGGGCGGCCGACGTTGCCGGTTGCGCCCGTGACGAGAATTGCGTTCATGAAGACAAGGACGACGTCGCGCGACGGAAAGTTACACAGCCGCCGCTGTAACTTTTCCGGCCCGCGTTTCGTCACTACTTCATGGGCCCGATAGACGCCGCGGTGCGCAGCCACCGCCCGTACCTGGTGAACCTCGCGTATCAGATGCTCGGCGACGTGGGCGAGGCGGAGGACGTCGCGCAGGAGGCGCTGCTTCGGCTCTCGCGCGCGTCGCAGGTCGACGATGTGCGTGCCTGGCTGACCGTCGTCGCGGGGCGGCTCTGCCTGGACCAGATGCGGTCAGCGCGGGCCCGTCACGAACAACCCGACGAGGTGGGTTTGCGTGTGCCCGTGGCACGCGACGCCGACCCGGCCGATCGGGTCACGCTCGACGATGAGGTCCGCGGCGCGCTGCTGGAAGTGCTACGCCGGCTGAGTCCCGCTGAGCGGGTGGCGTTCATCCTGCACGACGTTTTTCAGATGCCGTTCGAGGAGATCGCCGCGACGGTGGGCAGGCCTGTCGGCACCTGCCGGCAACTGGCGCGGCGGGCCAGGGCCAAGTTCGCGGACTCGTCGCTGCGGCCGTCCGACGTCACCGCCGTCGAGCACAGGATCGTCACCGAGAAGTTCATCACCGCGTGCGCCAACGGCGATCTGGAATCGCTGACCGCGGTGCTGGATCCGACGGTATGGGGCGTGGCGACGTTCGTCGGCGGCGGGCCGCCGCAAATCAACCACGGCCGGGATGCGGTGGCGCCCAACCTCCTTCGGTTCCTGGGCACCGGCTTGACTCTGGTCACCGGGCCTGCCGGGGAGGTGCTCGGCTACGCGGGCCGCGCGCTGTCGGTGGTGTTGATGTTGACCGTGCGCGACGGTCTTGTGGTCAAGATCGAGGCGACCGTCGATCCGTCGGCGGCTACCCGGCGTTGACCGGGTGCACCAGCACGGGCTGATCGCGATACAACTGCGGAAACTGTTGGCGCAGTTGGTCGAGCTTCGGCATGTCGTAGGTCGCGATGTACAGCGCCGTCGGATGTTCGCTCAGGTAGTCCTGGTGGTAGTCCTCGGCGGGAAAGAAGCCCGAGTCGCGCGTCGTCTGGGTGACCACTGGTGCGTCGAAGACCTTCGCCTGGTTGAGTTGCGCGATGTAGGCGTCGGCAACCCGCTGCTGCACGTCGTTCTGCGGGAAGATCGCCGACCGGTACTGCGGTCCGGTGTCGGGGCCTTGCCGGTTCATCTGCGTCGGATCGTGCACGGCCGCGAAGAAGATGTGCAACAGCTGGCCGAACGTCACCTGGCTGGGATCGTAGGTAATGCGCACGGATTCGGCGTGGCCGGTGGTGCCCGTCCCCACCGTTTCGTAGTGGGCCGTCGACGCGTCGCCGCCCGCGTAGCCGGAGGCCGCGGCCGACACCCCCTTCACGTGCTGGAAGACTCCCTGAACGCCCCAGAAGCAGCCGCCCGCCAACACCGCGGTCTCGTTGGCGCCCGGCTGGCCCACAGGCTCATCGACGGTGGGGCCGGGAACGTCGACCGATGCGTTCGCGCGCAGCGAGGGCTCCACGCCGATCTGCAAGGCCAGCAGCGCCGCGCCGAACGCGACGACCAGCGTCAGGACTGCGAGGCCGCGCGCTTTGGAGCTCACATGTCGAGGCTAGTGTCGACGGCGGCCGGAGACCGGCGGGATTTCCTTACTGAAGTGTGACAGTGCCGCTCACCCATAGGTGAACGAGAAGGCCTGCAGCCCTTCGCTCAACTGGACCTCGACCGTCGCCCGGTGCACCTCGTCGTCGCCGACCAGCTGGCGCAATGTGGGCGGACCACTGACCGGGATCTGCCTGGACTCGCCGTCGCGGGTCACGGTCACCGTGCCTGTGCCGCCGACGACCAGGTACACATTGCGGGCGCGGTAGTTCAGTGTGATGCCTGCACCCGATCCGTCGGCCGTCGCGCCCTGGTAGTCCAGTTTCCAGCCGCCCGTGAGTGCGAACGTGTCGTCGGGCAGTCGGGCCGGGTACTCGAATGTGGCCTCGCCCTCGTCGTAGCTGCCGGTGCCTCCGTAGTTGACCACCTTGCCGACGCCCAGGTAGGTCTCCGGGGTCAGACCGGTTGGGGGAGTGGTGTCGGCAGCCTCGGTCGGGGCGGGCAGCGTGACATCCGGACGGGCATCCGAAAGTAGTTGCCGGATCAGCGTTTCGGTCTGCGCGTAGTCGCCCTCGCCGAATTTGATGTGGCGGACGGTGCCGGTGGCGTCGATCAGATACTTGGCCGGCCAGTAACGGTTGCGGTAGTTGGTCCATGTCGCATAGTTGGTGTCCAGCGCGACCGGATAGGTGATGTTCAGGTCGCGGGCGCCGCTGGCGACGTTGCGCGGTTCACGCTCGAATGCGTACTCGGGTGTGTGCACGCCGATCACCTCGAGGCCGGCGTCCTTATAGGCCCGGTACCAGTCGACGATGTGCGGGATCGCGCGCTGGCAGTTGATGCACGAGTAGGCCCAGAAATCGACGATGACCACTTTGCCGCGAAGCGTTTTCAGGTCGACGGCCGCACCGTTGGGGGTATTGAGCCAACCGGTGATGCCTTTGATGTCGGGCGCGGTGCCACAGCTCTCCAATCCCGGTGCACCATTGGTGCAGTTGGCCAAGTCCTTGTTCTGGTCGTTGACCAGACCGCCGAGGTTCAGTTTCTCGCGGAGTTGCTCGTCGCCGCCGACGGTCTCCTGCAGCTTGGCGGTGTAGTCGGGGATGGTGCGTTGCAGCGCGGCAGGCAGGTTGAACACCAGCGCCACCGCCAGCAGGATCGTGACAACGCCTGCGGCGACGCGGATTTCGCGTTGGCGCTCGCGGAATGCCGCGACCCGTTCAGCGACGCGACGGCCTGCTAGCGCGAAGAACAGCAGCGGCAGCGCCGCGCCCACCGCGAACGACACCGTCAACGCCACCGTCGGCAGCCCGATCGTGTCCGTCGCACCGGCGATAACGATGGCCGCGAGCACCGGGCCCGCGCACGGCACGTACAGCACGCCCAACGCCAGACCGAGCCCGAAACCGCTACTGCCGGAACCGAACTGCTTCTGCGGCAGCCGTGAGAACGGTTTCTCCAGCAGCGCTTCGAATTTCGGGAAGATCAGCCCGACGCCGATGGCCACCAGTGCCGCCAGCGCCACCCAGCGGATCGCGTCCTGCGGCAGCCGCAGCAGCGACAGAAGTGCCGAACCGATCAGGGTGACAACCGAGAAGCTCAGCACCAGACCGGCGATCACGCGGTACGGCCTGGCCTTCGCGCCGTCGCTTTGAGTTCCGGAGAAGAAGATCACCGGTAGCACGGGAAGGATGCACGGCGAGATGCCGGTGATCAAGCCGCCGAGAAAGCCGATCAGGATGAGGGTGAACATGGCGGGGCACTCGCTTTCCATGGCGCGAGCAGACGCAGAAACGGGTAAATCTGGGGCGGATCGTACGTTTCTGCGTCTGCTCGCGGGGCTGGGTGACCGGTAGGCCTAGGCGGCCGGGGGCATCAGGACCGTGTCGATCAGGTACACGGTCGCGTTGGCGGTGCGGACGCCGCCGCACACCACGCCTGCGTTGTTGACCTTCAGGGTGTTACCCATGCCGCTGACGTCGACCTGACCGCCCTGCACGGTCTTGTGCATGCCGACGACCTGGGTGGGGCTGGCCTGACCAGGCACCACGTGATAGGTGAGGATGCTGCTCAGCAGGTTCGAGTCGGTCTTCAGCTTCTCGATGGTGGCCGGGTCGATCTTGGCGAACGCGGCGTCGGTCGGGGCGAACACCGTGAACTGACCACCGTTGAGGGTGTCGACCAGGTTCACGTCGGGGTTGAGCTTGCCCGACACCGCTGCGGTCAACGTGGTGAGCAGCGGATTGTTGCTCGCCGCCACCGCCACCGGATCCTGCGCCATACCGGTCACCGAGCCGGGGCCGGTGGGGTTCTGCGCGGCGTAGTCGGCGCAGCCCGGTCCGACCAGGCCGGCGCCGGGATCGACGGGCTGATCCATCGGCGCCGCCATCGCGGACGACGACGGGTTCGCCGGTTCGGCGGGTGCCGCGGTGGAAGTGTCGTTCGAACACGCCGACAAACCGAAAACCGCGACCGCGGCCAGGCCCGCCACCGATAGTGCTTGACGGTGAATAACATTCATGACGCTCTCGCTCCCTTGTCGTGACGGGCGTGGTGCCCGCGCTCTGCACTGACACCAAGGATTCGGAGCGCGCCCCGGCACGGATGGGTCACGTCACATTTGCGTCCCTTTTCCACTGCGACCAGACGCAAAGTGTTCCGTTTCTTCGGCGTGTCGGGACACTTTGCGTCTGCTCGCGGGGAGAAGTCGCCGCTGAGAAAGGGCGGCGCGGCACAATGAACCAGTGAGCAGAACCCGCGTGCTGATCCTCGGCAGCACCGGCTCGATCGGCACCCAGGCGCTGGAGGTCATCGCCGCCAACCCCGACCGCTTCGAGGTCGTCGGGCTGGCGGCGGGCGGCGGCAACCCCGGCCTGCTGGCCCAGCAGCGCGCGCAGACCGGGGTGACCAACATCGCCGTGGCGGACGCGGCCGCCGAGGTCGGCGACGTCACCTACGCCGGAGCGGACGCCGCCACGCGACTCGTCGAGAACACCGAAGCCGACGTCGTGCTGAACGGCCTCGTCGGCGCCCTCGGGCTGGCGCCCACGCTGGCGGCGCTGGCCTCCGGCGCCCGGCTCGCGCTGGCCAACAAGGAGTCGCTGGTCGCGGGCGGCCCGCTGGTCCTCAAGGCGGCCAAGCCTGGCCAGATCGTGCCGGTCGACTCGGAGCACTCCGCGATGGCGCAGTGCCTGCGCGGCGGCACCCCCGACGAGGTGGCCAAGATCGTGCTGACCGCGTCCGGCGGACCGTTCCGCGGCTGGCCCGCCCACAAGCTCGAGGACGTCACCCCCGAGCAGGCCGGCGCGCACCCCACCTGGTCGATGGGCCCGATGAACACGCTGAACTCCGCGTCGCTGGTCAACAAGGGGTTGGAGCTGATCGAGACCCACCTGCTGTTCGGCATCCCGTACGACCGGATCGACGTCGTCGTGCACCCGCAGTCGATCGTGCACTCGATGGTGACGTTCACCGACGGCTCGACGCTGGCCCAGGCCAGCCCGCCGGATATGAAACTGCCGATCGCGCTGGCGCTGGGCTGGCCCGCGCGCGTCGCCGATGCCGCCCTGGCCTGCGATTTCTCGACCGCGTCGAGCTGGGATTTCGAGCCGCTCGACAGCACCGTGTTCCCGGCCGTCGACCTGGCGAAAGAGGCGGGCACGAGGGGCGGCTGCCTGACCGCGGTCTACAACGCCGCCAACGAGGAAGCCGCCGCAGCCTTCCTCGACGGCCGGATCCGCTTCCCGTCGATTGTGCGAACGATTGCCGAGGTCCTGCGCGCTGCCGACCAGTGGGCCGCCGAACCCGCTACCGTGGAAGACGTACTCGATGCGCAACGCTGGGCCCGCGACCGGGCAAAGAGCGTAGTTTCCCGGGAGGTCGTCACCACCAAATGATCATGTGGATCATCGGCGTCGCGCTGTTCGCGCTCTTCATCCTGGTGTCGGTGGCGCTGCACGAATGCGGGCACATGTGGGCCGCGCGCGCCACGGGGATGAAGGTGCGCCGCTATTTCGTCGGGTTCGGCCCGACGCTGTGGTCGACGCGTCGGCCCAACAAGCTCGGCCACACCGAATACGGCGTGAAGGCCGTGCCGCTCGGCGGCTTCTGCGATATCGCGGGCATGACCGCGATCGACGAGATCGCCCCCGAGGACGAGCGCTACGCGATGTACCGGCAGAAGACCTGGAAGCGGGTGCTGGTGCTGTTCGCAGGGCCGGGCATGAACTTCGTCATCGGCCTGGTGCTCATCTACGGGATGGCGCTGATCTGGGGGCTGCCGAACCTGCATCCGCAGCCGGCGGCCTACGTTGCCGAAACGTCTTGTGTGGCACCGCAACTCAGTAAAGACCAGATGGGCAAGTGCGAGGGCATCGGGCCCGCCGCCGCCGCCGGGATCAAGGCAGGCGACATCATCGTCAAGGTCGGCGACAAGGACGTCAGCAATCCCGACGAGATGGTCGACGCGGTGCGCGCGCTGACCGGTCCGACGCAGTTCGTGATCGAACGCGACGGCAAGAAGTTCACCACCATGGTCGACGTAACCCGCACCCAGCGTTGGACGTCGAAAGACGCGCAGGGCCCGACCACCGTGGCCGCGGTCGGCGTCTCGGCCTCCGAGTTCGGTCCCGTCAAATACCAGCACTTCAACCCGGTGACCGCCGTGCCGGGCACGGTCGCGTTCACCGGTGACCTCGCGGTGGAACTGGGCAAGTCGCTGGCGAAGATCCCCACCAAGATCGGCGCGCTGGTGCACAGCATCGGCGGCGGGCAGCGCGATCCCGACACCCCGATCAGCGTGGTGGGCGCGTCGATCATCGGCGGCGACGCCTTCGAACACGGCTACTTCATGGCGTTCTGGTTCTTCCTCGCCCAGTTGAACTTCGTGCTCGGCGCCATCAACCTGGTGCCGCTGTTGCCGTTCGACGGCGGCCACATCGCGATTGCCGTGTTCGAGAAGATCCGCAATATGATCCGTAGAGCGCGCCGCATCGACGCGGCGCCGCCGGTCAACTACCTCAAACTGATGCCGGCCACGTACGTGATCCTCGTCTTCGTCATCGGCTACATGGCGCTCACGGTGACCGCTGACTTCGTCAACCCGATCAGACCTTTCCAGTAGGAGAACCCAAATGTCGTCCGGCCCCACAATCGGATTAGGCATGCCGGCACCCCCGGCGCCGACGTTGGCGCCGCGCCGCAAGACCCGCCAGTTGATGGTCGGCAATGTCGGCATCGGCAGCGAGCATCCGATCGCGGTGCAGTCCATGTGCACCACCAAGACCCACGACGTCAACTCCACGCTTCAGCAGATCGCCGAACTGACCGCATCGGGCTGCGACATCGTCCGGGTGGCCTGCCCGCGCCAGGAGGACGCCGACGCGCTGAGAGAGATCGCCAGGCACAGCCAGATCCCGGTGATCGCCGACATCCACTTCCAGCCGAAGTACATCTTCGCCGCCATCGACGCAGGCTGCGCCGCGGTGCGGGTAAACCCGGGCAACATCAAGGAATTCGACGGCCGGGTGAAAGAAGTCGCCAAGGCGGCGGGTGACGCGGGCATCCCGATCCGCATCGGTGTCAACGCGGGCTCGCTGGACAAGCGGTTCATGGAGAAGTACGGCAAGGCCACCCCCGAAGCACTGGTCGAGTCGGCGTTGTGGGAGGCGTCGCTGTTCGAGGAGCACGGCTTCGGCGACATCAAGATCAGCGTCAAGCACAACGATCCGGTGATGATGGTCGCGGCCTACGAGCAGTTGGCCGCGCAGTGCGACTATCCGCTGCACCTCGGCGTCACCGAAGCGGGCCCGGCGTTTCAGGGCACCATCAAATCGGCGGTCGCGTTCGGTGCGTTGTTGTCGCGGGGCATCGGCGACACCATCCGGGTGTCGCTGTCGGCGCCGCCGATCGAAGAGGTCAAGGTCGGCAACCAGATCCTGGAATCGCTGAACCTTCGGCCGCGCTCGCTGGAGATCGTGTCCTGCCCGTCCTGCGGGCGCGCGCAGGTCGACGTCTACACGCTGGCCAACGAGGTCAGCGCGGGCCTGGAGGGCATGGACGTTCCGCTGCGCGTCGCGGTGATGGGCTGCGTCGTCAACGGTCCCGGCGAAGCGCGCGAGGCGGACCTCGGCGTCGCATCCGGAAATGGCAAGGGGCAGATCTTCGTCAAGGGTGAGGTCATCAAGACCGTGCCCGAGGCGCAGATCGTCGAGACGTTGATCGAAGAGGCCATGCGAATCGCGGAGGAGCGTGGTGACGAAACATCTGCCAGCGGTACGCCGGTTGTGACCGTAAGCTGAGCATGACCCTGTGAGGAGGGTCACCAGCCCCAGGATCGGTTAGAAAGAGCGCCCATGTCGGCTCCGCCGCTATTCCGCCTCGTCGACGACCGTCGGGTGTCGGTGGTTCATGACGCCGCGGCCGTGCGCCAGGTGCTCGACGACGATCCCGTCGGTTCCTGCATGGTGGCGTCGCGGGTCGCCGAACACGGTGTGGAGCCGTCGGCCATCGGCGGTGAACTCTGGACGCGTCGGCGGGTCAGCGAGTCGCTGTGCTTCGCAGGGGCGAACCTGATCCCGCTGCGCGGTGAGCTCACCGATCTGAACGCGTTCGCGGACAAGGCCATGAGCACCGCGCGGCGCTGCTCGTCGCTGGTGGGCCGCGCCGAATACGTGATGCCGATGTGGCGGCGACTGGAGCAAGCCTGGGGTCCGGCGCGCGATGTGCGCGAACAACAACCGTTGATGGCGTTGGCCACCGCGCCGCAGTCGCCGATCGACCCGGCGGTGCGCCCGGTGCGCGTCGACGAGCTCGACGCCTATCTGGTGGCGGCCATCGACATGTTCATCGGCGAGGTCGGCGTCGATCCGCGGATCGGCGACGGCGGGCGCGGCTACCGGCGTCGCGTCGCGGGCCTGATCGCCGCGGGCCGGGCGTGGGCCCGGTTCGAGCGCGGTCAGGTGGTGTTCAAGGCCGAGGTCGGCTCGCAGTCGCCGTCGGTGGGCCAGATCCAGGGTGTCTGGGTGCATCCCGATTACCGCGGTCGCGGGCTTGGCACCGCGGGCACCGCGACGCTGGCTTCGGCGGTGGTGCGCGGCGGCCGCGTCGCAAGCCTGTACGTCAACGACTTCAACACCGTCGCCCGCGCCACCTACGCGCGCATCGGTTTCCAACAGGTCGGCACCTTCGCGACCGTCCTTCTGGACTAGCGTCTGGCGGTATGACCGAGCACGACAACAAGATCGAACGCAGAGAGATCGCTCGTGCGATGGTTCGCGCGCTCGACCGCCGCCACGAGTTGCTCGATGCGGTCGTCGAATCGCAGGACTACGACGCCGCCATCGAGGCGATCGCGCGGCTGGTGGGCACGACGCCGGTGGCTGCCGAGGCGGTGCTGCGGCTGTCGTTCGACAGGCTGACGAAGGTGTCGCGGGACAGGATCGCCGCAGAACTGGAGGATCTGAACAGTCAGCTGACGTTCATCGCAGAACCGCCGGCCGTGCCGGGCCAGAACCTGGTGCTGCGGCCGTTCGCAGCGGACAAGGACCGCGACATCTTCGCCGCCCGCACCGACGACGTGCGCGCGGCAGGCGACGGCTCCGGTGCGCCGCCCGGTGATCTCGACGACGAGATCCGCGCCGCGCTGCGTCGCGTCGACGCCGAAGAAGCGGCGTGGCTGGTGGCCATCGACGGCTCGGAGAAGGTCGGCATGGTGTTCGGCGAGCTGTCCGGCGGTGAGGTCAACGTCCGGATCTGGATCCACCCCTCTTACCGCAAGCAGGGGTACGGCACGGCGACGCTGCGCAAGTCGCGCTCGGAGATGGCCGCGTACTTCCCCGCGGTGCCTCTGGTGGTCCGCGCACCCGCCGCGGGGCCCTGACCCAGCAACTGCTGTTGCCTTTGCAAGCAGCCGGCGCGGCCGCACGAGAGGGTCGTCGAACCGGTTGGTGATCGCCTACGCTGGGCGCAGCGACGGGTCGGTCATCGCCTCCGCAGACTTAGCCGACTGACCCGTCAGCGACTGGGGGTCAGGTATGTCGGCGCAGTCACCACAGTGGATCGCCACTGCGCGTCTGTTGCGACGAACGGGGTTCGGCACGTCGGGGCCGCGCGTCGACGCGGTCGTCGGGCAGGACTGGTCGACCTACCTCGACACGCTGCTCGACGCGGACCCGGATTCCGATCCAGGGGCCGTCGCCACACCGATGCCCGTCTTTCCGCCGGCGCCCGGCTGGCCGGATCAGTTGGTCGGCGACGAGTTGTCGGCGGCATTGCTGGCGCGTGACAACCTGATCTCCTCCCAGGCGACGGAACTGGCGCACTGGTGGGTGCGCCGCATCGCTGCGGTGCACGAACCGATCCACGAGAAGCTGACGCTGGTCTGGCACAACCACTTCGCCACGTCGACGGCCAAGGTCCGCTACGCCACGTACATGGCTGCCCAGAACCAGAAGTTGCGCACTCTGAAGCTCGGTGACTTCCGCACGCTGGCCTACGCGATGCTGACCGACGCCGCCATGCTGTCCTGGCTGGACGGTAAGGACAATGTCGCGGAGTCGCCGAACGAGAACCTGTCGCGCGAATTCATGGAGCTCTTCACCCTCGGCGAGGGCAACGGGTACACCGAGTCGGACGTCAAAGAGGGCGCCAGAGCGTTGACCGGCTGGACCGTCGCACCGGACGGACAGACCAAAGTGGTTGCTGACAAACATGATTCGCAGACGAAGACGGTGCTGGGGCAGACCGGGAACCTGGACGCCGAGGGGTTCTGCGATGCGGTGCTGAACCATCCGGCGTCGGCCAGCTACGTCGCGACCAGGCTGTGGAAACAGTTGGCATCGGACTCCCCGCCGTCGCCGCAGACACTCGCCCGCCTCGTCAGCGCGTACGGCCCCGACCGCAATCTCAAGGCGCTGACCAAGGCGATCCTGCTCGACCCGGAATTCGTCACCGCCTCGTCGGTGAACAATCCGATGGAGTGGCTGCTCGGCGTGGTCCGCACGCTCGAACTGACGCTGGACAGCGACGCAGAGGCAGGCACGGCCTTCGACATCTTGACCGTGCTCGGCCAAAAGCCGCTCTACCCACCGGATGTCGCGGGATGGCCGCAGGGCCGCGCATGGGTGTCGACCGCGAGCATCACGTCCCAGACCTGGGCGGTCGGGAAACTCGCCGACCGCGGCGACCTCTCGGTGATCGAAGAGGCGGGCAAGAACGACCGCATCGACGCCGCGGGCTATCTGATCGGCGTCGGCGCGTGGACGGATCAGACGGTCGCGGGGCTGAAACCCTTCGCCAAGAACCCGAGAGCGCTCTTCATGGCATCAGTCAACACACCCGAATACCTGACGACGTAACGGATTCACATGGCAGAGATCAATCGTCGAAAGTTCTTGACCGCCAGCATCGGGGTGGGCGCGGCGGGCCTGCTTGCCGGCGCGGCGTCGTGTAGCTGGTTGGATCTGCAGCGGGCCGCCGAGCGGGCCCAGCTGCCCGACGGGGCGGGCGTGCTGGTGATCGTCACGCTCTACGGTGGCAACGACGGGCTGAGCACCGTTATCCCATTCGCAGACAACGCTTATCACGATGCGCGGCCTGACTTGGCTTATGCCCCAGAGGAAGTGATACCGATCGACGATCAGCTGGGCTTCAACCCGGTGCTGAAGGGCCTGCACAAGCTGTGGGACGAGCAGAAGCTGGCGATCGTGCGCGGCGTGACGTATCCGAAGCCGTCGCGCAGTCATTTCCGGTCGATGGACATCTGGCAGTCGGCGTCGCCGCTGGAATCGGTGCCCACCGGTTGGATAGGCCGCTGGCTGGACGCCACCGGCGATGACCCGGTCAGGGCGATCAACATCGGCGCCGTGCTACCGCCGATGGCGGTGGGGGAGAAGTACACCGCTTCGGCGTTGGCCCGCGACATGTCACCGCTGCCCGCGGAGGTGGTGGCCGCGCTGGACACCGTTGGCGTCGACGACCCACGCGACACCGCGGCGATGACCGCGATTCGTACCGCCTACCGCTCCAGCCGGGCCTTCGGCTCGGCGCTCGAACCCGTCATCGTCAGCGGCGACACCGCCGTATCGGGCGGCACCAACGTGGGCGGTCTCACCAGTGCCGACCTCTACGGCAAGAACACGCTGGCGGCCCAACTCAACGTCGTGAGCAGATGCGTCAAAGCGGCGGTGCCCAGCCGGGTCTACATGGTCTCGCTCGGCGGTTTCGACCTGCACACCGACGAACGCGAGTCACAGCAGCAGCTGCTGAGCGTCGTCGACGAGGCGCTGACCCCGTTCCTGCGCGAGATGCGCACCGATCCGCACGGCAAGGACGTCGTCGTCATGGTGTATTCGGAGTTCGGCCGCCGAGTCAGGGCCAACGCGTCGTACGGCACGGACCACGGCACGGCGGGCCCGGTGTTCATCTGCGGTCAGCCGGTCAAGGGCGGCTTCTACGGGGAGCAACCCAGCCTCACCGACTTGGACGACGGCGACCTCAAGGGCGACACCGATTTCCGCGACATCTACCACGAACTGCTGGTGCACACGATCGGCACCGACCCGGAGCCGGTGATCGGTCCCGGCCGCCGGGATATCGGTTTCCTCGGCTGAGACGCACGGTGCGCCTCCGCCGCTTTGAGGTCTCGGATTCGTAACATCAGCCTCAATGGCAACTTGGCTCTCAACTGCAACACGGGCGGCGAGTCTGCTCACCGCCGCCGCGCTGGTCGCCTCGCTCAACGCGTGCACCCCGAAACCGAACGGACCCGAACCGACCGCGCAGAAGTTCTTCGCTGCGCTGGCGACCGGCGACACCGCGACCGCCGCCGAGTTGGCCGATAAACCGGCCGACGCGCGCGCCGCGTTGAACGAGGCCTGGGCCGGGCTGCAGGCGCAGCACCTGGACGCCCAGATCCTCGGCTCGAAGTGGGCCGACGACACCGGCAGCATCACCTACCGCTACACCTGGCATCTGCCGAAGAACCGGACGTGGACCTACGACGGGCAGCTGAACATGGTCCGCGACGAGGGCAAGTGGGAGGTCCGGTGGAGCGCCACCGGCCTGCATCCCCGACTCGGCGAGCACCAGACCTTCGCGCTACGCGCCGACCCGCCGCGCAGGGCGTCGGTCAACGAGCGCGGCGGCACCGACGTGCTGGTGCCCGGCAACCTGTATCACTATGCGCTGGACGCGAAATCGGCAGGCGCCGCGCTGATGCCGACGGCGAGGGCCGTGGTCGACGCGTTGCGGCCGTTCGACAACACCTTGGACCCGCAGCGGTTGGCGGAGCAGGCCAGTTCGTCGAAGGAACCGATGAGCCTGATCACGCTGCGGCAGGCCGACCACGATCGCGTTGCAGCCGCGATCGGGTCGCTGCCTGGTGTGGTGATCACCCCGCAGGCTGAACTGTTGCCGACCGACGACACGTTCGCACCCGAGATCGTCAGCGAGGTCAAGAAGGCGGTGGTCGACGAACTCGACGGCGAGGCCGGCTGGCGGGTGGTCAGCGTCAACCAGAACGGGGTGGACGTCGACGTGCTCAACGAGGTGCCGGGGGCTCCGGCGCCGTCAGTCACCATCAGCCTGGACCGGTCGGTGCAGAACGCGGCGCAGAACGCGGTCAACACCACCGGTAAGAAGGCGATGATCGTCGTGATCAAACCGTCGACCGGCGAGATCCTGGCCGTCGCGCAGAACGGCGCCGCCAACGCCGAGGGGCCACTGGCCACCACCGGCCTGTATCCGCCCGGCTCGACGTTCAAGATCGTCACCGCCGGGGCGGCGATCGAGCGCGATATGGCGACGCCGAACACCCTGCTGGGCTGTCCCGGCACCTTGGACATCGGCCACCGCACCGTGCCCAACTACGGCGGCTTCGACCTCGGCGTCGTGCCGATGTCACGGGCGTTCGCCAGTTCGTGCAACACCACGTTCGCGGAGTTGGCGAGCAGGATGCCGCCGCGCGGTTTGACGATGGCCGCCGCACAGTACGGGCTTGGTGCCGACTATCAAATCGAGGGCATCAACACGCTGACCGGGTCGGTGCCGCCGACGGTCAACCTCGCCGAGCGCACCGAGGACGGCTTCGGCCAGGGCAAGGTCCTGGTCACCCCGTTCGGGATGGCGTTGGCGGCCGCGACGGTCGCGGCGGGCAAAACCCCTGTGCCGCAACTGATCGAGGGCAGGCCGACGGTGGTCACCGGCGACCAGGGCCAGATTACGCAGAAGATGCTCGACGGGCTGCGGCCGATGATGCGGTTGGTGGTCACCAACGGCACCGCCAAGGATCTCGCCGGTTCGGGCGACGTGCGCGGCAAGACCGGTGAGGCCGAGTTCGACGGCGGTTCGCATTCGTGGTTCGCCGGCTACCGCGGCGATATGGCGTTCGCGGCGTTGATCGTCGGCGGCGGGTCCTCGGAATACGCGGTGCGGATGCTGCGGGGCATGTTCGACCAACTGCCGCCTGACTACTTGGCATGACACGACGGTCCATTCGTGCGCCGAGACTGCGGCCAGATCGCAAAACCGAAGCGATCCGCGATCTCTGCGCAGTCTCGGCGGGCTGTTTGGCGCGCACGCCGCAGCGGTACCGTTGGTAGCGGCTATGGCGGAGATCAACGGCGAATACACGATGCGCATCTCGGACGCGGATCGCAACGGCACGCTGCGCCGACTGCACAACGCCGTGGCGCTGGGCCTGATCGACATCGAGGAGTTCGAGGAACGCTCCGCGCTGGTGTCGCAGGCACGGCTGCGGACCGACCTCGACGCGCTCGTCGGCGACCTACCGGGGCCTGGCGCCATCGTCACCACCGCCACCGACCGCGTCGAGTTGCGCGGCGTGCTCGGCTCGCTGAAGCGCCAGGGCGAGTGGATCGTGCCCACCCGGCTGGCTTTGCACCGGCGGATGGGCTCGGTCGACCTGGACCTGACGCGGGCCCGCTTCGCAGGCCCGATCGTGGTCATCGAACTGGATTTGAAGTTCGGCGGCTTGGACATCCGGCTGCCCGACGGCGCCAGCGCCTCGATCGACGACGTCGAGGTCAACGTCGGCAGCGCACACGACCACCGCAAGGACGCTCCGGCCGAGGGCAATCCGCACGTGATCCTCACCGGCAAGGTGGTCTGCGGGTCCGTCGACGTCCGCGGGCCGCGCCGGTCGTTGCGGCTGGGCCGCTTCGACCGTCGTTAATGCCGAAACAGCTGCGACCCGATGCGGGCCAGCCGGTCCCAGCCGGCGGGGCGGCCGACCAGCTTGCCGATCAGCGGTGTGGAGTCGAAGTACGAGAACCGCTCGGCGATCAGGCCGTTGGCGAAGGTGAAGCGGTCGATGGCATCCCACGCGATCGGCTTGCCGCCGTACGTTCCGCTCAACGTGAATTCGATGAACACCTCGTGTTTGCCGTGCCCGACCCGGTGCACGTCGGCGTGCAGGTCGGGGATCAGCGCGAACAGCCGCTGAAACGACTCGCGGCAGGCAGCCTTGCCGCGCAGTGTGCCCATCATCGGCTGGACCAGCACGATGTCGTCGCTCCACAACGCCTCGTGCTTGGCCAGATCCGGAGTCCGCCAGGTGTCGGCGAACCGCTCGGCGAATTCCGTCGCGAACTGCTGGTCAACCTCGTCGTTGGTCATGGCATCCGAATCTAGCGAGACGACCCCGCTACGCTGGCGTCATGCCTGTTCGCACTGCACTTCGCCCTGGTGTGCTGTCACCGACGCTGCCGGTGCCGCGCTCGATCGAGCCGCCGGAGTATGTGTGGAAGCCGACGGTACAAGAGGGCAGCGAACCCTGGGTGCAGACGCCCGAGGTGATCGAGAAGATGCGCGTCGCGGGCCGCATCGCGGCGGGTGCGCTGGCCGAGGCGGGCAAGGCCGTCGCCCCCGGCGTCACCACCGACGAACTGGACCGCATCGCGCACGAGTACATGATCGACCACGGCGCCTACCCGTCGACGCTGGGCTACAAGGACTTCCCGAAGTCGTGTTGCACCTCGCTGAACGAGATCATCTGCCACGGCATTCCGGACTCGACGGTGATCGAGGACGGCGACATCGTCAACATCGACGTCACCGCCTACATCGACGGCGTGCACGGCGACACCAACGCGACGTTTTTGGCGGGCGACGTCTCCGAGGAGCACCGGCTACTCGTCGAGCGCACCCATGAAGCGACGATGCGCGCGATCAAGGCCGTCAAGCCGGGCAGGCAGCTTTCGGTGATCGGGCGGGTCATCGAGTCGTATGCAAACCGGTTCGGCTACAACGTCGTTCGCGATTTCACCGGGCACGGCATCGGCACCACGTTCCACAACGGTCTGGTGGTGCTGCACTACGACCAGCCCGCCGTCGAGACCGAGCTGGAGCCCGGGATGACGTTCACCATCGAGCCGATGATCAACCTCGGCTCGCTGGACTACGAGATCTGGGACGACGGTTGGACCGTCGCCACCAAGGACAAGAAGTGGACCGCGCAGTTCGAACACACGCTGGTGGTCACCGACGACGGCGCGGAAATTCTGACGGTCGCCTAATGGCGCGAGCAGACGGAAACTCGCATGATTGCGCTTCAAAATGTGCGAGTTTGCGTCTGCTCGCCGGAGAAAAGTGACCGGCGCGCTGCTGGTGGCCGGCACCACGTCGGACGCCGGCAAGTCCATGGTCGTCGCGGGGCTGTGCCGGCTGTTGGCGCGCAAGGGCATTCGCGTCGCGCCGTTCAAGGCGCAGAACATGTCGAACAACTCGGCGGTCACTGTCGAGGGCGGCGAGATCGGCCGCGCGCAGGCCATGCAGGCCCGCGCCGCGGGCCTGGCGCCGAGCGTGCGGTTCAACCCGATCCTGCTCAAGCCGGGCAGCGACCGCACGTCGCAACTGGTGCTGCGCGGTCAGGTGGTCGACACGGTCGGCGCGGGCGACTACTTCCGGCACCGGGACCGGCTGGCCGGGGTGGTGTCCGACGAATTGCAGTCGCTGCGAAGCGAATTCGATGCTGTCATCTGCGAAGGCGCCGGCTCGCCCGCGGAGATCAACCTGCGTGCAACCGATCTGGCCAACATGGGCTTGGCGCGCGCCGCGGAACTGCCCGTCGTCCTGGTCGGCGACATCGACCGCGGCGGACTGCTGGCCCACCTGTACGGCACCGTCGCCGTCCTGGAACCCGACGACCAACGGCTCATCGCCGGCTTCCTGGTCAACAAGTTCCGCGGCGAGGAGGCCCTGCTCGCCCCCGGCCTCGACCAGTTGCAGCAGTTGACGGGCAGGCCGACCTACGGCGTCATTCCGTACGCCGACGGGCTGTGGTTGGACACCGAGGACTCGCTGTCGGTGCACGGCGTGCTGGGCGTGCCGCAACCGCCGCGGGGCAGCGACTGGCTGCGGGTGGCCGCGCTCCGGTTACCGCGCATCTCCAACTCCACCGACGTCGAGGCGCTGGCCTGCGAGCCCGGCGTGCTGGTGCGGTGGGTGACCGAGGCCGCCGACCTGGCCGACGCCGACGTGGTGGTGCTGCCCGGCAGCAAGGCCACCGTCTCCGATCTGCAGTGGCTGACGCAGCGCGGTCTGGCCGACGGGATCCGCGCGCACGCCGCACACGGTAAGGCGGTGCTCGGCATCTGCGGCGGCTTCCAGATGCTCTGCACACAGATCGACGACCTGGTGGAATCCAAGGCAGGTGTGGTCGAAGGACTCGGCCTGCTCGACGCCGACATCGCGTTCGCCCCCGATAAGACGTTGCGGCACTGGGAATCTCCGCTGCGCGGCTACGAAATCCACCACGGCCAACTGCAGCGGCACACCGAGCAGGACTGGCTGTCGGTCGGCATCCGGCGCGGCCACGTCTACGGCACGCACTGGCACGGGTTGATGGACAACGACGCGGTGCGACGTGAGTGGCTGGCCGACGTCGGAAAGCCCGGATTCGTCGTCGCCGACGACGTCGACGTGGCGGCCCGCCGCGATGCGCAACTGGACCTGATGGCCGACCTGCTCACCGCGCACACCGACGTCGACGCGATCCTCGCACTGCTCGACCACGGTCCGCCGCGGCGACCGACCGTCGTCACGACGCTGCAGGGCTGACCACGTCGCCGTGCCCGGCGCGCACCTTCTCACCTGGCATCGCGCACGACGCCCGCGTCACCAGCGACACCGGCAGCACCGTGCGCCTGCGCAGCCGCTTGGCCGGCTGGTCCAGGCGCGTGAAGAGCCGGTCTGCGGCGAACCGACCCATCTCGTCGCCGTCCTGATGGATGACCGTGACGGCCGGGTTCAGCGCAGCGGCTGTCGGGAAGTCGCCGAAGCCGACCAGCCCGATGTCCTTGCGGCGCAACGTCTGCAACGCCGTCACCACGGCGATCGTGACACGCGCATTGGAGGAGAACACCGCGCTCGGCGGGTCGCCGACCGCGAGCATCCGACGCAGTTCGGCCGTCAGCGTCGCTTCGTCGATGGACCCGACGTGCACCAGTTCGGCACGTTGCGGCAGCCCGGCTTCGTCGAGCGCCTGCGCTAAACCCTTGAGCCGCAGCAGCCCGGTCACGGTGTCGTCGCCCATGAACGCGATGGTGCGGTGGCCGTGCGAAATCAGGTGCCGCGTCGCGTCGTATCCTCCGCCGACGTCGTCCTGCAACACCGTGTCGGCTGACAGTCTGCCTGGTTCCCGGTCGACGAACACCAGCGGTGTGCGCTGCTGCCACGGCCGCAGATAGGACATGTCGCGGCCGACCGGGCAGATGATCATGCCGGCCACCTGTCGCTTCAACACGGCCTCGATCGACTGCTGTTCGTGCGACGGTTCCCACCCTGCGCCGGTCACGATGACCGCGACACCGCGGCGACTGGCCTCGCGCTCGACGGCGCCGATGATGCTGGCGAAGAACGGGTCCGCCACACCGGGCACCGCGACACCGATCGCGGCGTCGCGCCCGCTGCGGAACGTGACGGCAAGCATGTTGGGCACGTACTGGAGGTCGGCGATGGCGCGCTCGACACGATCCCGGACGTCGGCGGAGACATAGCGGTCGTTGTTGACCACGCGCGAGACCGTCTTGGTGCTCACGCCTGCCCGCTCGGCAACGTCGCGCATGGTCGCCATCGCGCATCCTTTCGCGGTCGGTCAGCGGCCAGTATGTCACCGATGTCAGACCGGAGGGCACGGATTCTCTGACACCGGTGACATAGCCGGGAATATGGCGTACTGTCCGGCGTGACCCAGGTAACAGACCCGAAGAGGCCACGACGACCGTGCAACCACAACTGCTGCCGCCCAACGTGGTACGGCATTGGTACGCGGGCGGCCCCGCGCTGGCGGCGTGGCGGGGGCTGCCGCCGGTCGGCGACCATTCGCCGGAGGAGTGGATCGGCGCGACGGTGTCTCGCTTCGGCGAACCCGACCTGGGACCGGCTCGGTTGGCCGACGGCACGCTACTGCGCGACGCGGTGTGCGCGGACCCGCTCGGCTGGGTGGGCCGCGACGACGGCGACCCCGGCGACGTCGGTGTCCTGGTGAAGCTGTTGGACGCGGGCCAGCGGCTCCCGGTGCACGTGCACCCCACCCGCGACTACGCCACCCACCATCTGGGCTGTGTGTACGGAAAGACCGAGGCCTGGTACATCCTGGAGGCCGCCGCCGACGCCGCGGTGTGGGTCGGCTGGCGCGAAACCGTCAGCCCGCAGCGGCTCGGCGAGTTGGTCGAGGCCCAGGACTCCGACGCGATGCTCGAGCTCATGCACCGGGTGCCGGTGCGGCCCGGTGACGGTGTGCTGGTGCCGGGCGGTACGCCGCACGCGATCGGGGCAGGCATCCTCCTGGTCGAGGCGCAGGAGCCGACCGACCAGTCAATCCTGTTGGAACGCAACAACACCACCGCTTCGGACGACGAGGTGTTCCTCGGCCTGCCCCGCGACGTCGCGTTGTCGGCAGTGGACAGCACGGCCGTCACCGATGTCGACACACTGCGACGGCACACCGGCTCACACGTCGCCGGACTCGCCGAGGTGCTACCCGAAGCGGCGACACCGTTCTTCCGGATGCAGCTACTCACCGCCGGTGTCGAGATGCCCGCCGGATTCGCCGTCGCCGTGGCGCTCTCCGGATCGGGGTCAGTCGTCCCCACCGCCGGTGAGGCCGTCGCGGTGCGCGCGGGCAACACGCTCGTCGTACCCGCCTGCTCGGGCGTCTGGCACACCGAGGGGGGCGTCCGACTGCTGGTCTGCCGGCCGGGCGAGTCATGGCCCCCCCAACGCACACCGAACGCCTCGGAGGACACGGCATGACCGCACTGTTGGAAGCGCGCGGCCTGTCGCGCAGCTTCGGCCACGTCCGCGCGCTGGATGGCGCGGATTTCGACGTGACGCCCGGCGAGATCGTCGGCCTCATCGGCGACAACGGTGCGGGCAAGTCGACGCTCATCAAGGCGCTGTCGGGCAACCTGGATCTCGATGACGGCCAGATCTTCTTCGAGGGCAATCGAGTCCGGCTGTCGGGGCCCCGGCACGCCGAGGAGCTCGGCATCGAGGTGGTGTACCAGGATCTGGCTCTCGCACCGCATCTGAACCCCGTGCAGAACGTGTTTCTCGGCAGGGAGATCGCGCGTCGGGGACTCCTCGGATACCTCGGCTTCATGGACGAGAAGGAGATGCGTCGCCGCGCGACCGAATCGTTCGCTGAACTCGGCGCGACGGTGAAATCACTGTCCTCGGCGGTCGGTTCGATGTCGGGCGGCCAGCGACAGGGGATCGCGATCGCCAGGGCGATGGCATGGGCCAGAAAGGTGCTGATTCTCGACGAGCCCACCGCGGCGCTGGGCGTCGTCCAGACCAAGAACGTGCTCGAGTCCATGAAACGGGTGCGCGACAAGGGGATTGCAGTGGTGTTCATCAGCCATTCGATGCCCCATGTGCTCGAGGTGTGCGACCGTATTCAGGTGCTGCGGCTCGGCAAACGGGTGGCCACGTATCCGGGTCGACAGACCACCGTCGAGGAACTGGTCGGGGCGATGACCGGCGCGCTCGACGCCCGGGAAGGTGTCGCATGAGCGCGCGGCGAGGAGCGGAGGCGGACCGCAAATGAGCACGGTCGAGAAACCGGTCGTGCGCAACGATGCCGACGACCCGGACCGCGAGCAGTCAATCCTGAAGCGGGTGGCCGGATTACAGGCCTTCTGGATCCTCGGCGTGCTGATCGTGATCTGCCTGGTTTTCACCGTGCTGGCCGGTGACCGCTTCCTGTCCACCGGCAACTTCTCGCTGATCTCCCAGAACGTCGCCGTGTGGGCGGTGCTCGGGGTCGGCATGACGTTCGTGATCATCACGTCGGGCATCGACCTGTCGGTCGGCTCGGTGCTGGTCTTCGCGTCCGTTGTGTCGGCGAAGGTGATGGAGGCGATGGGCGAGGCTGGACCCGGCGTCGCGGCCGCCGGCCTCGTCGTTGCCGTCGTCGGCGGTATGGCGTGGGGCATCATCAACGGCATCCTGGTCGCCGTGGCCAAAGTGCCCGCGCTGATCGTGACCCTCGGTACCTTGTCGGTCGCACTCGGTCTGGCGCAGGTCCTCACCGGCGGCATCGACATCCGGTCGGTGCCAACCGAACTGACCGACTTCAGCGCCTACACCAAAATTCTCGGCATCCCGGGCTTGCCGTTCGTCGCCCTGGTGGTCGTCGTGCTCGGCGGAATCTTGTTGCACAAGACCAGGTTCGGCCGCTACACCTACGCAATCGGGTCGAACCAGGAGGCGGCGCGGCGCACCGGCATCAAGGTCACCCGCCACCTCGTGCTGGTCTACGCGCTGGCGGGCACGTTGGCCGGTGTCGGCGCGATTCTCACTCTCGCCCAGTTCGGCACCACCACGATCGCCGGGCAGTCGCTGACCAACCTCAACGTGATCGCGGCGGTGGTCATCGGCGGCACCTCGATCTTCGGCGGTGAGGGCAGCATCTTCGGCACGGTCGTCGGCCTGTTCATCCCTGCGGTGTTGCAGTCGGGGTTCGTGATCATCGGGGTGCAGCCGTTCTGGCAGGGAGTCGCCGTCGGCACGGTGCTCATCGCCGCGGTGTACGTCGACCAGTCCCGGCGTGCGGCCGCGATGCGCGGCGCCCGCTCCCGAAGTTTCGTCACACGCAGAACGCAACGAAAGGAACGCCAGTGAACCGAAAGCGAGCGTTGGTGGTCGCAGGAACATTCGGGGCGGTTGTCCTCGCGCTGTCGTCCTGCACATCGTCCAAACCGGAATCCTCGAATTCGGGCGAGGCAGCCGACGGCGCGCAAGAGGCGGCGGCGACCACCGTGACCGCACCGGCGAAGGCCGGTCGCGAGTACAACATCGCGCTCCTGCAAGGTGTTTCCGGCGACCAGTTCTACATCACGATGCAGTGTGGCGCGCAGGAGGAGGCGGCCAAGCTGGGTGTGAAGGTCACGACACAAGGCCCCCAGAAGTTCGACCCGACGTTGCAGAAGCCGATTCTCGACTCGATCGTGGCCGCAAAGCCGGACGCGCTACTGGTCGCACCCACCGACGTGCAGGCCATGCAACAGCCGCTGCAGCAGGCGGCCGCCGCCGGCGTCAAGGTGGTACTCGTCGACACCACCACCACCGACCCGTCGTATGCGGTGTCCGAGATCGCCAGCGACAACGAGGGCGGCGGCCGAGCGGCTTTCGAGGCGATCAAGAAGTTGCGCCCGGAGGGCGGCAAGGTGATGGTGATGAACATCGATCCCGGGGTCTCGACGACCGACGCCCGCGCCAAGGGATTCGAGGACGCGGTCAAGGCTGACAGCAAGTTTCAATATGTCGGCGTGCAGTACAGCCACAACGATCCGGCGACCGCCGCGCAGTTGATCGGCGCTCAGTTGCAGAAGGATCCCGACCTCGTGGGCGTCTTCGCCACCAACCTCTTCTCGGCCGAGGGCTCGGCAACCGGCGTGCGGCAGGCGGGTAAGAGCGGCCAGGTGCAGGTGGTCGGATTCGATGCCGGGCCTAATCAGATGCAGGCCCTGCGAGAGGGCACTGTGCAGGCGCTCGTCGCGCAGGATCCCGGGCTCATCGGCAAATTCGGCGTCGACGAGGCGGTGACGGCGCTGGAGGGCGGCAAGAACACCAAGAAGGTGCAGACCGGCTTCACGATCATCACGCGGGAGAATCTCGACGGCGAAGGCGGTTCAGCGGCGTACAAGTCCAACTGCTAAGCGGCGGTGACGACGTCGAGCAGATGTGAAACCACATCGGCGACAGCATCGCGGGCGGCACGCAGCGGCTTACGCGGATCGACTCCGTCGGCCAGCGCCGCCCGCAATCCGCCGGTGTACGCGACGTTGAGCGCGGTGCCGATATTGACCTTGACGATGCCGGCTCGCACTGCCGCGCGCAGCGTGTCGTCGGGAACACCCGAGGAGCCGTGCAGCACAAGCGGAATCGACAGGGCGTCGCGCAGCACCGCGATCAACTCGAGGTCCAGCGTCGCCGTCTGGTCGGTCATCGCGTGTGAACTGCCGACCGCGACGGCGAGCGCGTCCACCTGGGTGGCGGCGACGAAGTCGACCGCCTGCTGCGGGTCGGTGCGTATGCCGGGTGCGTGCGCGCTGCTGACCTGAGTGCTCTTGCCGCCGACGTAGCCGAGTTCGGCTTCCACCGCGAGGCCGTCTCCGTGCAGCCGGTGGGTGGCCTCGGCGGTGATCGCGACGTTGCGGTCGTAGGAAAGCGCGCCGGCGTCGACCATCACCGACGAGAACCCGGTTCGTGGGGCGTCCTGCCACAGGGCGGCGGACTCGACATGGTCGAGGTGCAGGCCGACCGGCACGGCGGCTTCGCCGGCCAACGCGGCCAACGCCGCCGCCAACGGTGCGACGCGGTTGCCGTGGAACTTCACGGTGTTCTCGCTGACTTGCAGGATCACCGGTTCACCGCCTCGCTCGGCACCGGCGATGATGCCCTCCGCGTGTTCGAGTGTGATCACGTTGAAGGCGGCGACGCCGATCCCCCGCGAGCGGGCGCCGTCGACGAGGGCGGCAGTGCGGGCCAGCGGCATGGCGCTCCTACTTGACGGTTCTCCAATCAGACGCAACCATATCCATGCAAATCCAACACCGCAATGTCACCGACGATCGGAGCGTCATGACAGCCTTCGCCGGTCTCGACGTCGGCACCACGGCGGTCAAGGCGGTGGTGTACAGCGACGATGGCGCGGTGCTGGGCGCCGGACGTGCGGCGACGCAGTGGGACGTCGGCCCGCACGGCACCCAAACCGATGCCGAGGTGCTGTGGCGCAGCGCGCTGACCGCGCTGTGTGACGCAGCGACGGCCGCGCAGGTGCCGGTGGCCGCCGTCGGCATCACGAGCATGGGTGAGTCCGGCGTCCTCACGGACGCGCGTGAGCGGCCGCTGGCCCCGGTGATCGCCTGGCATGACGACCGCGACGGCGAGCAGGTCGCCGACCTCGTCGCGCAGATCGGGGCACAGGCCTTCGGCGGTATCGCGGGAAAGCCTGCGCGCGGGCAGTTTTCGTTGACCAAGCACCGTTGGCTGCTCGAACACGAGCCGTCCGCGCGCACCGCGACGAGACGATTCGACATCGCCGGCTGGGTCGTGCGCCGCCTCGGCGGCGACGCCGTCATCGAGTTGTCGCTGGCCGGACGCACCGGCTGGCTCGACGTCGCCGCCCGCGACTGGTGGGACGACGCGCTCGCGTGGTCCTGGGCCACCCGCGCGCTGATGCCGCCGCTCGTCGCGGCGGGTGAGCCGGTCGGCAGCGTCACGACCGACGAGGTGACCCCGTTACTGCGCGGCGCCGTGCTCACCCTCGCGGGCCACGACCACCAGGCGTCCGCGCTCGGCGCGCGCGCGACCGGTCCTGGCCACGAACTCGATTCGTCGGGCACCGCAGAAGCGTTGGTGCGCACCATTTCTCACCCACCAAGCCGAGCCGATGCGGCTCGCCTCGCCGCCGCCGGCATCACCACCGACCCGAGCATCGAACCCGATCACTGGACGTTGCTCGGCGGCACGGAGGGCGGGTTGGCGCAGAACCGCGCGCTGGAGTTGCTCGGTACGCCCGTCGACGGCCTGGCGGCACTGGACGCCGACGCCGAACACGCTCCGCTCGGGAGGGTTGTCGTCGGCGGCCTTGGCGCCGAGGCGCTGACCCTCGGCGGGATCGCGGGCGGAGTAGGGCCGGGCGAGGTGTGGAAGGCGGTCGTCGCCGCCGCCGCGGACGAGGCGCTGGCGCTGCACCGCGCCATGGACGACGTCGTCGGGTCCGCGGTGCGTGTCGTCGTCACCGGCGGGTGGCGGCACAGCGCAGAAGTCATGCGCGCCAAGCGCGCCCGCTGGCCCGCGCTCGAGGTGTCGAGCCTCGACGAAGCCGGCACACTGGGCGCCGCGACGCTCGCCGCACGGGCCGTGGGCGCGATCGAACGCGACGACCATCTGGGCGCGCCGTGACCCCGCCCGGACGGACGTGGTTCGCCGACGAACGGCACGCCGAGGTGCTGCGGATGCTCGCCGCCGAGCGGCGCGTCGAAAGTTCCGAGCTGGCACGGCGTTTCAACGTCAGCGCCGAGAGCGTCAGGAAGGACTTGGCTCTGCTCGAAGCCCGCGGGCTGCTGCGTCGGGTGCATGGTGGTGCCGTTCCCCACCGCCGCCACAGCGAAGAACCTGCCGTCGGCACCCGCACCGAGAACGCCACGCAGAAGTCGGCGATCGCGAAACACGCACTGCGTCTGGTGCCCGACGGTGGCTCACTTCTGCTCGACGCCGGGTCGACCACGCTGCGGCTCGCGGAGATCCTGCCCGCCGACCGCGACCTCGCCGTCTACACGAACGCGCTTCCGCTGGCGTCGGTCCTACTGCAGCGCGGCATCGCCGTCGTCAGCCTCGGCGGACGGTTGCGGCCGCAGACCGGGGCCGCTGTCGGACCACTGACCATAGCGGCTCTCGGCGACATCAACGTCGACGTCGCGTTCCTTGGCACCAACGCGCTGTCATTGGAGCGCGGGCTCACCACGCCGGACGCCGACGAGGCTTTGATCAAGCGCGCGATGCTCGCCGCCGCCCGACAACGCGTATTTCTGGTCGACTCAAGCAAATTCGGCCGCGAAAGCCTCGCCAAGCACGCCGATCTCGACGACGTCGACGTCCTGGTGACCGACGCGGCCCTCGACGCCGTGCATCGCGAGCGACTGCTGCGCCTCGAGGTGACGGTCGAGGTGGCCCGATGATCACCACCGTCACCGCCAATCCGAGTCTGGACCGGACCCTGCATCTGTCGCGGTTGCAGCCCGGACAGGTCAACCGCGCCGCTTCGACGATGCTGGAACCCAGCGGCAAGGGCGTCAACGTCGCACTCGCCCTGCACGGCGCCGGCGTGCCGGTGCGCGCGGTGCTTCCGGTCGGCGGCAGCGCGGGCGACGAGATCGTCACGCTGCTCGACGGTCTCGGCCTCGACCACCTCGACGTGCCGATCGCCGGGTCGTTGCGCTCGAACGTCACCCTGGTGGAAGCCGACGGGCGGACCACCAAGGTAAACGAGCCGGGTCCGCGGCTGTCCGACGCCGAGGCCGAAGCGTTGTGCACGACGTCATTGGCGACACCGGGGGACTGGGTGGTGTGGGCAGGCAGCCTTCCCGACGGCTTCACTGTGCAGCGGCTCGCCACCGCGATCGCGGCGGCCAGGGCAGCAGGCCGACGAGTCGCGCTCGACTGCTCCGGTCCGCCGCTGGCACAGGTGCTGGCGCACGCAGGTGGCGGATTGCCGGATCTGGTGAAACCGAACGCCGAGGAACTCGCCGAGGTGACGCATCGAACGCTGCGCACGCTCGGCGAAGCGGTCGACGCGGCCCGCGCGCTGCATGCGCGCGGCGTGCGGACCGTCCTTGTCAGCCTCGGGGCGGACGGGGCGCTGCTGGTCGACGCGGACCTGCCCCGCCCGCTGCACGGCACCGCACCCGTGCGGCGGGTCGTCAACACCGTCGGTGCGGGCGACGCGTTGTTGGCCGGCTGGCTGGCCGCCGCGCACGCCGGGGCGTCGAGCGAGGACGCGTTTGCCAACGCGCTTCGCTTCGGCGCCACCGCCGTCGAACACGAGGGCACGCTGCTCGGTGTGCCCGACCCGCACCGAACCGTGTCGATCGCGCAGGCGCAGGCGCACACGCCACTCAGCTGACGGCGGGCCGCCCGAGCTGCGTATCATCAACGCCGACAAGCACTTTGACGTGTTCGCCGCTGGACGACAACGCATATGCCTCCGCGGCACTGGCCAGCGGCACCTGGGCGGTGACGATCTCGTCGACGTTCACCGCGCCCCCGGCGAGCAGGCGGATCGACTCGGCGTAATCCCGTGGTAGGTAGGTGGCGCTGCCCTGGATGCGGATCTGGTGATCCTGAACGATCGCCAGTGGGATCGCGACGTCGCCGGTCGGCACACCGACGATCACGACGGTGCCGCCCTTGCTCGCCATTTCGACGGCGGCGCGCACTGTGGACGCGACCGCGACGCAGTCGAACACCACGTCTGCACTTTCGCCGAGGGCGTAGCGGGCCTGTGTCACGACGTCGGCGGCCGCCGCGTCGAGCGCGACGTCGGCGCCGAGACGCGTCGCGCGGTCTCGCTTCGACGGCAGCGGATCGGTGATCACGACGCGTCTGGCGCCGTGTGCGCGTACGACGGCCAGCACTAGCAGACCGATGGTGCCTGCCCCGAGGATGACGACGGCTTTGTCGCGCACGTCGCCCGCGATCCGCACGGCGTGCACCGGCGTGGACAACGGTTCGATCAGCGCGGCGGCCCGGTAGTCGAGGCTGTCGGGGATGACGTGGACGCGGTCGGCAGGGATGGTGAAGAAGTCGGCCATGCCGCCCTGCTCGTACCCGCACCCGAAGAAACGCAGGTTCTCGCAGAGGTTCTCGGCGCCGTTGCGGCACTGCTTGCACGCCCAGCACGGCAGGTCGGGCTCGACGGTCACCCGCGCCCCGACGTTGACGCTGTCGACGTCCTCACCGCGTGCGGCGACCACGCCGACGACTTCGTGACCCGGGTGGTAAGGCAACGCGATGAACGGGTGGCGGCCGTGTGCGGCGTGGGTGTCGGAGCCGCACACCCCCGAGACCACCGAGCGCACGAGCACCTCGGCGGGCAGCGGGCTTGGTGTCGGGGAGTCGACGACGTCGATGGAATCCGCCGAGACGACTACGCGGCGCATCCGCTCTGGGACATCCATGACTTCAGAAATTACCCGTCGGCCCGGACAGCAGGCCGTCGGCGGCGACGTGAAGCCGGGTGCCGTCGAAGCGGACGCCGCGCAGGTCGGCGACCGCGAGCGTCACGGGCGCTTCCACCGCGGCGGACCCGACACCGATAACGGTGGGCACGCCCGCGCTCCGCGCCGAAGCGATGCCGGCGGGTGCGTCCTCGACGACCGCGCATCGCGCGGGAGCGATCCGCAGGCGCTGCGCGGCGGCGAGATACGGGTCGGGGAACGGCTTGCCCTTGTTGACGTCCTCACCGGTGATCAACACGGCGGCGGTCGGAAGTTCCGCCGAGGCCATCCGGGCGGTGGCCAGTGCGCGATTGCCCGACGTGACGACGGCCCAACGCCCGCCGGGGCACGAGGCTAGTAGCTCACGCGCACCTGGGATCGCGCGGACGTCGGTGGCGGTGTCCAGTTCCAGCTGCTTGAGTTCGGCTGCCGCCTTGGCGACTTCACTTGCGTCGCCGATCAATTCGGCGACGAGGTCGTTGATGCGCCGGCCGTGCTCGATGTCACGATGGAAGTCGAACCCTGGCGCCCAGCGGGTGGCCCACTGGTTCCAGGCGACCGCCGCGGCGTCGTGCGAGTCGACCAGCACGCCGTCGCAGTCGAGGAGAAGCCCGTCGACGTCGAAGCTCACTTGGCTCGCCACGGAGGCAGGCTATCCGACACCGTGTGATGATGAGGCGTGGCTGATATGACCGGCCGTGCGGTGCTGGTCACCGGCGCCAGCGGCGGCATCGGCGCCGCGACGGTGCGCAGGCTCACCGGTCGCGGCGCGACGGTGTACGCCGCAGGACGCGACGAGGCGAAGCTGACCGTGCTGGCCGCCGAGACGGGTGCCCTGCCGGTGGTGTTCGACCTGACGAGTGAGGACGAGATCCGGGCCGCGGTATCGGGCCTGCAGTTGTGGGGCGTGGTGAACTGCGGCGGTTTCGGCGGTGAGATCGCCACCCCGCAGGACACCGATATCGTGGTGTTCGACAAGGTGATCGCGATCAACGCGCGCGGCAGCCTGCTGGTGATCAAGCACGCGACGCCGGGGATGATCGCGCGCGGCGCAGGCGGGTCGATCGTGAACGTGTCCAGCCAGGCCGGCCTGGTGGCGTTGCCGGGCCACGTCTCGTACGGCTCGTCGAAGGCGGCGCTGGACAACATCACCCGGGTGGCTGCCCTGGAGTTGGGCAAACACCGCATCCGCGTCAACTCCGTCAACCCCACCGTGGTGATGACCGACATGTCGGCGTCGTACTGGGGGCGTGCAGACGTCGGACCACCGTTCTTGGCGCAGATGCCGCTGGGCCGATGGGCCACCGAAGACGAGATCGCTGCGCCGATCTGCTTCCTGCTCAGCGACGACGCCTCGATGATCACCGGCGCCTGCCTGCCGGTCGACGGCGGGTACAGCTGTCGTTAGCGCCGGTAGCCTGGCCGTATGACCAGGCGGCACGCGGCAGCGGTGTTGGCGCTGCTGCTCGGCGCCGTGCTGACCGGCTGCGGGCACACCGTCACCGGGACGGCGACATGGCCCGGCGCCCGGCTGGAGAAGGTGGTGCTGACCGCGGCGGATTTCCCGCCCGGCGTCCAGTTCGACCGCATCATCCGTCCGGCGGGGCAGCCCGACGGCGCAGGCGGGCCGCCCGCCATGCTGTCGAATCCCGAAGGTTGCTCGGACGGGCTCACCCGCGCCATCGCCGACTCGGCCGAACGCGGGCCGGGCAGCGCGGCCGAGTACGTGGTCGGCTACGACGGGGCGCGGATCGTGATGACGGTGTTGACGTGGCCGCTGGACCTCGACCGGCTGGCCGCCACCGCGGAGCGCTGCGCGCACTTCCAGACTTTCTTCGACACCGCGATGCCCGGCATCCCGATGACCACACTGCGGCTGGACACCCCGCGCCACGATGCGCTGGTCTACGAGCAGACCATGCGGCTGGGCGACGAATCCACCAGCGCGTACTTCTCGTTCGAAAACATCGGGCGGATGGGCGTGTTCGGCGTCGCGTTCCCCACACCGAACCCGTCGATCGCCGTCAAAGCCGCGCTGCCGCAGACGTTTCTGGAGATCACGGCGAAACAGGCCGAGCGCGCCGAGGCCAGCTAACAGGGCGAAAATCGGCCCGCTGGGCGGTCCTGTCGCTGTAGCGTGGCCCAATGCCCTCCACCATGGTCACCGTCGACGGCTTCGGGGTGCCGATCGACGTCGCAGGCCCGGACAAGGGGTCCGTCGTGGTGGTTCTCGGCGCCGCGCATCACGCGCCGTCGGCCTATGACGCGGTGTGTCAGCGACTGCACACCGCATCGCTGCGGACCGTTGTGATCGGCCCGGATCCGCGGCTGACCGCCAAGTCGGTGGTCGGCATCCTCGACGCCCTCGACGTCCGGTGGGCGCTGCTGGTCGGCGACCGCATTGGCGGCGAGCTGGCGTGGGAGCTGGCCGCCACCCGGCTGGACCGGTTCATCGGGCTGGTGGTGATCGACCGAGGACATCCGCGCGTCGCCGACCCCACCGGGGTGATCCGCGACGAGCACTGCCCGCCGGTCGAGATGAACACCACCGCGCTGGTCAGCACGCCCGCCGCGCGGGCCGTCGCGAAGGCCAGCCAGCGCTATGTGTACGGCGACTTCCGGCTCGTCGACCTGCTCGGCAGGCGCAACGCGCAGGAGTCCACGGCGCAGCTGGCCGCCGAGATCGTGATGCGCACCAGCGTCTGGTAGCCGGCTACTGCTGCGGCTGATCCGGCGTCCACGCCTGCGGCAACGCCGGACTCTGCGGGAACAGGAAGTCGATGAACGCCTGCGCGGTCGGCTGCGGCTCGTGGTTGGCCAGGCCCGGCCGCTCGTTGGCCTCGATGAACACGTACTCGGCGCCGGTGACGTCGGGCACGAGCAGGTCGATGCCGGTCACCGGTATCCCGATGGCCTCCGCGGCGGTCACCGCGACCGCGCACAGCTCGGGGTTCACCTCCGCGGTGACGTCGTGGATGGTGCCGCCCTGATGCAGGTTCGCGGTGCGCCGAACACGCAACCGGGTGCCTTCCGGCAGCACGTCGGAAAACGACCAGCCCGCTTCGGCCACCGTCGCCTCGGTCACCTCGTCCAGCGGGATGCGGGACTCGCCGCCGGTGGCCGCGGCGCGGCGCCTGCTCTGCGCCTCGATCAACTCGCGCACGGTGTGATGCCCGGTGCCGATCACTTCGGCCGGCCGACGCAGCGCCGCGGCGACCACCTTGTGGTCGATCACCACCAACCGCAGATCGTCGCCCAGCGCGCGCTGCTCGATCAGCACGTCGGGATGTTGTTCACGTGCGCGTGCCAGCGCCGCGTCGAGTTCCGCACGGCCGTCGATGCCGACGGTGATGCCCTTGCCCTGCTCACCGCGGGTGGGCTTGACCACGACGTCGCCCACCTCCTCGAGGAACACGTAATCCTCCTCGTCAAAGGTGGCCAGCCTGCCCTTGGCAACGGCGATGCCAGCCTCGGCGACCAGGCGACGGGTCAGCCGTTTGTCGTCACAACGCGCCATCGCCACCGCGGAGGTGAACTCCGACAACGACTCTCGCGTCACCACGCTGCGGCCGCCGTGCGTCAGCCGCATCTCACCGGCCTCCGCGTCGAGCACCTCGACCCAGATGCCGCGGCGCATGGCCTCGTCGGCGATGATGCGGGCGTACGGGTTGAGGTCGTCGACGGTCTCCGGCGGATGTGTGAACAGCGGCTCGTTGATCGCGTTCTTACGCTTGACCGCCATCACGGGCACGCGGGTGAATCCGAGCTTCTCGTAGAGCGAGATCGCAGCGGTATTGTCATGTGCCACCGACAGATCCATGTAGGCGCGGCCGCGGTCGCGGTAGATCTCAGCCAGCGCGCCGGTCAGCGCCGCGCCGACGCCGGGCAGGCTCGACGTGGGGTCGACGGCCAGCGTCCACAGGCTCGAACCGTTCTCCGGGTCGGAGAACAACCGCTTGTGGTCGACGCCGGTGACGGTACCGACGATAGTGCCGTCGTCGTCGCGGACGGCGACCAGATAGTCGACCGCATCGCGGTGCAGGTGGTTGTCCCAGATGACGTCGACGGGCGCCGACACCATTCCGCAGCGCAGGTATACGCGGTTCATCGCGTCGGCGTCCTCGGCACGCTCGAGGCTGCGCACCGTGAACCCGGTGGGCGAAACCGGTTGCTGCTCTTCGGTGAACCGCAGCCGGTAGGTGTGGCTCGGGTCGATGAACAGTTCGGCGGGGGCCAGCGCGACGAGCACCTGCGGTTCGCGGGCGTACATGCAGATGTCGCGCCTGCCGCGGCCCTCCTGCCGCAGCACCTCGGCGAGTTTCTCCGGGTCGGCGAAGGTCTGACCGAAAACCAGACGGCCCCAACCCAATTCGACGACGACATCGTCTGCCATCGCGTCGACCATGTGCTGCGGCGACGCGTCGTGCAACCCGAGGGTGATGGCTTCGGAATGGTTGGGATCCAGCGCGGTCATGCTGCTGCCCCCGTGATGCCGTGCCGCTGCAACCACAGTTCCAGCAGCGCGATCTGCCACAACTCGTTACCGCGCAACGGGGTCAGCCTGCCGTTGGGGTCGGCGAGCAGGCGCTCGACGGCCTCGGGACGGAATAGGCCGCGCTCCTTGGCGGCGGGCGCGTACAGCGCGTCACGGACCAGATCCAGGTACGGGCCCTCCAGGTGCGTCAGCGCAGGCACCGGGAAGTAGCCCTTCGGTCGGTCGATCACGTCGGCCGGAATCACCTTGCGCGCAGCCTGTTTCAGCACGCCCTTGCCGTCGTGCGCGGTCTTCAGTTCGGGCGGGCAGGTGGCGGCCAGTTCGACGAGTTCGTGGTCGAGGAACGGCACCCTGCCTTCGAGTCCCCACGCCATGGTCATGTTGTCGACACGCTTGACCGGGTCGTCGACCAGCATCACAGTGGTGTCCAGTCGCAGCGCCCGGTCGACACCGGTCGCCGCGCCCGCCCGCGCGAAGTGTTCGGTGACGAACTCCTCGCTGGGATCGCCGTAGGTGCCGTCTGGTCGGCGACGTATCGCCTCAGTCAGATAGCTTGGCGCCACGATCTTCTCGTAGCCCGACCGGTCGCGGTCGAAGAACGCCGCGCGGTAGCTGGCCACCGACTCCGGCACCGAGGTGGCGTGTGCCATCGGGGGATACCAGTGGTAGCCGGCGAACACCTCGTCGGCGCCCTGCCCGGACTGGACGACCTTGACGTGCTTGGCGACTTCCTGGCTGAGCAGGTAGAACGCCACGCAGTCGTGGCTGACCATCGGTTCGCTCATCGCGCCGATGGCCCCGTCGAGCGCAGGCAACATCCGGTCGGTGCCGATTCGGATCTGGTGATGATCGGTGTCGAACCGCTCGGCGATGATGTCGGAGTACTTGAACTCGTCGCCCTGCACGCCGCCGACGGATTCGAACCCGATCGAGAACGTCGCCAGGCCGTGCTGGCCCGCCTCCGCCAGCAACCCGACGATCAGGCTGGAGTCCACGCCGCCCGACAGCAGGCAGCCCACGGGCACATCGGCCACCAGGCGACGGTCCACGGCCACCCGCAGCGATTCCAGAACCGCATCTT
This sequence comes from Mycobacterium sp. 3519A, assembly GCF_900240945.1. NCBI lineage: Bacteria > Bacillati > Actinomycetota > Actinomycetes > Mycobacteriales > Mycobacteriaceae > Mycobacterium > Mycobacterium sp. 3519A. The sequence continues at coordinate 1,923,083 of NZ_OESG01000013.1, forward strand.
CCCAGTCACGTTCGGACCAGTCGGCACGGTCGTCGCGCCTGCTGAAGTCGGGTTCCCAGTAGGTAGTGGTGGTGCAGCGGCCATCGGGCTCGATCGCCACCAGCGTCGCGGGCGGCACCTTGGTCACCCCGCGCAGGATGGTGCGCGGTGCCGGCACGACCGAGTGGAACGTCATGTAGTGGTGCAGCGCGACCGGGTCGATGCGGGTGTCGACATCACCGCCGGCCACCAGCGCGGGCAGTGCGGACGCGAACCGGATGCGCTTGGCGTCCTGGGTCAGATACAGGGGCTTGATGCCGAGCCGGTCGCGCCCCAGCAGCACCCGGCCGCTGTCGCGCTCGACGATCGCGAACGCGAACATGCCGTAGAGGCGGTCGACGAACCGGTCACCCCAGTGGTGGTAGGCCTTGAGCAGCACCTCGGTGTCACTGTGCGAGAAGAACCGGTAACCGTGGTCGGTCAGCTCGCGCCGCAGCTGCTGGTAGTTGTAGATGCAGCCGTTCCACGCGACGGCCAGCCCCAGGTCGGAGTCGACCATGGGCTGCGCGCCCGCTTCGGACAGGTCGATGATCTTCAGGCGTCGATGGCCGAGGGCCACTCGGCCCTGCGACCACACGCCTGCCGCGTCGGGACCCCGTGCCGTCATCGCCTCGGCCATGGCCGAGACCGCGCTGACGTCCGGTGTCAAGCCATCAAGACGCACTTCGCCGGTGGCACCACACACTCAGCCCAACCTACCCCGTTCCCGGTGGGGCTAAACGTGCGCCTGTGAATCGGCTAGGAGACGCCTTCCAATTCGTCGCCGGTTTCGTCGACCTGCTTGATCGGCCCGGTGAACCAGTTCTTCACCGAGGCGTGCCAGTAGATCCACAGCAGGATCAGCACACCGCCGACCAGCAGCGGGGTGTAGTTGACGAACTTCCATTCGAACGCGTCACCCCAGGGCACACCGCCGGATGAGGTGGGGAACATCGCGACCACGGAGGTGATCAGGATCTCGATGATCGCAACCGGCGCCATCCACTTCCAGTGCCTGCCCAGGTTCCAGCTGCCCTGCTCGAACGAGTCGCCCGCCTTCCACCGGTAATAGATCGGCACCGCGAAGCAGAGGTAGAGCCCGACCACGCCGATGGACACCACCGCGAAGAACGCGACCGGGACGGGGGCGCCGTTGATGTCGACCTCGACCAGGGCGGGCAGGGTGATGACGGCCGCGAGCACCGCGGTCACGATCACGCCGTTGGCGGGCACCCTGTTTTTGTTGACCGCTGACCACAGCTGATGGCCGGGCACCGCGCGGTCGCGGCTGAACGCGAACAACATCCGCGACGCGCTGGTCTGGCACGCGGTGGTGCAGAAGAACTGGCCCGCCGTGGAGATGAGCAGGATCAGTGCCACCCACTTGGAACTCATCGCCTGGGTGAAGATCGTCACCACGGCGCCGCCGCCCTTGGACACGCCGTCGGCGTCCTGCACCGCGAATAGGAAGGACAGCAACAGGATCCAGCCGCCGATCGCCGAGTAGAAGATCGACTGCCAGATGCCCTTGGCCGCCGCATTCGCCGCGCTCTTGGTCTCCTCGGACAGGTGCGCGGACGCGTCGTAGCCGGTGATCGTGTACTGCGTCAGAATCGCCGCGATCGGCAGCACGAACAGCAGGAAACCCCACCCGGACGTCGAGCCGCCGAACATGCCGCTGTTGTTGATGGTCTTGGCGAACACATCACCGAAGCTGGCGTGTTGCGGGGGCAACGCCCACAGCAGCGCGATCACCACCGCCGCGCCCGCGACGTGCCACCACACCGAGATGTTGTTGATGATGGCCAGCAGGTGGCTGGAGAAGATGTTGATCAGCGCGGAGATCGCCAGGATCACCACGAACAGCAGGAACGTGCGCCGCAGGCTGTAGCCGGCCAGCCAGGTCTCGCTGAACGTGCCCAACGTGAGGTCCAAAAACGTCGCGCAGCCGTAGGCCACGGACGCCAGGATCGCGATCAACCCGATCAGGTTCAGCCAGCCGGTGTAGAACCCGGCCTTGACTCCGCCGAGTTTGCTTGCCCACCAATAGATTCCGCCGGAAGTCGGGAAGGCCGAAACGAGCTCGGACATGCACAGGCCGATGATCAGGATGAAGACCGAGATGAGCGGCCAGCCCCAGGCGATCGCGGCGGGGCCGCCGTTGTTCCAGCCCAGTCCGAATGACGTGAAGCAGCCGGCCAGGATCGAGATGATCGAGAACGAAATGGCGAAGTTGGAGAAGCCCGACCAGGACCGCTGCAACTCCTGCACGTAGCCGAGCTTGGCGAGGTGCCGCTCGTCGTCATTCAAATGCTCATGGCCCTCTGGCACGACGGTTCTCCTTCAGGGATCTGAGGCGAGCAGGTTCCCTAGGGACAATAGGCCGCTATTGGTCTGGCGTCCTACCTTTGGAGATGACGGCCGCGTAAAACTTGCCCACGAGAGCAATCGCAGGTCGACTAGCTGGCGTTTTGGGTGTTTCCGAACTGTCTCCCTGTCGATATTGACGTGCGCATTCGCCCTCATTATTGTCCAAGTTGTCTGACAACTTGCGCCAAATTGCCAAGGAGGGCGCCATGGCGGAGAACAAGCGGGCAGTCGGATCGGTCACCTATCGGGACGCAGAACACGGTTATTTCGAGCGGCGCAAGCTGCGCAGGCACGCCGCGTTCTGGTCGCTGTGGGCGCTCGGCGTCGGCGCAGTGATCTCGGGGGATTTCTACGGCTGGAATGTCGGCCTGGACGCCGGCGGCTTCGGCGGCCTGCTGATCGCGGGCGTGATCATCACGGTGATGTATTACGGCCTGTGCTACAGCATCGCCGAGATGTCGCCTGCGTTGCCGCACACGGGCGGCGCGTACTCGTTCTCGCGGTCCGCGATGGGGCCGTGGGGCGGTTTCATCACCGGTCTCGCCGAGAACATGGAATACGTCATCACCCCCGCGGTGGTGGTGAGTGCGATGGGATTCCTGTCCCACGACATCGTCGTCGAGCTCGTCGCGACCGACGGATGGTGGAACAGCCCCGTGTTGTGGGCCGCGGTGTTCTACATCATCTTCGTCGGCATCAACATCATGGGCATAGAGATCACCATGCGCTTCACCGTGGTGATCACGGTGTCGGCGCTCGCCATCCTCGGATTCTTCTATCTCGCAGTACTTTTCTCCGGCAAGTTCGACTTCAGCCTGCTGACCAACATCCCGCCGGAGGAGGGCGGCAGCAGTTTCCTGCCGAAGGGCATCGCGGGTATCTTCCCCGCCCTGCCGTTCGCGATCTGGTTTTATCTGGCGATCGAGGAACTGCCGCTGGCCGCTGAGGAATCGCACGATCCGAAGCGCGACATCCCACGTGCGACGATCTGGGGTCTGAACACGCTGGTGCTGTTTGCGATACTGACCCTGTTCCTGAACACCGGTGTCGGGGGCGGCGCGGCGGCCATCGGCACCTCGGCGACGCCGTTGTTCGACGGGTTCAAGGCGGTGTTCGGCGACGGCACCGGTGCCGCGGTGCTGGCCACCATCGGATTGATCGGGCTGATCGCGAGCTTCTTCACGATCATCTACGCCTACGGGCGCAACACCTATTCGCTTTCTCGCGCAGGCTATTTCCCGCAGGTGTTGTCGATCACCCATCCGAAACGGCACACCCCGTACGTCGCGCTGATCGCAGGCGCGATCGTCGGGTTCCTGCTCGTGTGGCTGATGTACCTGCTCGGCCAGAGCGAGAATGCGCTCGCCGGCAAGATCGTCGGTGCGCTGCTGTACATGGCCGTGTTCGGCGCGGTGATCTCCTACTTCATGCAGTGCATGTCGTTCATCATGTTGCGGCGCAAACTGCCGAACATCGAACGGCCGTACCGCAGTCCGTGGGGCGTCGGCGGTGCCGCCGTCGCGGGATTCATCGCGCTCGTCGCACTGATTTCGCTGTTCTTCAACGCCGACTACCGGCCCGGCGTGGTCGGCACGCTGGTCTACTTCGTGATCGGCCTGCTCTACTTCGCGATCGTGGGCAGGCACAAGCTGGTGCTCTCACCTGAAGAGGAGTTCGCGCTGTCGCACGGGCAGTACGGCGTGAATCTCGACAAGGAGGGCTACGGCGCGATGTCGGCGACCGAGATCAAGACCGACGACACGAAGTCCACGTCAGCGTGAGCTGAGGCGTGCCGTGTCCCTGGTCCTGGGAGTCGACGTCGGCTCGCAGAGCATCAAGGTCGTCCTCGTCGACGAGAGTGGCGACGTGATCTCCACCGGCGCGGCCGCCCTGAGCATGACCCATGCGCACGACGGCTGGGCCGAGCAGGACCCGCAAAGGTATTGCACCGCACTGCGAGACGCCGTGTGCGCGGCGACGGCCGAGGTCGATTCGTCGCGGGTGACGGCGATCGGCCTCGGCAGCCAGGTCGACGGTGTGGTCGCCTGCGATGCCGACGGCGCGCCGCTGCGAGGCGCGATCATCTGGCTGGACAAGCGGGCCACCGAGCAGTGTGACCAACTGGTGGCCGCGGTCGGCGAGGAGGCGTTGGCCGAGCGGACGGGCCTGGTCGCCGACGCCTCACACAGCGCACCGAAGATGATGTGGATCCGCGACCACGAACCCTCGGTGTGGCAGCGCACGGCGACGCTGGCGCCCGTCGGGTCGTATCTGCTGCATCACCTGACCGGTATCCACGCCCAGGACGCCGCCAACGCGTCGTCGACCATGGTGTATGACGTCAGCCGCGGTGACTTCGACGAAATGCTGTGCACCGCAGCAGGTCTGGATTCGTCGATGTTCGCGCCGGTGCGCCGGTCCACCGATGTGGCAGGCACGCTGCTGCCGGACGTGGCTGCGGATTTCGGGCTGTCCCCGGCATGCGAGGTCGTCGTCGGCACCGGTGACGAGCACGCCGCGTCGGTGGGTGCAGGCGCGATCGAGTCCGGTGTGGTCGTCGACGTCACCGGCACCGCCGAACCGGTGACCACGGCGTCCGACGCTCCGGTGCGCGACCCGCTGGGCCTCGTCGAGACGCACGGTCATGCGGTGCCCGGTGCCTGGCTGATCGAGAATCCCGGATTCGTCAGCGGCGGAAGCACTCTCTGGCTGGCCGGGCTGCTCGGGGTGCCGCAGGCCGACGTCTTCCCGTTGGCCTGCACCGCGCCCGCGGCCAGTGCAGGGGTGCTGTTCCTGCCCGCGCTGTCCGGGGCGACGGCGCCGCGGTGGAACGACAAGATGCGGGGTGGGCTGCTCGGCCTTGCGATGAACCACACCCCGGCGCATATCGCCAGGGCGGTGCTCGAGGGATGCGCATACGCGTTGCGCGACATCGTCGAACGCCCCGACGCGATGGGGCTGGGCCGTGGCGAGGTCCGCATCGTCGGCGGCGGTGCGCGCGACAACCTGTGGGCGATGATCAAAGCCAGCGTGCTGGGCAGGCCGGTGCGCCGGGTGCTGACCGAGGAGGCCACCGCGGTCGGGGCCGCGATGGTCGCCGGCGTCGGCACCGGGTTCTTCGCCGACTTCACCGCGGCGTCGAGCGCTGTCCGACTCGCCCCAACCGCGATCGAACCCGACCCGGAGGCGTGCAAGACCTACGCGGAGGCCTACCAGCGCTACCTGGCCGCGTTCGACGCTGTCGAATCGGCGCTGGGATGATCACTGTTCCCGACCCGGCGAAGCTGCTGGCTGATCTGCGCACCGCCGGTCACGACGGGCTGCCCGAGGTCGACGTCCGGATCGGAAAGTCGGTGTTGAACACCGCAATCGCCGACAGCATCGACAGGTTCGTCGGCAGGGAGCCGTTGATCCTCAGCGACGGCGGACCCTACCGCACACCGGACGGGCCGGTGGTGGATCGGCTCGCGAACCACCTCGGCTGCCGCGTGGTGCAACTCGGCACCGGGACGGTGAAGGCCGACGAGGAGACCGTCGACCGGGCCGTCGGCGAGGTGGGCGAACACCGGCTGCTGATCTCCGTCGGATCGGGGACGCTCACCGACATCGCGAAGGTCGCCGCGCAACGCACCGGCAACCACCACGTCGCGGTCCAAACCGCGTGCAGCATCAACGGTTTCATCGCCGACCGCAGCGTGCTGGTGATCGCGGGTGCCAAGCGCACCGTGCGGTCGCGGTGGCCCGACGTGCTGGTCGCCGACACCGACATTCTGGTTGCGGCGCCATGGCAATTGAATCTGGCTGGGGTGGGCGACCTTTCGACGGTGCCCAACGCGGTGGCCGAGTGGCGGCTGGCCGCCCGGCTGGGGCACGGCCCGCCGTACACCGCGGCCGTCGTCGACGACGTGCTCGCGGCGGGCCCGACCCTGCCCGCGCTGGCCCGCGCGGCACGCGACGGCGAACCTGACGGAATCGCCGATCTGGCAAGGCTGCTGGCGGTCAGCGGCCTTTCGATGGGCATCGTCGGGTCGACGGCGCCCGCGTCGGGCACCGAGCACGCGGTGTCGCATCTGATGGAGATGGCGCGCGGCCGCCAGGGCAGGCCTGCCGCGGCGCACGGGATGCAGGTCACGGTCGCGACCAGGTTGGCGGTGCGGGTCTGGCAGTTGGTGGACGCCACGATCCGCTCCGGAGACGCGAAGGTGCAGGTTCCCGACGAGGCGACAAGCCGCGATGCCGTCGCACGCGCATTCGCCGACTTCGACCAGCAGACCGCCGAGGAATGCTGGACGGCGTACTCGGCCAAGCGCGAATGGTTGCTGGCGCACCAATCCGCGGTCGAGACGGTGATTTCCGAGTGGGACGAGTTCTCGCGGTCGCTGGTGCTGGCCTCGCCGGAGGAGTTCGACGAGATCGGCAGGGCCAGCGGGTTGCCCAGCCGGGCGCAGGACCTCGGCGACGGCTACGACGACGAGCTGTTGTGGTGGGCGTTGCGGAATTCGCATCTGCTGCGGGAACGGATTTCGATCACCGACCTCGCCGACCTTCTCGGCGTGTGGTCGGACGACACGGCGCGGTCGATCGTGGCCGACGCCGCCAACGCAACCGGATAGGAGCGCTGCCGTGTCCAACTTCGTGTTCATGCTGACCCACGGCGACAGGACCGTCGAACACGCCGCCGATGTGGTGCCGCAACTGGCAGACACCGGACTGCGGTACATCGGGTTCAAAGATGTCGGCGCCGACGCACCGCGACAGCGGGCGTTGACGGCACTGGCCCACGACGCCGGGTTCGAGGTGATGCTGGAAGTGGTGTCGACCAGTAAGGAGGAGGAGTTGGCGTCGCTGCGTGCGGCGGCCGCGGCAGGCGTCGACTGGGTGCTCGGCGGCACGCACGCCGCCGAGGGGGCCGACATCGTGCCCGACACCGTGCGCTACTGCCCGTTCCCAGGAAGGGTCGTCGACCATCCGAGCGTGCTGCTGGGCAGCATCGACGAAATCGCGTCAGACGCCGAAAGGCTCACGGCGATGGACCATGTCAGCGGACTGGATCTGTTGGCGTACCGTCATCCGACCGCCGATCACGAGGCGTTGATCCGTGCGGTGGTCGCGCGTTCGCGCGGCACGGTGATCGTGGCCGGGTCGATCGCGAGCATCGACCGTGTGCTGGCCGTGCGCGAGGCAGGCGCGTGGGGCTTCACCATCGGCAGTGCGATATTCGACGGCATGCTGCCCGGCGCACCGTCGGTGCCCGATCAGGTGCGCGGTGTGCTCGCGGCGGCCACCGCCGACGCCGCCGGGACGAGCCGGACGTAGGCTTTTGCCCGTGTCCGGCCGAACCCTGCTTGCCGACCGGTTGCGTGATGAGCTGCTGGCGGAGATCTCCGGTGCGCAGTTGCAGCCGGGGGCGAAGCTGCCGACCGAGGGCGAACTGGCCAAGCGGTTCAAGGTATCTCGCGCGACGGTGCGAGAAGCGGTCCGCGGACTGGTGGAAGCCGGGTACGTCACCCGGCGTCGTGGTTCGGGCAGTTACGTCACCGAGCGTCGCAGGATGCCGCACGGCTTGGACTCGACGCTGAGCTACCTCGCGATGATCGAGACGGCGGGCGCGCACGCCGGGATGCGTGTTCTCGCGGCCGCCTTCGAACAGAGCTGTGGGGACGACGCGCCGCTGCAACTGCGACCCGGTGAAACTGTGCTGGCGGTCGAACGGGTGCGTACCGCCGACGACCAACCGGTGATCTACTCGCTTGATCGCATCCCGGCCCGGCTGTTGCGCCCCGGCCTCGATCTGACCGAGCTGGACCCGTCGCTGTTCGCGTTGCTCAGCTCCTGCGGCCACGCCGCCGACCACGCAACCGCGACGCTGCGGGCGGTCGCCAGCACCAGCCACACCGCGAAGGTGCTCGGGATCCGGCGGGGCAGGCCGCTGCTGTACATCGAGGAGATCGACTACGGCCGCGACGGCACGCCGGTGATGCTGTCGCGGGAGTGGCACGTGTCCGAAGCCTTCGACGTGCGGATCAACCGCAGGGCGACCAGTGTCCGCGCATCCACGGCATAGGCAGAAATCTATTGGTCGGGTAACCTACCTTTAGCGTGAGAATTCGGTAAATCTCCAAGGTCAGGCAGGCGGGAGGCGGTTTCCAATGGTTGACTTCTCGTCATGACTGGCATGCTGTCGCAATCAGAGCTCGAGTCGCTGGTCGCAGCGGGCGACATCGACACCGTCATCGTGGCGTTCTGCGATATGCAGGGCAGGCTGACCGGTAAGCGGGTGTCGGCCCGGCTGTTCGTCGAGGACGTCGCCGCCCATGGGTGCGAGTGTTGTAACTATCTGCTGGCGGTCGACGTCGACATGAACACCGTCGACGGATATGCGATCTCGAGCTGGGAGACCGGCTACGGCGACATGGTGATGACGCCGGACTTCGCCACGCTGCGGCTGATTCCGTGGCTGCCCGGCACCGCGCTGGTGATGGCGGACCTGTCGTGGACCGACGGCACGCCGGTGACGCAGGCGCCGCGCAGCATCCTGAACCGTCAGATCGACCGGCTCGCGGAGAAGGGCCTGGTGCCCTACGTCGGCACCGAACTGGAGTTCATGGTGTTCGACGACGGCTTCCGCGAAGCATGGGCGAAGGGATACCGCGGGCTGACCCCTGCCACCGACTACAACGTCGACTACGCGATGTTGGCGTCGACGCGAATGGAGCCGCTGCTGCGCGACATCCGGCTCGGCATGGAGGGCGCCGGAATGTACTGCGAGGGCGTCAAAGGCGAATGCAACTACGGCCAGCAGGAGATCGCGTTCCGCTACGACCATGCCCGGCTGACGTGTGACAACCACACCATCTACAAGAACGGTGCCAAGGAGATCGCCGACAAGCACGGCAAGAGCCTGACGTTCATGGCGAAATTCGATGAGCGCGAGGGCAACAGCTGCCACATCCACATCTCGCTGCGCGGCATTGACAACGAGGGCCGGCCTGGTGTTCCTGTGTTCGCCGACGACCAGGATGAACTCGGGATGTCGCCGATGTTCCGCAGCTTCATCGCGGGACAGTTGGCCACCATGCGGGAGCTGACGCTGTTCTACGCGCCGAACATCAACTCCTACAAGCGGTTCGTCGAGGGCAGCTTCGCGCCGACGGCGATCGCGTGGGGTCTTGACAACCGCACGTGTGCGCTGCGCGTCGTCGGCCACGGACACGGGATGCGGATGGAGAACAGGGCGCCTGGCGGCGATGTGAACCAGTACCTCGCCGTGTCGGCGCTGATCGCGGGTGGACTGTACGGTATCGAACGCGAGTTGGAGCTGCCGGAAGCGTTGGAGGGCAACGCCTATACATCCGGTGCGGAGCGGCTGCCGACCACGTTGGCCGAAGCGGCGGCGCTGTTCGCCAAGTCCGAGGTGGCGCGGGAGGCGTTCGGCGACGACGTGGTCGAGCACTACTTGAACAACGCGCGGGTGGAACTCAACGCGTACAACAGCGCGGTGACGGATTGGGAAAGGGTGCGCGGCTTTGAACGCCTTTGACGCGAGAAGCGAAGGCGGATCGCGCAGATACAGACCTGTCATCGGTCTCACCACCTATCTGCAGCAGGCACAGACCGGCGTGTGGGATGTGCGGGCCAGCTTCCTGCCCGCGATCTACTTCGAAGGGGTCAACCTGGCCGGGGGAGTCGCCACGCTGCTACCGCCACAGCCGGTCGATGCCGACATCGCCTCGCGGATCCTCGACGGGCTGGACGGGCTGATCATCACCGGCGGCCGGGACGTCACCCCGGAAAGCTATGGCCAGCAACCGCATCCGGCCACCGACGAGGCGGTGGCGGACAACCGGCAGCGCGACGCGCTGGAGTTCGCGTTGGCCGAGGGGGCCATCCGGCGCGGCATGCCGCTGCTGGGCATCTGCCGCGGCGCGCAGGTGATCAACGTCGCGCTCGGCGGCACGCTGCATCAGCACCTGCCCGACGTCATCGGCCACACGCATCACCAGCAGGGCAACGCGGTGTTCTCGACGTCGGCGGTGCGCACCGTGCCGGGCACCCGGTTGGCGTCGCTGATCGGCGAGTCGTCGGATGCGCAGTGCTATCACCATCAGGCGATCGACCGGCTCGGCGAGGGACTGGTCATCAGCGCACAGGACAGCGACGGCGTGATCGAGGCCGTCGAGATCCCCGGTGACAACTTCGTTTTGGCGGTGCAGTGGCATCCCGAGGAACGGCTTGATGATCTACGGCTGTTCGCCGCGGTGGTGGAGGCGGCGGCGGCATATGCAAAGGAGAAAGTGGACGCGTGACTTCATCTGACGTGATCAACCCGGCGACCGAGGAGGTGCTGCGCACGGTCGAGCAGACTTCTGAGGCGGAAGTCGACGACGCGGTCGCGCGCGCCAAGGCGGCACAGCGAAAGTGGGCGGCGCTCGCCCCCGCCGAGCGGGCGGCGGCGCTGCGGGCGTTCGCCGCGACGGTGGACGCGCATGTGGGTGAGCTCGCGGAGTTGGAGGTCGCCAACTCCGGGCATCCGATCAGCAACGCGGAATGGGAGGCGGGCCACGTCCGCGATGTGCTGCAGTACTACTCAGCGGCACCGGAACGGTTGTCCGGCAAGCAAATTCCGGTCGCGGGCGGGCTGGACGTCACGTTCAACGAACCGCTCGGTGTCGTCGGCGTCATCACGCCGTGGAACTTCCCGATGACGATCGCATCATGGGGTTTCGCGCCGGCGCTGGCGGCGGGCAACGCGGTGCTGGTCAAACCGGCCGAGTGGACGCCGTTGACCACTATCCGGCTCGGTGAACTCGCGGTGGACGCCGGCCTGCCCGCCGACCTGTTCCAGGTGCTGCCCGGTAAGGGCTCGGTGGTGGGGGAGCGTTTCGTCAGCCATCCCGACGTCCGCAAGATCGTGTTCACCGGGTCCACCGAGGTCGGCACCCGCGTGATGGCGGGCGCGGCCGCGCAAGTCAAGCGCGTCACCCTGGAGTTGGGCGGCAAGAGCGCGAACATCGTGTTCGACGACTGCGACCTGGAGAAGGCCGCGGCGACCGCGCCGTACGGTGTGTTCGACAACGCCGGGCAGGACTGCTGCGCGCGCAGCCGGATCCTGGTGCAGCGCAATGTCTACGACCGGTTCATGGAACTTCTCGAACCGGCCGTCAAGGGCGTGGTGGTCGGTGACCCGAGGAACAAGGACACCGAGATGGGGCCACTGGTGTCGAAGCCGCACTGGGAGACGGTCGCGTCCTACGTGCCCGACGATGCACCAGTGGCGTTCCGCGGTGAGGCCCCGTCAGGCGCGGGCTACTGGTTCCCGCCGACGGTGCTGACCCCGTCGCGCACCGACCGCACCGTCACCGAGGAGATCTTCGGCCCGGTGGTGACGGTGCTGCCGTTCGACGACGAGGCCGACGCGATCGCGCTGGCCAACGACACCCCGTACGGGCTGTCGGGGTCGATCTGGACCGACAATCTGTCGCGGGCGTTGCGCGTCTCGCGTGCGGTGGAATCCGGCAACCTGTCGGTGAATTCGCATTCGTCGGTGCGCTACAACACGCCGTTCGGCGGTTTCAAACAGTCGGGACTGGGCCGCGAACTCGGCCCCGACGCGCCGCTGTCCTTCACCGAAACTAAGAACGTCTTCTACGCGATCGGAGATGCCTGATGGACCTGACCCAACGACTGGCCGGCAAGGTCGCGGTCATCACCGGCGGCGCCAGCGGTATCGGATTGGCCACCGGGCGGCGCATGCACGCCGAGGGCGCGACGATCGTAGTCGGGGACATCGATCCGACGGCGGGTAAGGCCGCGGCGGACGAACTCGACGGATTGTTTGTCCCCGTTGACGTTTCCGACGAAGCGGCGGTCGACAACCTGTTCGACACGGCCGCCGACACCTACGGCTCCGTCGACATCGCGTTCAACAACGCGGGCATCTCCCCGCCCGAGGACGACGTCATCGAGACGACCGAATTGCCTGCCTGGCAGAAGGTGCAGGACATCAACCTCAAGTCGGTGTACCTGTCCTGCCGGGCGGCGCTGCGGCACATGGTGCCCGCCAAGAAGGGTTCGATCATCAACACCGCGTCGTTCGTGGCGGTGATGGGCTCGGCGACATCGCAAATCTCCTATACGGCGTCCAAGGGCGGCGTGCTGGCGATGTCACGTGAGCTCGGAGTCCAGTACGCGCGCAGCGGTATTCGCGTCAACGCGCTGTGCCCGGGGCCGGTCAACACCCCGCTGCTGCAGGAGTTGTTCGCCAAGGATCCCGAGCGCGCCGCACGACGTCTGGTGCACGTGCCGATGGGCCGGTTCGCTGAACCCGAGGAACTCGCCGCGGCGGTGGCGTTTTTGGCAAGCGACGACTCGTCGTTCATCACCGGTGCCACCTTCCTGGTCGACGGCGGCATCAGTGGCCACTACGTGACGCCGATGTGATGTCGGTCGACCCGGACGTTCCGCTGGCGAGTGAGGCATTGCTGCGTCCGGTGCGGCCCGGGAATCCGTTCGAGGACACCGTGGAACGGCTGCTGCAGACCATCAGGCTCGGTGTGCTGCAGCCCGGCGAATCGCTGCCGCCCGAACGGGAACTGGCGGCCAAGCTCGGCGTCAGTCGCGACACGGTGCGCGAAGCCATCAAATCGCTGGCCGACGCCGGGTACCTGGTGTCGCGGCGCGGCCGATATGGCGGCACGTTTTTGGCCGACGAACTGCCACGGCACACCGACGCCCCGCGCGTCTCCCGCGAGGAGATCGACGACGCGCTGCGCCTGCGCGAGATCCTCGAGGTGGGCGCCGCGCGGATGGCGGCCAGTCGCACGCTGACCGCCGCGGAACGGGAGGTGCTGTGGTCGCGGCTGTCCGATGTGCGCGGCGCGCCGCCGGACGACTATCGGCGGCTGGACTCTCGGCTGCATCTGGCCATCGCTGAGGCGGCCGGTTCGCCGTCGCTGGTTCCGCTGGTGGCCGAGAACCGGATGCGGCTCAACGCGTTGCTCGACCAGATTCCGTTGTTGCCGCGCAACATCGCGCACTCCGACGAACAGCATGAGGCCATCGTGGTCGCAATCCTCGCCGCCGATGCCGACGGTGCGGCTGCGGCGATGCGGGCACACGTCGCGGGTTCGGCCGCGCTGCTGCACGGCTTCCTGGACTGACTGGGCGCGAGCCCGGTCTGCTCGCGAGGGACGGGGGTCAGGCCTCGCTTGCTGTTCGCCGCACGACGCGGTCGAAGACCAGATCCCATGCGGAGTCCTTGGCCGATGCGATGGCGCCGACAAGCACGGCGTCCTCGCCGAGATGCCCGCCGACGATATCGGGCACGACCGGAATGGTGGTTGCCAATTCGCGGCGGATCGGCTCGGCCAGCAGGTCTGCATTGAGTCCGATGCCGCCTGCCAACACGATCACGCCAGGGTCCAGCACGGCGGTGACGATCGAAACCACCTGTGCGAGTTTGGCAGCCTCGTCAGCGACGACGCGCAGAGCCAGCTCATCGCCTCGTCTTGCAAGGTCGAAGACCGCCTTCGCCGACCGCACGTCGCGCAGTCCGGCGTCGTTGGCGGCCGAAACCACCGCCTCGGCGGCCGCCGCGGTCTCCACAGGCCCCGGGCGGTGTTGGGCTACTCCGGCGGGCACCCGGTCGAACGGCAGATCGGCGATCTCGCCCGCCGCGCCGTGCGCACCGCGGAAGAGGTTGCCGTTGAGCAGCACACCCATCCCGATGCCGGTGCCGACGGTCAGACACGCGACCACGTCGACGCCCTGTGCCGCACCGCGGGCGTGCTCGCCGACCACGGTGAGATTCGCGTCGTTCTCGACAATCACTTCCGAACCACCGGCGCTCAGTGCTTCGACCAACTCACCGAGCAACCCCCTGCGCTCCCAGCCTGGCAGGTTCGGCGCGCGGTGTACCGAACCTGTCGCAGGATCCGGAATCCCTGGTGTACCAACCACACTCACCACGATGTCGCCCGGTTTCAGCCCGGCTTCGGTGATGGCGTGTTCGACCGATGTGCACGCGGTGCGCAGCAGCGCGGTGCCTGAGCGACTCCTGTTCGGCTGGTCGACGCGGCTCACGACGGACCCGTCGAGGTCTGCGACCGCAACGCGGATCATCCGGCGTCCGATGTCGACACCGACGATGTGCCCCGCGTCAGGGGCGGTTCGATAGATGACCGCGGCGCGGCCAGGCCCTGATGCGCTCCGACCGATCGCGCGCACCAGGCCGTGCTGCTCCAAGTCCAGCAACGCTTGGCCCACTGTGGGTTTCGACAGTCCGGTGTCGTTGGCGATCTGAGGTCGGGTGGCCTCGCCGTACATACGGAGCCGCTCCAGCACCAGTCGCTGGTTCAGCGCGCGCATGCTCGCCGGTGTCCCCGCCTGCGGCGCTACGTGACCCACCACCGTGTCCGTCTCCGTTCCAGTCGCAGGGAATTTACACACCGACGCTTCCAGACGCGGCGATTCTATGTTAAGAAACTTTCCTAACAAACCAAGGAGGCGTCGTGAGTTCCCCATCCCTCAGCTCAGCGGCGGTGTCCGGGCAGCCCGCGCTCGAACGCAAGATCGGCCCGGTGCAGGCCACAGCCATCAACATGACGCAGATGTGTGGCATCGGCCCGTTCGTCACCATTCCCGCAATGGTCGCGACGTTCGGTGGACCCGAGGCGATGTTCGGATGGATCATCGGCGCGATCCTGGCGCTCGCCGACGGCCTGATCTGGGCCGAACTCGGCGCGGCCATGCCCGGTGCCGGCGGTACCTACATCTACCTGCGCGAGGCGTTTCAGTACCGCACTGGTCGGCTGATGCCTTTCCTCTTCGTCTGGAGCGCAGTGCTTTTCATCCCGCTGATCATGTCGACAGGCGTGATCGGGTTGGTGCAGTACCTGGGCTACCTCATCCCTGGCGTGACCGACGCCGACGGCAACACCGGTCTGGGGAAGATCATCGGAATCGGCATCACGCTGGTGATCATGGTGGCGTTGTTCCGCAAGATCGGGCAGATCGGCAAGCTGACCACGGTGCTGTTCGTCATCATGCTGATCGCGGTGCTCAGCACGATCGTCGCCGCGTTCACCCACTTCGACGGCGCGCAGGCGTTCGCGTTCACGCCGGGGGCGTTCGGGAGTCACGGCACGTTCTGGGCGGGTCTCGGCGCGGGCCTGATCATCGCGATCTACGACTACCTCGGGTACAACACCACGGCGTATCTCGGTGCCGAGGTGCGCGATCCGGGCCGCACCATCCCGCGCTCGATTGTGTTCTCGATCGTCGGCATCATGAGCCTGTATTTCCTGCTGCAGGTCGGCGTGCTGGGTTCCGTTCCGCTCGAGGAGTTGAAGACCGCGACCTCGGTCGCGTCCACGGTGCTGGAGCAGGCCTGGGGATCGGGCACCGCGCAGGTGATCACCGTGCTGATCGTGGTGGCTGCCATCGGTTCTGTGTTCGCCGGACTGCTCGGCGGGTCGCGCGTCCCGTTGGAAGCCGCCCGCGACAAGGTGTTCCTGCCGGTCTATGGCGAACTGCACGCCAAACTGAAGCTACCGACCGCCGGCGTGCTGACGATGGGCGTGATCACGATGATCGGCTCGCTGTTCACATTGACCACCATCATCAACGCGGCGGTGGCGACGCTGGTCATCATTCAGTCGTTGGCGCAGGTGGCGGCAATCATCGTGTTGCGTCGTCGGCAGCCGAATCTCGTACGCCCGTACCGCCAATGGCTGTACCCGGTGCCGACCGTCGTCGCGCTGATCGGGTGGGTGTACATCTATGTGTCGGCCAGCTGGCTGTCGATCGGCCTGTCCGTAGGCTGGATTGCTCTGGGCGCCATCGCATTCCTCATCTACGCCAGGGCCGAGCACACGTGGCCGTTCGGGCCGAAGGAGATCAAGGAAGCCTTCGCCTCGTAGCGGTGTGCTAGGGCGCAGCGGAGAGGCTGCCGTCGGGCTCGACATGCACGGTGCCGGTCTCGTGGCTGCCCGGCGTCTCCGGCATCACATGTCGCCCTTCTGGGGCGCGGCGCCGCAGGACGTACAGCAGACCCCCGAGCGCCAGCACACCGGAGACGATCGCCGCAGGCCACATCAGAACCTCGGCCAGCCAGACGCGCCGCTGAATCCTGACCATCCGCCGTGGCGCATCTCGCAGCCGGGCCAACTTGTTCATGCACCTGATATGCCCGGCCAGGGGTCGGTGAAAACGCGAACACCGTCGCGAATCCGACGTTCCGCGGCGTTGTCCAGTGAATGGATTCCGGGCCGCTTCGGCGTTAATCAAGATGTGGGTGAGTCGCAACGCCCCGACGTTCCTTCTCCGGAAGGCAGTTCGCCCTGGCTGGTCAGCCTGTTCGAGCTTTCGCCAGATCTGATGTGCCTTGGTATCGATGGCTACTTCAGATTGGTGAATCCGGCATTCGAGCGAACGTTGGGGCACAGGATGGAGGACTTCCTCTCGCGCCCGATGCTCGATTTCGTCCACCCCGACGACGTGGAGCGCACACGCGCTGCGTTCACGGTGCTTGCGCGCGGGGATGAATTGCGCCAGTTCGAGAATCGCTGCATCTGCCGGGACGGTTCCGTTCGTTGGCTGCAGTGGAACTGCCGCCCTCAGCCCGACGCAAACGGTCTCATCGCCGCAGCGGCCCGGGACATCACGGACAGTGTGCGACGAGTGGAGCAGGCCGCGTTGCGCAAGGTCGCGACGGTCGTGGCGCATGGCGCCGCCCCGGGCGAGGTATTCATCACCGTGGCGGCCGAGATCGCGGACTTGCTAGGCGCCGACTTGACACTGGTAGGCCGCTACGAACTCGACGCATCATTCACCTACCTCGCCGCCGGCGGAAGCGTGCAGGCGCCGTCGCTGCTGAAGGATCGGCTGAAGTTGGGAGGCGAGAACCTCGCGACGAAGATCAGAGATAGCGGCAGGCCGGAGTGGATGAGCTACGCCAACGCGAGCGGGCCGATCGCGGGGTTCGCCCACCGAAACGGGTTGCGAAGCGCAGTGGGGACGCCGATCCTCGTGGACGGCCGGATTTGGGGCGCGATGTTCGCCTGCTGGACACAACACCGTGAAATCCCGACGGAGACGATGGAACGGCTGTCCCAGATCACCGAGTTGGTCGCCGCAGCTATCGTGAACGCCCAGACGCGCGCTGCCCTGATCGAATCCCGGGCGCGCGTAGTCGCTGCAGGAGATGCCAGTAGGCGTCGGATCGAGCGCGACCTTCACGACGGTGCACAGCAACGGCTGGTGGCCCTGGCCCTCAAGATGCGCTCGCACGAAGCCGAGGTCCCACCAGAGCTCACAGACTTGTTCCGCGACGTGGCGTCCGGGCTCGAAGACGTCCTCAACGAGATCCGTGAACTATCCCGCGGTATCCACCCCGTCGCGCTGTCACGTGCGGGGCTGGCATCGGCGTTGCGGACGCTCGGAGACCGCGCCCCGCTGCCAGTCGAAGTCGCCGTGCGGATCTCCAAACGTCCTGCGGAGCGAATTGAGATCGCGGTCTATTACGTTGTCGCTGAAGCGCTGACGAACGTCGCCAAACATGCGCAGGCTGCGCGCGCCGTCGTCGAGGTGGACGGGACTGATGGACTCATCCGCGCCGTCGTATCAGACGACGGCATCGGCGGAGCCGATTTATCCCGAGGCTCAGGACTTCTCGGCCTCCGCGATCGCGTCGAGGCACTGAACGGGACCATGACGGTGAGCAGTTCGCCATCGGGTACGACGCTGGTCGTCGAACTTCCGACGGCCGGCGACTGATCGCGGTGGGACCGATGACGGGCGAGAGGGCCTAGGCACCGCTCCGCCGTCCGATTCCCATCGCTGCAACGCGGTTACCTCGGGCACCTAGTTCACCTCCGCGCTGTGCATGCCGTACGGCACGGCGCGCAGCAACGTGACGGTCAGCGTGACGCCGCTGGGCAACGTGTAGGAACACCGCTGGCCGACCCGGGCGCCCGCGATGGCCGCGCCGAGCGGCGACTGCACGGAGTACACCTCCATATCGCCGTATTCGGCGCCGCGGACACCGAGCAGGAACGTCTCGGTATCGCCGGTGTCGTCGTAGCGGATGGTGACGACCATGCCGGGTTCGGCGACCCCGTCGTCGGGTGGATCCTCACCGACGACCGCGTTGAGCAGCAGATCGTGAATCTGTTGGATGCGGGACTGCCAACTGCGCTTCACCGCGGCGGCGTTCTCGTCGGTGTCATCGTCGACCGATCCCGCTGACAGTTGCCGAAGGGTCGCCAGCTCGCGATGCAGGCGCTCGTAGGCCTGCGGTGAAATCCAAACACGTTGTGTCGCAGTCATTGATGACTCCTTTCCAAGATGAGAGGTTGTCGCCAGGGGCGGGCCCAGCCATCAGCGCCGCCCCTGACGACTCGCGAGCCCCTCAATGGGGGCCAGGTTCGAAATGCTCAGCGGCCGACCCGGCGCAGCGGGTCGAATTCGCGCAAGCTCTCGGGTTGTTTTCCGGTGGAAATCTGTTCTGCCAGTAGGCGTCCGGTTACCGGGCCGTGTGCCAGCCCCCACATGCCGTGCCCGCCTGCGACGTAGACTCCGCGCGACACTTCGCCGATCAGCGGCCTGCCGTCGGGGGTGACCGGGCGGGAACCCACCCAGATGTCGCTGCGCTCGTCCCACCGCACGCCGTCCAGCAACGGGCTGGCCGAGGCGACGATCGCGCCCACCCGGTCCGGTATCACCGGCGCGACGGGGTCGCGGAACTCCATGGTGCCCGCCACCCGCAGCGCACCGTTATATGGCGTGCACGCCACCCGCACGTCCGGCAGATAGATCGGGCCGAGGACGGGGCGGTCGACGGGCACGGTGAACGAATAGCCGCGACCCGCCTGCACGGGCACGCGGACTCGACCCCCCGCCAATCTCGGAAGCCATGCGCCAGTGGCGATCACGGCCGCGTCGGCGGTCAACGGCGCGCCGCCGCGCGGGTACACCTTGACACCGTTGCCCGAACTGAACACCCCGTTGACTTCCAGCGTCCGTATCGGCGCTCCGCGCTCCGTGACCGCGCGGCCGAGGGCGTGAACGAAGCGGCCGGGGTCGACGAATCGTTGCCCGTTGACGTTCAGCGCGGCGGTGATCGCCCGCGACGCGAGCGGCACGTGGTCGCGCAGTGCTGCACCGGACAGGGCCGTGACATCGATTGTCTGGCCTGCCTTCTCGAGCTGACGAAGCTCTCGCAGCATGTGCTCGGCTTCGTCTGTAGTGCGGAACAAGGCGGTGATCGGGGCATCGGTCACCGGCGCGTCGACACCGTTGGCGACGAGGACGTCGAACGCTTCTACGCAATCCTCGTTGAGTGGGACACCCGCCCGTACCGCCCGATTCCACGACGACCGCCTGCAGTTCAGGGCGAACTGCATCAAGAAGACCGCTAGTGACGAGTCGGTGGTGAGAGGGATGTGCAGCGGGGACGACGAATCCAGCAGCGCACGCAGTCCGTAACGCAGCACCGCGGGCGAGTTCAACGGAATCGTCAAGGCCGGCGAAACCCATCCGGCGTTGCCCCACGACGCGCCCGCCGCCACTCCGCTGCGGTCGACGACCGTCACCTCGATCCCGCGCTCCTGCAGGAACCACGCCGTCGACAACCCGACGATGCCCGCGCCGATCACGATCACCGATCGCGGCCCGCCGTCGATGCGTTCGGCGCCGGCCATCACAAACCTCCCTCGTTGAAACTTCATTGCTCCCGACCTACCAGCGAGCCAGGCGAAACCGCGTGTCGTACCGCGAAGCCGCATCGCTTGGCCCGGTCTCCGTCAGGCCGATGTGCTCGCGTCGTCGGTAACCGATCACACCGAGCGCCGTGATCAACGCGCCGACGACCCAGGCCGTCATGGCCAGGTCGTGGGTGACGAATCCACCGACCCATGGCGAGACGAACAACGCGGCTCCGATGATCGCCAGCGTGACGAAGTCGTAGGTCGGATCGACCGCGAGCAACGACCATAGCGCGACCACAGCTGCCAGTCCGCCAAGACCGATCAGCACCGCTGTCCCTGTCGTCGGGACCGGCATCGCAACTCCGCGAAGAACACCGACAAGGCCGACTGCCAGTGCCGCCCGCCCGATCCACGACTTGCCTCGATCCACCACCGTCATCTCCCATCACACTTCGTCTTGATTCCAGGGTGGGGGAGACGCAGACAGGCAGGCTTGCCCGGGCCGGACAATGACACCCGCGCGCTTTGTTCGGTTCCGACAACCGTCGACAGGGACCGTCAGGGGGTGTCGACGGCCGCCAGTTCGATCATCATCGCCAACCGTTTTTTGGCGTCGTCCAGTGGAAGGCTGGTGATCTCGCTCATCTTGCGCAACCGGTACCGCACGGTGTTTTCGTGCACCCCCAACCGCTTGCCTGCCGCGACAGGATCGCCCTGAGCCTCGAGCCATGCCCGAAGGGTCACGACGTAATCGGTGGCGTTCTCGCGGTCGTGGCGGCGCAACTCGGCGACGGGGCCACGGTCCGGTGCGCGACCCGACCGGGCCGCCGTACGCAACCGTTGCAAGAGGATGTCGTCCCAGGACTCGTCATACGCGGGCGGCGGTGTGCCCGTCGCGCACCCAACATGTAGGGCCAAGCACTCGTCGGCCTCCTGGCGCGCCGCGACGAGGTCGGCGATTCCGGTAGGGCCACTGATTCCGGCCAGCGTCGTCGCGCCGTCTGGCAGCGCCGCGTGCAGACCCGCGACCCACCGCCGGGCCGTCTCCGACTGTTCGCCAGGCAACACGGTGTACACCGTGTTGCCTGCCAGCGCGCTGCGTCCGGGTCGAGACCAGCCGAAACCGGCGGTGGCACGGTCGAATGCCAGCAGCAGGGCGGCATCCCGGTCGGCTCCGATGACCGCCTGCAGCGCGATCACGCGCAACAGACCCCGCGGCAGCCCCAGTCGGCTGGCCGCGGTGGCCGCATCCGCGCTGCCCTCCAGCAACCGGATCACCAGGTCGGACTCCACTTGGCGTTCCAAATCGGCACTCGCGCGTGACCGCAACAGATGCAGCGCCACGGTGCGCGCCCCGTCGGCCAACGCGGTGAGCGCGTCGCCCTGCAGCGGCGCGCCGCACGCCACCCACACCGACCCGATCAGTTCACGACCGGAGCGCACCGCCACCACCATCCGCCCGGTCACACCGTGATCGGAGTCGGGTCCGACGAACAGCGGTTGATCAGAGGCGGCCAGATGCGCGGAAACCCCTTGGGCATCGAAGAATTCGCGCAGCCGTGCAGGCGCCTGACGATCCAGGATGGTCTGCACTCGCGCCGGGTCGGCGTGTCGTTGCATCCGTGAATACGCGAGAACCCTCGTCAGCCTGTCCTCGATGGTCACTGCGCCGCCGGTGGCCTCCGCGAGGCTGTCGGCGAGCGCGAACAAGTCTGTTGGGCCGCGGCCGGATTCGGTTTCCCGGCCCTCCAGCACCAATCCGTAGACGACGGCGGCCAACTCGCTCCACGACATCGCGGGGTCCACCACCATCACAGCCACACCCTCGGCCAGGCCTTCGAAGGCGCTGTCCTCGTCGTCGCCGCGGAACAACACCACCACCGCATGCGCTGCGGCCGCCCACCGCACCGCCTCCTTCACGGTGCGGGCGCCGACACCCAGCAGCACGTCGCCGACATCGACGCGATTCTCGGTGCGTTCGTGCAGGATGACACTGCGCAATTCCGTGCTGCGCGGTATCGGGCAGAACCTCAGCCGAACACCGAAGTTCCCCAGCACGTTGACCAGGCGGTCCAAGGTGACCACAAGCTTCGAGCCTAGCCACCTGAGTAGTTGCGCCGTCTGATCCGGTCGAGGGATTAGCCTTGACGAATGACGCACTCCGGTGATCAGACGACGGTGCGGCGGGCATCGACGGCCCTCGCCGACGTCGACACCTCCGGTTGGGCGCAACGGTTCGACCTGCTCTCCGATCCGAACCGGCTGGAAATTCTGCTGGTCCTGCACCGCGCTCCCGGCATCTGCGTCGGCGACCTCGCGGCGGTGCTCGGCCGGTCGGAGAACGCCGTCTCCCAGGCGTTGCGGGTGCTCAGGCAGCAGGGGTGGGTATCCTCGACGCGCGTCGGCCGGCTGGTCAGCTACCGGCTCGAGGACGAAATCGTGCACGACCTGCTGCACCGGATCGGCGCCCGGCACGGCTGAGGCCTTAGGTTATGCGCGTGTTGACGATGGCTGATCCGCTGCTCGCGGATCGCCCCGACTTGGCCGATTCCGGAGAGCCCGCCCATACCAGGATCGGCGGCTGGCTCGAGAAGCTGATCGTGTCGCGCCGGTTGGCGCCCGGCGACAAGCTTCCCGCCGAGGTGGAGATCGCCAACGCGCTCGGCGTCAGCCGGATGACGTTGCGCCAGGCGCTCAGTGCCATCGAAGCCAAGGGGCTCATCGACCGCAGGCGCGGCCGGTTCGGCGGAAACTTCGTCGCCGCACCGAGATTCGAGTTCGACCATGCCAGCCTGCCCGGCTTCACCGAGCAGATGCGCCGCATCCACGTCCAGGCGGGCGCCCAGGTGCTGCGGGCGACGACCCGCCGCGCAGGCACCGACGTCCGGCAGGCACTGGGCCTCGCGCGCGGCGCACAGGTGCACGAGATCCTGCGCGCCCGACTGGCCAACGGTGAGCCGATCGTGCTGGAGGAGGCGTATCTGCCCGCCGCGGTCTTTCCCGGCCTGCTGTCCGCCGACCTCACCGGCTCGCTGTACGCGGCGATGCGTGACTATGGCGCATCCCCGTACTCGGCCGACGAGGAACTCGAGGCGACACAGGCCAACGACCAGCAGGCCGAGATTCTGGGCGTCGCACCGGGCAGCCCGCTGTTGTTGATCACCAGAACGTCGTTCACCGACGACGGTGTCGCGGTCGAATTCTCCCGCGACTACCACCGCTCCGACCGGGCCCGCATCCGCATCAAGTCGCGGGTGGAACCGGGTTCGCCTGCCCGCGACGCCAGCGGATGAGCGGCGTTTCGATCAGCGCGGGGGACAGCGCGGTGACGATGGCGGGCGCCGCGGCGGTCAACTCGGAGCCGGGATCGGCCGCGCACACCGCGATACAGTGCATGCCCGCCGCCACCGCCGCCCGCACGCCGGGCACCGAGTCCTCGAACACCAGCACATCGCCGGGGCTGCGGCCGAGTTCGGCCGCCGCGGAAAGGAAGCCCTCCGGATGCGGTTTGCCGTTGGCGACGTCTTCTTCCGCGATCACAAAGCTGATCCACTCGCCGGTGGGGCTGGCGGCGAGCACCGCCTCGACGTCGTCACGCTGCGCGCCGGTGACAATGCCCACCGGTATGCCGTTGTCCACCAACAGTTTCACCAAATCGGCCGCGGCAGGTCCGATCGGGTTGTGGTCGGCCACCTGCTGCTTGTACGCGCCCTGCCGCAGCCGCAGCAGCTCGGCCACCTCGGCGTCGGTGCCGCGGCCGTGCAACCGCACCGCGTGCTCGATGATCTCCCTGTCGCTGCGCCCGAGCAGGTCGCGGCGGTAGTCCTGCGCCGTCATCGCCCAGCCGAGGTGGGCCCGAAACAGCTCGCGGAAGATGTCGAACAGGATGTGCTCGTCGTCGGACAGCGTGCCGTTGAAGTCGAACACCACCGCGGGCCGGTCACTGCGCAACCACGTGTCGATGACTACAGAGGCCGGCGGCATGGCAATAGTCTAGACCTTTAACCGAGCCGGCGTTACAGTGAACCGATGCCGTTCCCGTCGACCGACGCGCAACTCGACGCGCTGCTGGACGAGATCCCGGCGCTGGCCGGTCGGCCGCGGCAACTGCAGGAACTGTCCGGCGGGCTGACGAACTGCAACGTCAAGGTCACCACGCCGGGCGGCGTCTACGTCGCCCGGTGCGTCGACACCTCCAACAACTTCCTGGCCATCGACCGCGATGACGAGTACCACAACTCCGTTGCCGCCGAGCGGGCGGGCGTCGGCGCCCCGGTGATCGACTACCGCCCCGACCTCGGCATCCTGCTGCTGGGCTACCTGAACGGAAAGACGTTGTCCAACGCGGACTTTCAGCGCCCTGAGGTGCTCGCGAAAGTGGCCGCGGGTTGTCGCGCACTGCACTCGGGACCGCGGTTCCGCAACCGCTTCGACATGTTCGAGCGGCAACCGTCGTATCTGAAGACCGTGCTCGACAACGGGTTCAAGATGCCGTCTGACTATCTGGAGTACGCGGACACCTTCTGCCGGATCCGCGACGCGCTGAGGGCCATCGATCAGACCACCGTCCCGTGCAACAACGACCTGCTCGCGGAGAACTTCATCGAAGACGGCGAGCGGGTGTGGATCATCGACTACGAGTACTCCGGAAACAACGATCCGTGCTTCGAACTCGGCAACACCTGGGCGGAATGCGGGCTGACCACCGATCAGCTCGACGACCTCGTCGCCACGTACTACGGCCGCAGGCTGCGGCACAAGACCGCGCGGGCCCACTTGCAGGGCATTGTCGGCAGGTACGGCTGGACATTGTGGGGCTGCATCCAAAGTGCCACCAGCGCACTCGACTTCGACTTCTGGAGTTGGGGGATGCAGCGCTACGAGGCCGCCGTCGCCGAATTCACGAGCCCGCACATCGACCGCCTGCTCGAAGACGCCCACGCAGAAGACTGAGGATCACATGGCCACCCCTTCGGTTCCCGACCGCGCCCACGTCGTCATCATCGGCGGCGGCGTCATCGGCACCAGCGTCGCCTATCATCTGACCAAGCTCGGCATCACCGACGTTGTGCTGCTCGAACAGGGCCAATTGTCGTGCGGCACAACGTGGCACGCCGCGGGGCTGGTGGGTCAACTGCGCGCGTCGGAAAGCGCGACCCGGTTGGTGCAGTACTCCACGCAGCTCTACGCCGAACTTGAAGCCGAGACCGGGCTTTCGGCGGGCTACAAGCAGTGTGGGGGAGTGACGGTCGCGCGCACCGAGGACCGGATGATCCAGTTGCGGCGCACCGCCGCCAACGCCGCCGCGTTCGACATGGAATGCGAGCTGCTCACCGGTGAAGAGGCGCTCGAGCACTATCCGGTGATGCGCGTCGACGATCTCGTCGGAGCGATCTGGCTGCCCGGCGACGGCAAGGCCAACCCCACCGACCTGACCTTCGCGCTGGCCAAAGGCGCCAGGATGCGTGGCGCTCGCATCATCGAAAAAGTCAGAGTCACAGACGTTCTCACCGCCGGCGGCCGTGCCACCGGCGTCCGCACCGAGCACGGCGACATCGAGGCGGAAATCGTCGTCAACTGCGCCGGCCAGTGGGCCAAACAGGTGGGCGCGATGGCCGGCGTCAACGTGCCCCTGCATTCGGCCGAGCACTTCTACGTGGTCAGCGAGCACATCGACGGTGTGCACCCCGATCTGCCGATCCTGCGTGACCCGGACGGCTACACGTACTTCAAGGAGGAGGTCGGCGGCCTGGTCGTCGGCGGCTTCGAACCGGAAGCCAAGCCGTGGGTGGCGCCCGACGCGATTCCCTACCCGTTCGAATTCCAACTCCTGGACGAAGATTGGGACCACTTCGAGGTTCTGATGAACAGCGCACTGCTGCGCATTCCCGCCCTCGAGGCGACGGGTATCAAGAAGTTCTACAACGGACCGGAGAGTTTCACCCCCGACAACCAGTTCATCCTCGGCGAAGCGCCCGAGGTCGCCAACTTCTTCGTCGGCGCCGGGTTCAACTCCGTCGGGATCGCGACCGCAGGCGGTGCCGGCCGTGCCTTGGCGGAGTGGATCGTCAACGGCGCGGCGACCAGCGATCTGACGGGCGTCGACATCCGCCGGTTCGCGCCGTTCAACGGCAACAACCGGTGGCTGCGTGACCGGGTCGCCGAGGTGCTCGGCATCCACTACGAAATCCCGTGGCCCAACCGCGAAATGACCACCGCCAGACCGTTCCGCCGGTCACCGGTACATCACCTGCTGCAAGCCGCGGGCGCGAACTTCGGCAGCAAGATGGGCTGGGAGCGGGCCAACTTCTTCGCGCCCGACGGCGTGGAGCCCACGATCGAATACACCTGGGGCAAGCCGAACTGGCTGCCGTGGTCGGCCGCCGAGCAGGCCACCACCCGCACGGGCGTCACGGTGTTCGACCAGACCTCGTTCTCGAAGTACCTGCTCGTCGGGCGCGACGCCGAGACGGCGCTGCAGTGGCTGTGCACTGCCGACGTGGCCGTCGACATCGGCACGTCGGTCTACACCGGAATGCTCAACGCGCGGGGCACCTACGAGTCCGACGTCACCGTCACTCGCACCGGCGCCGAGGAATACCTGATCGTGGCCAGCGCGGCTACCACCGAACGCGATAAGGACCACATCCGAAAAAGCCTGCCCGACGGTGCGAACGCCGCACTGGTCGACGTGACCTCGGCGTACGCGGTGTTCGGCGTGATGGGGCCGAAGTCCCGGGATCTGTTGTCCTCGCTCACGTCGGCTGACCTCTCCGACGACGGGTTTCCGTTCGGCACCAGCCGACTGATCTCGCTCGGCTACGCCACCGTGCGGGCCACCCGGATCACGTACGTCGGCGAATTGGGTTGGGAGCTCTATGTTCCCGCGGAGTTCGCCGTCGGCGTGTACGAAGACCTGATCGAAGCGGGCGCGGGCCGCGGCGGCTACTACACGATCGAGTCGCTGCGCCTGGAGAAGGGGTACCGCGCGTTCGGCAGGGAGCTGACCCCGAGCGAGAACCCGGTCGAGGCCGGTTTGTTGTTCGCGTGCAAGCTGAAATCGGATATCGGGTTCCTCGGCCGTGAAGCCGTCGAGAAGGCCAAGGCCGAAGGCCCGCGCAAGAAACTGGTGGGCTTCAAGGTGGATTCGCCCGACGCCATGCTGTGGGGCGGCGAGTTGGTCATCCGTGACGGCGAGGTCGCCGGCCAGGTGACGTCCGCGGCGTGGGGCGAGACGACCGGGTCCTGCGTCGGGCTGGCGTATCTACGCGCGTCCGACAATTCGGTCGTTACCATCGACTGGATCAACGCGGGCAGCTACCAGGTGAACGTGGGCGGCCAGTTGTATCTGATCTCGGTGTCGACCAAGCCGCTCTACGACCCCACCAACGCGCGCATTCGCCCATAACAAGACGGCAGCTTCGGTAAAGCTATAGCGTGTGACGACCGAATTTCGCGACGGTGCCGCCGATAACGCGCATGCGTTGCATCGCACACTGCTCGCGGCGGGAAACCTTCTTTACTGCAGAACGGCTGCCAACGCTTGCGTGTCGGGCAAAATGCGCTCCTCGACAAGCTTGCCCCAAACGACACGAGCGAATGTCGTGCTGCGATAGACCACCCGCTCGTCCTGCATCGCGACGTAGCGAGTGGCTACCCGCGTAGACCACGGGGGGCCCTCGACAACCATGTCTTCCACTTCGAAGCGCAGTCGTGGTAAGCGGTGGAAAAGTTGGTTGCGCAGCCATGCGCGGAGCTCGTCGGAACCCCGTAGATCAGCTGCGAGGGGATGGTCGCCTAAGAAGACGAAGTGGACGTTTTCCGCGAGTGGTAGTTCATCAATACGCTGATCAGATAGTCGCTGCCAACTTGCGGGGGCCTGCTTGCGTACCAACCACTGGTAGATCATTGAGCGACCGTACGTTGACTTGCGAAGTGTTGACCGCGCATCAATGGATTTGTGCCAGGACCTCAGTTGCGGGTACAAGCCCATACCGGCTGGCAGCTATGTTCGGGGCGCCCACAGGCCTACCCCGCCTACCTTCTCGATTGTGATGCGAGTCAGGTATCCGGGCGGTGCGTCGGGCGGCGGGAAATCAGTGTCGGGGCCGAATATCGTTGTGGCGATATCGTCGAGCAGTTCTGGAGCACCGCCCTCCTCGACGCGCGCCGTGCCCTTGATCGACAGGTAGGGCGTCTGCGGCCCACTGCGGTCGGTGGAGACGATGGTCACCGCGACGCGGGGATCACGTCGGATGTTGCGGATCTTCTGATGCTCCAGCAGGTGAGCGGTGACAAGCTCATCGCCGCCGTCGGCTGTACGCTGCACCGCCACCCAGACCACGCTGACTTGCGGGCTGCCGTTGCGATTGATCGTCACCAGTGTTGCCGGGCCGGACCCGAGGAGTTGGCGTGCGCTGTCGTCGAGTTTCATGATGTTCATTGCGTTCTCCTGATTCACGTTTTTGGGCATCTGCTTTTCATCCATAGGACGAAGAGGCAGTGCGTAATCCGACAGCCTGACCGTGTCGACGCCCTGGATCGCGACTCACTTGCTTTGCTGACAGAGTGGCGTGTGGAACGTCGAGTATCTGTTGGTCACGGCCACCAAGCGCCGACCCGTTGGCATGATCATCTGAACATCTAGACAGATGAACGGACGACGGCATAGGCTCGCCCCATGACCGTCGTCGAACAGCCTGAAATCAAGCGATTCGACCGTACGGACTGGACCACGATCACCGCGATGGGCGGCGTGGTCTCCGCGCTGCACCTGTTCGGCTGGGGTGTGCTGGTCTTCGGGGTGGCGCCGCAGCACATCACCCTGGGATCGGCCGGGGTGTTCGGCGTCGGACTCGGTGTGACCGCGTACCTGCTCGGGGTGCGCCACGCCTTCGACGCCGATCACATCGCCGTCATCGACAACACCACACGCAAGTTGGTGGGCGAGGGCACCAGGTCGCTGTCGGCGGGATTCTGGTTCTCGCTGGGGCATTCCAGCGTCGTGTTCGGGCTGGCGTTCCTGTTGGCCATCGGCGTGCGCGCGGTGGTGGGGCCGGTGCAGGACGAGGGTTCGCCACTGCTGCAGACGCTCGGCCTCATCGGCTCACTGGTGGCAGGCACCTTCCTGATCCTGATCGGGCTGTCGAACCTGTTCGCGGCGGTGGGCATCGCCAAGGTGTTCCGCCGGATGCGCAGCGGCGACCTCGACGAGGCCGAACTCGAGCGGCAACTCGCCAGCCGCGGGTTTCTGGCCAGGATCTTCGCCCGGGTGATGCGCCGGGTCAGCAAGCCGTGGCACCTGTACCCGGTCGGCCTGCTGATGGGCCTCGGCTTCGACACCGCAACGCAGGTGGCGCTGCTGGTGCTCGCCGCGGGAACGGCGGCGTTCACGCTGCCCTGGTACGCCATCCTGGTGTTGCCGGTGCTGTTCGCCGCGGGCATGAGCCTGTTCGACGCGGTCGACGGCATCCTGATGTCGCGGGCCTACGGGTGGGCGTTCCTGCAGCCTGTCCGCAAGGTGTACTACAACCTCACCGTGACGGTGCTGTCGGTGATCGTCGCGCTGGTGATCGGCGTCATCCTGCTCTCGGGTCTGGTGGCCGAGCGGTTCGGCATCCACTCGGGTCCGCTGGCCGCGATCGCGTCGGCGAACCTCGAGTTCGTCGGCTTCATGATCGTCGGGCTGTTCCTCGCGGCATGGTTGATCGCCGTGGCGGTGTGGCGCTTCGGGCAGGTCGAAAAGCGTTGGGCCGCAGCCCTGGACTAGTGGCGTTTCGACGGCGGCCACGGCGGCTCGCCGCATAGCGCCAGCAACGCGTTCTCGACCACCTCGGGCAACGCCGGGTGGATCCAGTACTGGCCGCGGGCCATGTCCTGAGCCGGCAGGTCGAACGCCATCGCCTGGACGAGGGGCTGAATCAGCGACGACGCCTGGTGTCCCATGATGTGCGCGCCGAGTAGCAGCCCGGTGTCATCGTCGACGATGATCTTCGCGATGCCGGTGGTGTCCTCCATCGCCCAGCCGTACGCCACGTCACCGAAGTCCTGGACCTTCACCTTGATGTTGAAACCCTTTGCCCTGGCCTCGTTTTCGGTGAGCCCGACGCTGGCGATCTGCGGTTCGGTGAACACCGCTGACGGCACATACCGGTGGTTCGACGGCATCAGCGCCTCGGTGTCGTCCCAGCCCTGCAACAGGTTGTGCTTGACGACGCGGGCCTCGTGGTTGGCTACGTGCTTGAGTTGATAGTCCGACGACACGTCGCCAAGCGCGAAGATGTTGCGTGCCGAGGTGCGTTGGAACTGATCTACCACCACCTGACCGCCCGCGTTCACCTTCACACCCGCGTGTTCGGCGTCCAGCAGATCGCCGTTGGGCACCCGGCCAGTCGCCACCAGCAGCACGTCGCCGCGCACCGTCGAGCCGTCCGTGCACCGGATCTCCACCCCCTCGCCGACTGCGCGGGCGTCGGCCAGCTCATGGTGGTTGCGGATCTCCCACTTGCGGCTGGCGAGGTCGGTGAAGCGCATCGTGATGTCGTCGTCGTGCCCGCGCAGCAGCGAACTGCCGCGGATCAACATCGTCACCCGGCTGCCGAGCGACGAAAAGACATGGGCGAACTCACAAGCCACGAATCCGCCGCCGATGATGACGAGGTGTTCAGGCACCTCGGCGATGCGCATGATCGTGTCGCTGGTGTGGTGCGGTACCCCGCATTCGGCCACCGCGTCGGGCACCACGGCGCGGGACCCGGCGGCGATCACCACCTGATCGGCGGTGAACTCGTCGCCGTCGTCGGTGCGCAACGCGTAGCGGCCGTCGGGCAGCGTCGGCCGGAACCTGGTGTGGCTGGCGAACACCTGCACGTTCGGTGAGGACCGGCGGTAGTTCTCGCCGCCGAGCGCGATCGGGTCGATGCGGCCGAACACCCGCGAGACGATGTCCGTCCACCGCACCGCGTCGACGTGTGCGTCGACGCCGAATCGCGCTGACTCCCTGGCGCTTCCCGCGACATCGGCGGCGTAGACGAACATCTTCGTCGGGATGCAGCCGACGTTGAGGCAGGTGCCGCCGAAGGTGCCCTGTTCGCAAATCGCCACCCGCTTGTCGGCGTAGCGCTCGTCGAGAATCGAGTTACCCGAGCCGGTGCCGATGATCGCGATGTCGAAATGGCTCATATGATCACCCTCGTTCGGATCGGGTTGGTGCATCGGTGGTTTCGGCCAGATACCAATCCAGCCACTGGTCGAGTGCCCGGTACGCCGCTTGCCGCGACTCGGGCACCGACAGGAAGACGTCGTGCTTGGCGTCGGCGATCGGCACGATCGTCGAGTGGTTGCCGATGCAGCCCGCCCAGCGCGCGATCTGCCTGACGTCGAGCACCGCGTCGCCGCGCTGGATCTTGTCCGGATCCCTGGCTTCGCGCACGCTGCGGTCGGACCGCAGGATCAGGTTGGGCACGCCGACGTCGAGACCGCGATGCAACCTGGCGTGCGCCCGGCGGATCGCGTGCAGCCAGCCGAACGTGACGGGGAACCCGCCGATCGGCTTCCACGCCAGGTTGTAGTCGAATTCGCCGCCGTACTCCCGGTGCAGCGTCGCGCCGTAACCGCCCTCTGTCGGCGACCTCAGCACCCGCGTCTTGCGGACCCGGGAGATGGCGCCGATCACGGCGCCGGTGGGCGCGGCGCGCAGGATCGCGGGGCCCTGCAGATCCAGCCACGGACTGTTGAGGACCAGACCGGCGATGTGCCGCCTGGCGGTGTCACCGCGGCGCCGCACCCGGTCCAGCCACAGCGCGACGACGAGGCCGCCGGTGGAGTGCCCGTTGACCAGGATGGCGGCCTTGGGCGACTCCCGCGCGATCACGTCGAGCGCCTGCTCGAGTTCGTCGTCGTAGCGGGCCAGGTCGGTGGTGAAGTGCGGCGTCTGGCCCTCGCGCCACGACCGCCCGCACTTGTTCAGGTCGAGCGCGTAGACGGCGAAGCCTCTGGCGGCGGCGTGGTCGGCCTGGTCGGTGTTGAAGAAGTAGTCGGTGAACCCGTGCACCAGCAGCACGGCGTGTTTCGCGGACGGGTCGGCCTCGCCGCGGCGCACCAACGTGGCGACCAGGTGGCCCTCGCCGTCCGGATCCGGGCCGAGCTGAAACGTCTGCTGCCAATAGCCAGGCAGCACGTCGGGCTCCCATCCAGGCACAACAGCCACCTTAACGGCGCGCCCGGATCGACCCGGGCCGACTCCGGCGGGATAGCCTGAACAGCGATGTCTGACCCGAAGACCGCACAGACCGACGTCGTGCTGGTAGGCGCTGGCATCATGAGCGCCACGCTGGGCGCGCTGTTGCGGCAGGTGGCGCCGGATTGGTCGATCACCCTGGTCGAGCGGTTGGACGCGGCGGCGGCCGAGAGCAGCTACGCGTGGAACAACGCGGGCACCGGGCACGCCGGGCTATGCGAGCTGAATTACACGCCGGAACGCCCGGACGGTTCGATCGAGATCAGCAAGGCGGTCCAGGTCAACGAGCAGTTCCAGGTGACCCGGCAGTTCTGGGCGTACGCCGTGGAAAACGGGCTGCTGCCCGACGCCCGCAGCTTTCTGCACCCGATCCCACACGTCAGTTTCGTGCGCGGCGCAGGACCCGTCGGCTACCTGAAACGGCGGCACGACGCGCTCGTCGGCAATCCGCTGTTCGCCTCACTGGAGCTGATCGAGGACCGCGACGAATTCGGCAGGCGGCTACCGCTGATGGCCCAGGGCCGCTGTGCTGCCGAGCCGATCGCGCTGGCCTGGGCGCAGGACGGCACCGACGTCGACTTCGGGGCGCTGTCGCGACAGCTCATCAGCCACGGCGCCGTACAGGGCATGGCCACTCTGTTCGGCCACGAAGTGCGACGTCTGGAACAGCAGTCCGACGGCAGCTGGACACTTACGGTCGCCAACCGCCGTACCGGGGAGACGCGAAAGTGCAACGCCAAGTTCGTGTTCGTCGGCGCGGGTGGCGGCACGATAGGGCTGTTGCAGAAGTCGGGCATCGCCGAATCCGCCGGGTTCGGGGGTTTTCCGGTCGGGGGGGCGTTCCTGCGCAGCGACCGGCGCGCGCTGACCGCCGCGCACCGCGCCAAGGTGTACGGCATGCCGCCGCCGGGGGCGCCGCCGATGGCCGGCTCCCATCTGGACGCCCGGGTGATCAACGGCAAGCCGTGGCTGGTGTTCGGGCCGTTCGCCACCTGGTCACCGAAGTTCTTGAAGCACGGCAACCCGACCGATCTGCCGCTGTCGGTGCGGCCGAACAACCTGATGCCGATGGTTACCGCGGCCGCGTCGCAGACCAAGTTCGTCAAGTATCTGATCGCCCAGCTGGTGCAGCCGGATTCCGAACGGGTGCATGCGCTGCACGAATTCATGCCCGGCGCAGTCGATTCCGACTGGCAGCTGGAGGTGGCCGGACAGCGGGTGCAGGTGATCCGTCGGGTCAAGGGCGGGCGCGGCGTGTTGGATTTCGGCACCTCGGTGTTGGCTGCCGCCGACGGCACGATCGCCGGGCTGCTGGGTGCCTCGCCGGGCGCGTCGACGGCGGTGCCTGCGATGCTCGACGTCATGGCGCGCTGTTTTCCCGACCGCTATCCGACGTGGTTGCCCAAGCTCAAGGAGATGGTGCCGTCGCTCGGCACCGCATTGTCGAATGAACCGGCGCTGTTCGAGGAGGTCTGGTCGTGGGGCACCAAGGTACTGAAATTGAATGAGTCGGTGACGGCCCGATGACGGTTGCGCTGCGCCGCAGTTGGGCCAAGGACCTGGACGCCGCGACGCTCTACGAGCTGCTCAAGCTGCGCGTCGAGGTGTTCGTCGTCGAGCAGGCCACCCCGTATCCCGAGTTGGACGGCCGCGACCTGGACGCCGAAACCCGGCACTTCTGGTTGGAAACGCCCGACGGCGAGGTCATCTCGACGCTGCGGCTGATGGAGGAGCATCCGGGCGGGCACAAGGGCTTCCGCATCGGGCGGGTCTGCACCAAACGCGGCGCCCGCGGCCACGGCCACACCAACCGGCTGCTCCAAGCCGCTTTGGCGGAGGTCGGCGACTATCCGTGCCGCATCAACTCGCAGACCTATCTCGAGGAGATGTACGGCAGGCACGGTTTCGTCCGCGACGGTGAGGAGTTCCTCGACGACGGCATCCCGCACGTGCCGATGATCAAGGCGGGCGTGCACACGTGACTCCGGGCTATCCGTTCAGTGCGATCGTCGGCCATGAGCGGCTGCGGTTGGCGCTGCTGTTGTGCGCGGTGCGACCGGAAATCGGCGGTGTGCTGATCCGCGGCGAGAAGGGCACCGCGAAGTCGACGGCGGTCCGCGCGTTGGCGCATGTGCTGGCCGACATCGACGGCGCGGCATTGGTCGAATTGCCGATCGGCGCGACCGAGGACCGGGTGGTCGGGTCGCTGGATCTGCAAAAGGTGCTGCGCGACGGGGAGCACGCGTTCTCCCCGGGGCTGCTGGCCCGCGCGCACGGCGGCGTGTTGTACGTCGACGAGGTCAACCTGCTGCACGACCATCTGGTCGACGTGATTCTCGATGCCGCCGCGATGGGGCGGGTTCACGTTGAGCGCGACGGCGTTTCGCACAACTACGAGGCCCGGTTCGTGCTCATCGGCACGATGAACCCCGAAGAAGGCGAACTGCGACCGCAGCTTCTCGACAGGTTCGGGTTGACCGTCGATGTGCATGCCTCCCGCGACGTGGAGGTGCGCGCCGAGGTGATCCGGCAGCGGATGGCGTTCGAGGCCGACCCCTTGGGATTCGCCGAGCGCTATGCGGGCGCGGACGCCGAGTTGGCCAGCCGCGTCGCCGATGCGCGTGCGCGGGTGGCGTCAGTGTCGTTGCCGGACAGCGAATTACGCCGCATCGCGGCGCTGTGCGCGGCGTTCGACGTCGACGGCATGCGCGCCGATTTGGTGGTGGCGCGCACGGCCGTCGCGCACGCGGCCTGGCGGGGCGCCGATACGGTGGGCGAAGAGGACATCCGGGTGGCGGCCGAACTGGCGCTGCCGCACCGGCGGCGGCGTGACCCGTTCGACGACCCGGGACTGGATCAGGGCCAACTCGACGACGCGATGGCCCAGGCCAGTGAAGCGGCGGACGAGCCGGAGCCTGACCCGGATCCTTCTCCCGGCGGGGGCGAGTCGATTTCTGGTCCCGAAGATTCTGCGCCGCAAGGTAATTCGAATTCCGTCACCCGGCCGAGCGGCGCGCCGTCGGCGGTGTTCCGGACCAGGGCGCTGGTGGTGCCCGGCGTCGGCGACGGTGCGCCAGGCCGTCGGTCGCGGGCGCGCAACCGCACCGGTAAAGCGGTCTCGGCGACGGCGGATTGGGATGCGGGGCACGGCGTGCACGTGTTCGGAACGCTGTTGGCCGCGGCGGGTCGCCAACGGGCGCCGGGCAGACTGCGACCGCAAGCACAGGATGTGCGACGGTCGATACGGGAAGGCCGCGAAGGCAATCTCGTCATCTTCGTCGTGGACGCGTCGGGGTCGATGGCGGCGCGCGACCGGATGTCGGCCGTCGGCGGGGCGACGCTGTCGCTGTTGCGCGATGCGTACCAGCGCCGCGACAAGGTCGCGGTGATCACGTTCCGGCAGCAGGACGCCAAGTTGTTGCTGCCGCCGACGTCGTCGGTGCACATCGCGAGCAGGCGACTGGCACGGTTCGACACCGGCGGGAAAACGCCGCTGGCGCAAGGCCTGCTGGCCGCCCGCGACGTGGTCGTGCGGGAGAAGGCCCGCGACAGGGCGAGGCGCAGCCTTGTCGTCGTACTCACCGACGGGCGCGCGACGGGTGGACCCGATCCGCTGGGCCGCGCGCGGACCGCCGCAGACCTGCTGGTCGCTGAGGGAGCGGCAGCCGTCGTGGTGGACTGTGAAACCTCCTATGTGCGACTGGGTTTGGCGGAGCAGCTGGCCCGCCAGCTCGGTGCGCCTGCGGTGCGGTTGGCGCACCTGCGCGCCGACGCACTCACCGACGTCGTGCGCACTGCCGCGTAAGGAGACCGCGATGCCACAGGGTCAACCGCTCACCGTCCCCGACGACGGCCTGACGACACGCGTCCGTCGCAATGCGCCGCTGCTGGCGGTGCACACCGGCGCGGGCAAGGGCAAGTCGACCGCGGCGTTCGGCATGGCGCTGCGGGCCTGGAACCAGGGCTTTGACGTCGCGGTGTTCCAGTTCGTCAAGAGCGCGAAGTGGAAAGTCGGCGAGGAGGCCGCATTCCGGGAGTTGGGCCGGTTGCACGACGAGCACGGGGTCGGCGGGCCGGTCGAGTGGCACAAGATGGGCTCGGGGTGGTCGTGGTCGCGGAAACACGGCAGCGACGTCGACCACGCCGCGGCCGCCGCCGACGGGTGGGCCGAGATCGCGCGCCGGCTCGCCGAGCAGCGGCACGATTTCTATGTGCTCGACGAGTTCACCTATCCACTGAAGTGGGGCTGGGTGTCCGTCGACGAGGTGGTTTCCACGCTGACGTCGCGGCCAGGCACCCAGCACGTGGTGATCACCGGTCGCGATGCGCCGCAGCAGTTGCTCGACGCCGCCGATCTGGTGACCGAGATGACCAAGGTGAAGCACCCGATGGACGTCGGCCGCAAGGGTCAGAAGGGCATCGAGTGGTGAGTTCGGCCTGCGCGTTTCCCTGCGCGAGCAGACGCAAAATGTCCCGACACGCCGAGAAAATGGGACACTTTGCGTCTGCTCGCGAGAAGAAGGTGACGTGAGTACGCCTGCGGTGGTCATCGCCGCGCCCGCGTCGGGCAGCGGAAAGACCACTGTCGCAACGGGTTTGATGGGCGCGCTGCGGCGCGCCGGGCGCCGCGTCGCGCCGTTCAAGGTGGGCCCGGACTTCATCGACCCCGGCTACCACGCGCTGGCTGCGCTGCGACCCGGGCGCAACCTGGACCCGGTGCTGGTGGGGGAGCAGCTGATCGGCCCGCTGTACCGGCACGGCAGTGCGGATGCCGACATCGCCGTCGTCGAGGGCGTGATGGGCCTGTTCGACGGCCGCATCACCGACAGCGCGACGGCCCAGGGGTCCACCGCGCACGTCGCCGCGCTGCTGGGCGCGCCGGTGGTGCTGGTGGTCGACGCCAGAGGCCAGAGCCACAGCATCGCGGCGCTGCTGCACGGCTTTTCGACGTTCGACCAGTCAATCCGCATCGCGGGGGTGATCCTCAACCGCGTCGGCTCGGCGCGCCACGAGGAGGTGCTGCGGCAGGCGTGCGAGCACGCAGGCGCGCCAGTGCTGGGCGCGATTCCGCGCGCCGACGAACTGGCTGTCCCGTCGCGACACCTGGGCCTGGTCACCGCCGTCGAACACGGCGAGCAGGCGCGGGCCGCGGTCGACGCGATGACCGAACTCGTGGGCAGACACGTCGACCTCGCGGGCATCGCCGCGGTGGCGGCGAGCAGGGTGACCGATGCGCCGTGGCAGCCCGATGTCGCCGATCCGGTGGCCACGGTCGTCACCGTCGCGCTGGCGGCGGGCAGGGCATTCTCCTTCGGCTACACCGAACACGGCGAACTGTTGCGGGCCGCAGGCGCCGACGTCGTCGAATTCGACCCGTTGGCCGATCCGCTGCCGCCGTCGACCGACGCGCTGGTCATTCCTGGCGGATTTCCCGAGCAGTTCGGCACGGACCTGTCGGCCAACGATGTTGTCCGCCAACAGATCCATCACCTGGCCGCGAGCGGCGCCCCGATCCAGGCGGAATGCGCGGGCCTGACGTATCTGATCGACGACCTCGACGGGCACCCGATGTGCGGCGTGCTGGCGGGGTCGGCGCGGTTCACCGATCGGCTGACCCTGGGCTACCGGGAGGCCGTCGCGGTCACCGACTCGGCGCTGCACGCTGTCGGCGAGCGTGCCATGGGGCACGAATTCCACCGCACCACAGTCACATTCGACGACAGCTACCCGCCGGCGTGGGTTTTTGCCGGCGGTGTCCGCGACGGCGCCGTCGACCGCGGCGTGCACGCGTCGTATCTGCACACCCACCCGGCAGCGCATCCGCATGCGATATCCCGCTTCGTGGCCACGGCGGCAACCTCTAAGCTCGCCGGGTGAGTTCCGCGCACGCGAGGGGCGAGATGACCTCGGAGAACGCCTACCTCGTCGGCCTGCGCCTGGCCGGCAAGAAGGTCGTGGTCGTCGGGGGTGGCACGGTGGCGCAGCGCCGCCTGCCGCTGCTGATCGCCAACGGCGCCGACGTGCACGTCGTCACCCGCACCGCGACCCCGGCCGTCGAGGGTATGCCCGGAATCACGTTGACGCTGCGGGAGTTTCGCGATGGCGACCTCGACGACGCGTGGTATGTGATCGCGGCCACCGACGATCCGGCCGTCAACGCCGCCGTCGTCGCCGAGGCCGACCGCAGGCACATCTTCTGCGTCCGCGCCGACATCGCCCGTGGGGGCACCGCCGTTACACCCGCATCATTCGAATACGAGGGGTTGTCCGTCGGGGTGCTGGCCGGCGGTGAGCACCGCCGCTCGGCGGCCATCCGGTCGGCCATCCACGAGGCGCTGCAACAGGGGGTCATCACCGCCGAGGCGCCCGGGGCCGTGCACGGCGGCGTCGCGCTGGTCGGCGGCGGACCCGGTGACCCGGAGTTGATCACCGTGCGGGGCAGGCGACTGCTGGCGCACGCGGACGTCGTCGTCGCCGACCGGCTTGCCCCGCAGGAACTGCTGGCCGAACTGCCGCCGCAGGTCGAGGTCATCGATGCCGCGAAGATCCCGTACGGCCGGGCGATGGCGCAGGACGCGATCAACGAGGTGATGATCGAGCGGGCCAAGGAGGGCAAGTTCGTCGTCCGGCTCAAGGGCGGGGACCCGTTCGTGTTCGCGCGCGGCTACGAGGAAGTGATCGCGTGCGCAGAAGCCGGGATTCCGGTCACCGTCGTGCCGGGTGTGACGAGTGCCATAGCGGTTCCCGCGCTGGCCGGCGTTCCGGTCACACATCGGCACGTCACGCATGAATTCGTGGTGGTCAGCGGCCATGTTGCGCCCGACCACCCCGAATCGTTAGTGAATTGGAATGCGCTGGCCGCGCTGTCCGGGACGATCGTGTTGCTGATGGCCGTCGAGCGCATCGAGTTGTTCGCCAAGGTGTTGTTGGAAGGCGGTCGACCTGCGGATACGCCGGTGCTCGTGGTGCAGCACGGCAGCACGTCCGCTCAGCGAACTTTGCGTGCCACGCTTTCCGACGCCCCGGAGCGGATCCGCGAGGAGGGCATCAGGCCCCCGGCGATCATCGTGATCGGCTCCGTCGCGGCCTTCGCCGGATAAAGGATTCTTAAGATTACTGTAAGGTAACCAGCTATGACGGCTCTCAATGACGCAGAGCGAGCTGCCATCCGTCGTGATGCCGAAGGTGGGGCTAACAGGGGGCTTCCGATAAACGTGGACCACTCTGGGCTCGAGCAAACAGGCAGGTCCCCGGCTTGGCTACCCTCGCGGCGGTTCGTCGCCGCGGTGATCGCGATCGGCGGCATGCAACTGCTCGCCACCATGGACAGCACCGTCGCGATCGTCGCGCTTCCTAAGATTCAGGACGAGCTGAGCCTGTCCGACGCCGGACGCAGCTGGGTGATCACCGCCTACGTGCTGACCTTCGGCGGGCTGATGCTGCTCGGCGGCCGACTGGGCGACACCATCGGCCGCAAGCGCACGTTCATCGCAGGCGTCGCGCTGTTCACCATCGCCTCGATCCTGTGCGGGCTGGCGTGGAACGAGGCCACCCTGGTCACCGCCCGACTGCTGCAGGGCGTCGGCGCGGCGATCGCGTCGCCGACGGCGCTGGCACTGATCGCGACCACGTTCCCGAAGGGGCCCGCGCGCAACGCCGCCACCGCGATCTTCGCCGCAATGACCGGCGTCGGCTCGGTGATGGGACTGATCGTCGGCGGCGCGCTGACCGAGGTGTCCTGGCGGTGGGCGTTCCTGATCAACATCCCGATCGGCCTGCTGATGATCCAGTTGGCCCGCACCACGCTTCGCGAGACGCACCGCGAGCGGCTGAAGCTCGACGCCGCAGGCGCCATCCTGGCGACGCTGGCGTGCACGTTCGCGGTGTTCGGCTTCTCGATGGGCCCCGAACACGGCTGGCTCAAGCCGTTGACGGTGGGCTCCGGACTCGCCGCGCTGACCTTCTTCGTCGCGTTCCTCTACGTCGAGCGCACCGCCGAAAACCCGGTCGTGCCTTTCGAACTGTTCAAGGAGCGCAACCGGGTGGCGACGTTCGCCGCCGTCTTCCTCGCAGGCGGCGTGATGTTCACGCTGACCGTGCTGATCGGCCTGTACGTGCAGGACATCATGGGCTACAGCGCATTACGCGCAGGCGTCGGCTTCATCCCGTTCGTGATCGCGCTCGGCATCGGGCTGGGCCTGTCGTCGCATCTGGTGTCGCTGTTCCCGCCGCGGGTGCTCGTGATCGCTGGCGGCGTGCTGGTGCTCGGCGCGATGATCTACGGCTCGACGCTCAACGGCGGCATCCCGTACTTCCCGAACCTGGTGGTGCCCATCGTGGTCGGCGGGTTCGGCATCGGCATGATCGTCGTCCCGTTGACCGTGTCGGCCATCGCCGGAGTGGGCTTCGACCAGATCGGCCCGGTGTCGGCGATCGCGTTGATGCTGCAGAACCTCGGCGGGCCGGTCGTGCTGGCAGTGATCCAGGCGGTCATCACATCGCGCACGCTGTATCTCGGCGGCACCACCGGACCGGTGAAGAACATGGACAGCACGCAACTGCACGCCCTGGATCAGGGCTACACCTATGGTCTGCTGTGGGTGGCCGCGGTCGCGGTGATCGTCGGCGCGGTGGCACTGTTCATCGGCTACACCTCCGAGCAGGTGGCGCATGCGCAAGAGGTCAAGGACGCGATCGATTCCGGAGAGCTCTAGCGGCTTGTGCGCGTTTTCGAGCGCTGAGCGCGCCTGAAGGTGCTCAAATCGCCAATCGGTAGGCTGGCAAGCCATGTCTGCCGGGGAGTCAACTGAACGCTCCACGGCGCCCCTGTCCTCTTCGGTGCTGGGCATCGCGATCATCGCGATCACCGGCATGCAGCTCATGTCGACGCTCGACGGCACCATCGTCATCGTCGCGCTGCCGCGGATGCAGGCCGAGTTGGACCTCTCCGACGCCGCCAAAAGCTGGGTCATCACCTCCTACGTCTTGGCGTTCGGCGGACTGCTGCTGCTTGGCGGGCGGGTCGGCGACGCTATCGGACACAAGCGGGCATTCCTGTCCGGTGTCGGCGTGTTCACGATCGCCTCGCTGGTGTGCGGGCTGGCCACCGAACCCGTCACGCTGATCGTGGCCCGCGCGGTGCAGGGCGCAGGCGCCGCGGTGGCCGCCCCGACCGGCCTTGCGCTGATCGCCACGACCTACGCCGTCGGCCAGGCCCGCAACAGAGCGCTCGCGATCTCGGCGGCGATGCAGGGCATCGGGTCGGTGCTCGGCCTGGTACTCGGCGGGGCGCTCACGGTGATCTCGTGGCGGTTGGCGTTCCTGATCAACGTGCCGATCGGCATCGCGATCATCACCATCGCGGTGCTGCGGTTGGGCGAGACGCATCACGAACGACTCAAGCTCGACGTCACGGGCGCGCTGCTGGCCACCCTGGGCTGCACGTCGGCGGTGTTCGTGTTCACGCAGGGGCCGCCGCGCGCGTGGGTCGACCCGTGGGTGATCGGCGCAGGCATCGCGTCGGCGGCGTTCTTCATCGCGTTCCTGATCGTCGAACGCACCGCCGAGCATCCGATCGTGCCGTTCTCGGTGTTCGACAACCGCAACCGGGTGATGACGTTCGTCTCGCTGTTCCTGGCCGGCGGGGTCCTGCTGACGCTGACCGTGATGATCGGCCTACTGGTGCAGGACGTGCTCGGCTACTCGGCGCTCAAAGCAGGTATCGGCTTCATCCCGTTCGCGATCGCGTTCGGCATCGGCAGCGCGGTGGCGGCCCGACTTGCGCCGCGGATCGCACCGCGCTGGCTGATCATCGGCGGCGGCGTGTTCGTGCTCGCCGCGATGCTCTACGGTTCGACGCTCGACCGCAGCATCCCGTACTTCCCTGACCTGTTCGCGCCGATCGTCGTCGGCGGATTCGGCATCGGGATGATCGCGGTCATCCTGCCGCTGTGCGCGGTGGCGGAGGTGGGTCCGCGGGAGATCGGACCGGTGTCGTCGATCACGCTGATGGTGCAGAACCTCGGCGGCCCGCTGGTATTGGTGGTGATCCAGGCCGTACAGACGTCGCGCACGCTGTGGCTGGGCGGCACCACCGGACCGGTCAACGACATGACGCCCGCGCAGTTGGACGCCCTGGGCCACGGCTACACCTATTCGCTGCTGTGGGTCGCGGGCATCGCGGTGATCGTCGGTGTGGCCGCATTCTGGATCGGCTTCTCCGCGCGCCAGATCGCCACCGCGCAGCACACCCGCGACGCGGTAGAGGCCGGCGAGCTGTGAGCGACGACGACGCACGGCCGACACGGCAGCAGATCTCCGATGCCGTCGACCCGGCAGGCTGGTGTCTGATCCTCGGCGCGCTGTACACCGAGGTGCCTGCGCCGACACTCGCCGAGGCCAGCGACATTGCCGCACTTGCGGTTTCGACGACGGGCGCCGACGGCCAAGGGCATCTGAGCATCGACATCCGCGCCGACCGCACCGTGCTGCGGTTGCAGTCCGCCGACGACTGCCGGGTCACCGGCCGCGATATCCGGTTGGCCCGTGAGGTGTCGACGGCCCTGGCCTCGCGCGGGTGGCAGGCAGCGCCCGGCGCCGTGCAGGCGTTCGAAATCGCGATCGACGCGTTGGACATCGAACGGCTGCGACCGTTCTGGAAGGCGGTCACCGGCTACGTCGACGAACCCGGTTCCGAACTGAACGCGGCGCTGATCGATCCCGCGGGCCGGGCACCGGCCATCTGGTTCCAGCAGATGGATTCGCCTCGGCCGCAACGCAATCGGATCCACCTCGACATCGACGTCCCGCACCGGGCCGCCCAAACGCGCATCGACGCGGCGATCGCCGCGGGCGGCAGGCTGCTCTCCGACGCGGCGGCGCCGGCGTTCTGGGTGCTCGCCGACGCGGAAGGCAATGAAGCATGCATCTGCACCTGGCAGGGACGTGACTGACACGGCAGCGCGCCGCGCACTTCTGCTCGGGCTCGGCGTGCTGGTGTTGCAGTTGGCGTTCATCCTGTCCTGCATCGGCGCGCTGCACGCGCCACGGCCGCACCGGATCCCGGTGATCGTGGTCGCGCCGCAGGACGTGAGCCGCCAGGTCGCCGACCAGTTGAACGCGATACCGGGGCAACCGCTGCAGGCCAGCGCCTCCGACGACGTGCGGGTCGCGCTTGCGTCGCTGCGCGCAGGCCAGGCCGCGGGGGTGTACGTGGTCAGTGCCGCCGACATCCACGACTTCGCGGCGGTGGCCTCCGCCGCAGGACCGTCGGTGGCGTCGGCGGTGGAAGACCTGTTCGACACCGCGGCCAAAGTCCACGGCCGGACGGTGTCGGTGCACGACGCCGTGCCACTCGATGCGGGCGATGCGGGCGGTCTCACCGGCTTCTATCTGGTCATCGGCTGGGTGGTCGGCGGCTGCCTGTTCGCGGTGGTGGTCGGCGCCGCGGTGTGGCGGCTGGCCGCGGCGCTCGGCTACGCGCTGGCGTCCGGGATCGGCGGTGCGGTGATCGCCGACATCCTGGTGGGCGCGATCGACGGCCACTTCTGGCAGGTCGCAGGAATCGGTGTGCTGGTGACACTTTCGGCCGCGACGGCGACGCTGGCGCTGCAGACGCGGTTCCGGCTCGTCGGCATCGGGCTGGCCGCGGTGATTTTCGTGATCCTCGGTGTTCCTTCGGCGGGCGGTGCGTCCCCGCCGCCGCTGCTGCCGCCGTTCTGGCGGGCGATCGGCGGTGTGCTGCCCAACGGCGCGGGCACCGACGCGATCCGGCGGATCGTGTACTTCGACGCGAACGGCCTCACTCACCCGATCGTCGTGCTGGCAGTGTGGATCGTCGCGGGTGTCGTCCTTGAGGTCGTGTTGCGCAACTCGAAAGCTGTTGCGACACAGGGGTGATCACGACTCCTGGTCGACCAGGTCGAACACCGTGACGGCATGGCTGAACGGTTCCGGCGTGACGCCCATCGGGCCGAACGGATGATCGAGCACATAGACGAGATACAGCAGCAACCCGAGCAGGACCGTGACTGCACTCACCAGGAGCATATGAGCGCGATCGTTCGTGAGCCGCATGAAGCTGGTGAGCGTGATCAGCAGCGCACTGCCGAAGAGCAGGGAACACCACAGCAGCGGAGGTATTCGCGGTTTGGAGTTCAGGATTCGTGCGCTGCGGTCGCTCGCCAGCACGGACAGCTCGCTGAGGAACTGCGAATTGATCGGGCTCGCTGTCGAACCGGTTTGCGGTCCGCCCACGATGCGATACATCTCCGTGAGCGCGGTGCGCGCCGAGTTGTTGATCTCGCTGAACTGCTCCTTGCCCCACCTCGGGCCCTGCAGCCCCTCGGCGTAGGTGCGCAGTTGTTCGCGCACTTGCGACTGCTCCGGCTGCGGCATCGCGACGGTCTGGCGGTACAGGGTCGTCAACGCCGACGCCTCGTTGGAGACGTTCACCTGTGCGGTGAGGAACTGCTGCCATCCGACGACGACGGTGAAGCCGAGCAGTGCACCGTAGACGAGGCCGGTGACCGTCAGGAACGG
This sequence comes from Mycobacterium sp. 3519A, assembly GCF_900240945.1. NCBI lineage: Bacteria > Bacillati > Actinomycetota > Actinomycetes > Mycobacteriales > Mycobacteriaceae > Mycobacterium > Mycobacterium sp. 3519A. The sequence goes on from NZ_OESG01000013.1 coordinate 1,967,954, forward strand.
GGACAGCACTGAGTTGTGCTCCGGTCCGGTGCCACGGGCCAGCACGCGGTCGGACAACCGCACGCCGAGGATCGCGATCAGCACCGCGACGGCGAGAACCGCCACCAACAACAGCCATGCGCCGAGCAGTCCGAAGTCGCCCATCGGTGCAGAATCCCCCAGATAGTGCCGTGCCACACCCGAATGTGCCGAAAGGCTGGGGTCAGTAAGGTGATCGGCTGTGATCACCCGCATGTCCGAGCTGTTCCTGCGCACCCTGCGTGACGACCCCGCCGACGCCGAGGTGCCCAGCCACAAGCTGCTGATCCGGGCCGGCTACGTCCGCCCGGTCGGCCCAGGGCTCTACAGCTGGCTGCCGCTCGGCCTGCGCGTCCTGCGCAAGATCGAGAACATCGTGCGCGCCGAGATGAACGCCATCGGCGGACAGGAGATTCTGTTCCCCGCGCTGCTGCCCAAGGGGCCCTACGAGGTCACCAACCGGTGGACCGAGTACGGCGACGGCGTGTTCCGGCTTCAGGACCGGCGCAAGAACGACTACCTGCTCGGCCCGACGCACGAAGAGTTGTTCGCGCTGACGGTCAAGGGGGAGTACAGCAGCTACAAGGACTTTCCGGTGCTGCTGTACCAGATCCAGACGAAGTACCGCGACGAAGCCAGGCCGCGCGCGGGCATCCTGCGCGGGCGCGAGTTCCTGATGAAGGACTCGTACTCCTTCGACGTCGACGACGCCGGACTCGAGGCCGCCTATCAGCGGCACCGCGACGCATACCAGCGGATCTTCGCCGAACTGGGCGTGCGCTACGTGATCGTCTCCGCGGTGTCCGGGGCGATGGGCGGCAGCGCATCGGAGGAATTCCTGGCCGAAAGCGAGATCGGCGAGGACACCTTCGTGCGGTGCCTGGAATCGGGCTACGCCGCCAACGTCGAAGCCGTGGTGACCGCGGCGCCCGACCCGCTGCCGATCGAGGGCCAGCCCGAGGCCAAGGTGTACGACACCCCGAACACCCCGACCATCGCCACGCTCGTCGAGTGGGCCAACACCGCGCTGGACCGCGAGGTGACCGCCGCCGACACCCTGAAGAACGTCGTCCTCAAGACGCGCCAACCCGGCGGCGACTGGGAACTGCTCGCGATCGGGGTGCCCGGCGACCGGGAGGTCGACGAGAAACGGCTCGGGGCCGCGCTTGATCCCGCCGAGTACGCGCTGCTCGAAGACGCCGACTGGCCCAAGTACCCGTTCTTGGCCAAGGGCTACATCGGCCCGAAAGGGTTGCTGGCCAACGGAGTTCGCTATCTCGTCGACCCGCGGGTGACCGACGGCACGTCGTGGATCACCGGTGCCGACGAACCCGGCAAGCACGTGGTGGGCCTGGTCGCCGGACGCGACTTCGTCGCCGACGGCACCATCGAGGCGGCCGAGGTGCGCGACGGCGACCCGTCACCGGACGGGGCGGGCCCGCTGGTGTCGGCCCGCGGCATCGAGATCGGCCACATCTTCCAGCTCGGCCGCAAGTACACCAACGCGTTCGAGGTCGACGTGCTCGGCGAGGACGGCAAGCCGGTCCGGTTGACCATGGGGTCCTACGGCATCGGGGTGTCGCGGCTGGTGGCCGTGATCGCCGAACAGCACCACGACGAGCTGGGCTTGCGGTGGCCGTCGTCGGTGTCGCCGTTCGACACGCACGTGGTGATCGCGAACAAGGACGAGGCCGCGCGGGCAGGCGCCGCCGAACTGGCCGAGGCGTTGGACGGGCTGGGCGTCGAGGTGTTGCTCGACGACCGGCAGGCCTCGCCCGGGGTGAAGTTCAAGGACGCCGAACTGCTCGGCGTGCCGTGGATCGTCGTGGTGGGCCGCGGCTGGGCCGACGGTGTCGTCGAGTTGCGCAACCGGTTCACCGGCGAGACGCAGCAGATCCCGGTCACCAGCGCGGCGGCCGACATCGCGGCGGCGTTGGCGTCGTAACTACTCGCTGCCGCCGGGGAACGCCACGGTGATCGGCGAGATGCCGAGCACCTTGCTCCACTGGGCGGCCCGCACCGCGCACTGCGTCAGCGCGGTCACCCCGAAGGATCGGGTCTTCTCGTCGGTCGCCTGCTCCACCACGGCGCGCCACGCGACCGCGGCGTCCTCTTCCATCCGCACCGCGAGATTGGCGGCGGCAGTGGGGTTGTCGACTTCGGTCGGCAGCTGGTAGCCGGCGGCAGGCAGCGGCGGATCGATCGAGCGGGCCTCGAGTATCGCGATGGCAGCCTCGCGGCGGTCCCGGTGCTCGGCCATCGCGTCGGAGACCAGGTCGTTGACGTCGGGCGTGGAATGCGCCGACACCAACCCGTAGCCGTAGATCGTCGCGTGCTCGGTGGCGATCGCGTCGAACAGCGCACCGTCCGCCGCGTTGGACGGCCGCCCCGGTGCGGCGGGCTCGGCGGCCCGCGATGAGGTCGTCGTGGTCGTGGTGGTGGGCGTGGTGGTGGTGGGCTCCGGAGACGTCATTGCGCTGCCTTCGCCGGGGCCAGTGCGACGGTGTAGGCCGCGGTGCAGGAAGCGGCGATCGAGGCCAGCAGACCGGCGCGATAGCCGGATTGTTTGGCCGCCAATTCGGTGGCGGCGTCCGCCGACTGACGCAGCGCCGCGATCACATCCGCGGTCGTGGGCGCTTTCGCGTCGGCCGCTGCGGTGGTGGTCGTGGTCGTCGTCGCGGTCGGCGCCTTGCTGCCTGCCATCCGGACCAGCTCGTCGGACAACGCCTGCGCATGCGCGGCGCGCTCGGAAGCGACCGCTGTCAGCGCCTGCGCAGCCGGGGGCGGCGGTGTGGCCGACGCGGCGTCGGTGGCCAGTTGACTGTCGGCGCGCGCCCGGTCGACTTGCGCGGCGAGTTCGGCGACCTCAGCAGGCGGCGGCGGCTCGCCGCACGCGGCGACGGCGCCGCCAAGCAACGCCAGCATCACGGCCCCGAACAACATCTGACGTCTGCTCACGGTCGGCGGCGGGCTCGGCACGTGCAACATCCTGCCATTTCCCGCGGTCTGTGCATTCGCTGCACGCCGCTGCGCGTTTGCCGCGTGCGGCCGCTGCGCTGGCGTATCGTTGATAGACGGTTCCAAGCTGCGCCGCGCGGAATCGTGTCCGGACAACTCAAGATGAGGAGCTCGCCGTGACGGAGCGGTCTGCGGGATTACCGTCGCAGAAACAGGTGATCGAGCTACTCGACGGAGAGTTCGCGCAAGCGGGCTACGAGATCGAAGACGTGGTGATCGACACCGCCGCGCGCCCGCCAAGGATCACCGTCGTCGCCGACGGCGATGAACCCCTCGATCTCGATTCGATCGCCGCGCTGTCGCGCTCGGCGTCCGCTGCGCTGGAGCGCGTCGACTCGCCGCCCTACGTGCTGGAGGTCACCTCGCCAGGCGTCGACCGCCCCCTGACCACTGAGAAGCATTTCCGCCGCGCACGCGGCCGCAAGGTCGAGGTCACGCTCTCCGACGGCTCGCAACTGACCGGGCGACTCGGCGAATTGCGCGACGGCACTGTGCGACTCGTGGTTCGCGAGGGCGCGAGGGCCGATTTCTCGGTGCGTGAGCTTCCTGTCGACGCGATCACCAATGCCATTGTGCAGGTTGAGTTTTCGCCGCCAAACCAGCGCGAGCTGGAGTTGGCGGGGCAACGGGGGAAGGAGGCTTCAGCGTGAACATCGACATGGCGGCGTTGCACGCCATCGAGGCCGACAAGGGCATCTCCGTCGACGTCGTCGTGGAAACCATCAAGTCAGCGCTGCTGACCGCATACCGGCACACCGAGGGCCACGAAGCCGACGCCCGCATCGACATCGACCGCAAGACCGGTGTGGTCAAGGTGATCGCGCGGCAGACCGACGACGACGGCAACGTCATTCACGAATGGGACGACACCCCAGAGGGTTTCGGCCGCATCGCGGCGACCACCGCTCGCCAGGTGATCCTGCAGCGACTGCGCGACGCGGAGAACGAGAAGAACTACGGCGAATTCTCGGCCCGCGAGGGCGACATCGTCGGCGGCGTCATCCAGCGCGATGCCCGCGCCAACGCCCGCGGTCTGGTGGTGGTCCGGATGGGCAGCGAGACAAAGGGGTCCGAGGGCGTCATCCCGGCGGCTGAGCAGGTCCCCGGCGAGCGTTACGAGCACGGCGACCGGCTGCGCTGCTACGTCGTCGGCGTCACCCGCGGCGCCCGTGAACCGCTGATCACGCTGTCGCGCACACATCCGAATCTGGTGCGCAAGCTGTTCTCACTGGAGGTGCCCGAGATCGCCGACGGGTCCGTCGAGATCGTGGCCGTGGCCCGCGAGGCCGGGCACCGCTCGAAGATCGCGGTGACGTCGCGGGTGCCAGGGCTGAACGCCAAGGGCGCCTGCATCGGTCCGATGGGCCAGCGGGTCCGCAACGTGATGAGCGAGTTGTCGGGGGAGAAGATCGACATCATCGACTACGACCCCGACCCCGCGAAGTTCGTCGCGAACGCGTTGTCGCCGGCCAAGGTGGTCTCGGTGTCGGTCATCGACGAGGCGGCCCGCGCGGCACGGGTCGTTGTGCCTGATTTCCAGCTGTCGCTGGCGATCGGCAAGGAGGGCCAAAACGCCCGACTGGCGGCCCGGCTGACCGGTTGGCGCATCGACATCCGCAGCGACGCGGCCCCAGCCCCCGGGCCCGATACCGAGTCGGGCAAGGCTCGAGGCGCGGTTCACGACGGCTGAGCCGAGCCGCCCGAACGGCGTAAGTCAGCCGTCGGCGCCGTTGTTGCCGTTGACGCCGGTGCCGTTCGGGGTGACACCCTTACCACCTTCGCCGCCTTTGCCACCGGGTGATCCGCCGTTGCCGCCGTTACCGCCAACAGCGCCTTTGTTGCTGTTGCTCTGGGCAGTGCCGCCTGCGCCACCTGCGCCGCCGCCGCTCGTGGCGTCCGTGTTACCGCCCTTGCCGCCTTTGCCACCTTGTGCGAGGCCGTCGGCGACGGCGCCGCCGCCCTGACCGCCCTGACCGCCCTGACCGCTCTGGCTGTTGCCGCCCGCGCCACCTTTGCCACCCGTGCCCGTGCCGGTTCCCAGCAACGGGTCGCTTCCGGTGCCGGTGCCGCCTTTGCCGCCGTTTCCGCCGCCGCCTGCTCCGAACCCGTCGCCGCCCGCGCCGCCTGCGCCGCCTGTCCCGTCCGCCCCCCGGCCCACCGCATTGCCGCTGCCACCGTTGCCGCCGTTGCCGCCGAAACCTCCGCGCAGGTCGACGCCATCGCTTCCTGCGCTGCCGGTGCCTGCGGCCCCGCCGGTACCAGCGGCGCCACCGGAGCCGCCCTTACCACCGGGAGCGCCGTTACCGCCGTCGCCGCCGTTGCCTCCGACAGCGCGTGGGCCTGATTGATTTGCGCCGTCGGCGCCATCACCGCCGTCGCCGCCGGCCCCTGACGTGCCGCCGTTCCCGCCTGAGCCGTTTGCGCCTGCCGCGCCGGAAATCACGCCGGCACCAGGCTTACCGCCGTTGCCGCCGTTGCCCCCGTCTCCGCCGTTGCCACCGACCTGGCCGTCAGCGCCGTCGGCGCCCGGTGTCGACCCCGCTTGTCCGGTAGCGCCGTGCGCTCCGTTGCCACCTCTGCCGCCTGACGCGCCGTTGCCGCCGTCCCCGCCGTTGCCGTCGGCACCCGCCTGGCCGGGATTGGCCCCCGCGCCGCCAGCACCGCCGGTTCCGCCTCCGCCGCCTGCGCCGCCGTCGCCACCGTCCTGACCGGCTTCACCGTCACCACCCGGCGTCGTCGCGTTGGGGCCGTTGGCTCCGTTGACGCCGTCGCCGCCCCGGCCGCCGTTTGCGCCGGCCCCGCCGTTGCCGCCGTCGCCGTCTGTTCCTGCCGCACCGGGATTGGCCCCCGCGCCGCCCGCGCCGCCGTGGCCTCCGTTGCCGCCTGCCCCACCGTTGCCACCGTTTTGGCCGTCGATGCCGTCGGCGCCCGGTGTCGACGGGGTCCGTCCGGCGGCACCGTCGGCCCCAGCGCCGCCGTCACCGCCGCGTCCGCCGACGCCGCCCGCACCGCCGTTGCCGTCGGCGCCGGCTTTCCCTTCTGTGGCCCCGAGGCCGCCCGCGCCGCCGCGACCACCGGCGCCCCCGGCGCCGCCGTCGCCACCGTCCTGACCTCCGCCACCCGTGCCACCCGGGACAGTCGCGTCGGCGCCGTTCGCGCCATTGCCGCCCGCGCCTCCGGTGCCGCCGTCACCACCGGCGCCGCCAGTGCCGCCGGCGCCCGTCCGACCGTGCACACCGAGTCCAATGGCGGCGCCGCCGGCACCCGCGTCCCCGCCGTCCCCGCCGTTGCCGCCATCTCCGCCGTGCTGACCGGCAGCGCTCGGGAGCGTCGTATCCGCACCGTCGCCGCCATAACCCCCGGCGCCTCCGGCGCCGCCGGCTCCACCCGTGCCGCCGTTACCGATCCACTGCCCTCCGGCGCCGCCGCGGCCCCCGGCACCGCCGCGCCCGCCATTGGTCGCGAGCTCGGTGCTGCTGGCGTCGGCGCCTGCCACGCCGTCGCCACCGGCCCCGCCAGTTCCGCCGTTGCCGATCAGGCCGGCGTTGCCGCCGTTGCCGCCGGCTTGTCCCGGAGCACCCTTACCACCGGCTCCGCCATTGCCGAACAGCCCGCCATTGCCGCCGTTGCCACTGGCCACGTCGGGGTCGGTGCTGCTGTAGCCCTTGCCGCCGTTGCCGAACAGCAAGCCGCCATTTTGGCCGTTCGGGTGTTCTGCGGTGCCGTTTGCGCCATTGCACACCAACCCGCACGCGTTCCCGAATCCGCCGAACAAACTGTTGGGCGTCGGAGCCAGGAAACTATTACCGATCAGGTTGCTGCCGTTGCGGTTGCCGTCGCTGTTGCTGCCGTTGAGCAACCACCATTCCGTATTTGTGGAAGGCGATTGCGGCACCAATGCTGAATCGACCGACGCCAACTGTATTGCCACCGTCGGCGACTCCTGACCACTCGAAAGTGCGATAAGCATGAGGCCGGCTCCGATCGTCGCTGTCCCTGCGACGCCGGTGGCAAGAACTGGGTAAAAAGCCTTCTGTGCAGAAATGGACTTGCGATACTCGAACATGGAGAACCTCCTGTTCCCACCGGGGCGAGGTACTTGCGAACGCAAACACATTGAACACAAGGAAATTGGTTGAAGGGCCGATTTCTGAAAATTGGTGACGCGAATGGATCGATTTCGCATAGCAAAGCTGACATTTACGCGCGCGTCATTAATTGGCGCGCAGCGGCATTTGCTGGGTGGCTTCAGCCCGATCAAAGCCCGTATCCGGCGTTCGCCCTGCGACGACGCATGGCAGATGTGCTGAGGTGCGCGCTGGCGGACCAGCAGGCACCCCAGGTAGAGCCGTTTCTTTTCGTAAGCAGTGGGACGGTAGACTCAGCTGTGATCCAGCGCGAGACTTCGGCTACTGAGGCCCGTTCCGCCACTGACACCCCCCGGGGACCGGTGCGGACGTGCGTCGGCTGCCGAAAGCGAGAGCTGGCCGTCGAACTGCTTCGGGTAGTCGCCGTCGACGGGAATGGTGAATACGCCGTGACCGTTGACCCAGCGAGAAAGCTGCCGGGGCGGGGTGCGTGGTTGCATCCCGAGCAGGCGTGTCTTGACGCAGCAATTCGGCGGCGAGCATTCGTCCGAGCGCTGCGGATCGCCGGTTCACCGGACATCACCGCGGTGGTAGAGCACTTCAAAGCAGTTGAGGCGCTTGATACACCCGGCAAGAGAACAGGTAGCGAAGAACATGAGCACACCGTGAAGTCCCGATGACCATGCGTCATAGCTAACCCGAGGCGCGGCGCCTACCACCGCTGTCGCCTCTCAGACAGGAGATGTAGTGGCAGGTAAGGCCCGTGTACACGAGTTGGCCAAGGAACTCGGTGTCACCAGCAAGGAAGTTCTCGCCCGGCTGAGCGAACAGGGCGAGTTCGTCAAATCCGCGTCCTCCACCGTGGAGGCCCCCGTCGCGCGTCGTCTGCGCGAATCGTTCGGCGGCTCGAAGCCCGCCGCCGAGAAGGTCCCGGCCGCAGGCAACGGCGCGCCCGCCAAGGCCGCAGAGCCGAAGGCGTCGCCCGCGAAGCCGGCCGCCCCCAAACCCGCGCCGCCCGCGCCGCCGGCAGCACCGGCGGAGCCCGAGGTCGCACCGCCGCCCGCGGCTGCCGCGTCGGCGCCACCCGCGCCGCCGACACCGGCCCGGCCTGCCGCCCCGACTCCGGGCGCAACCCCAGGTCCGCGGCCCGGCCCGACGCCCGGCGCGCCCAAGCCCGCAGCGCGCACCCCGCGCGTGGGCAACAACCCGTTCTCCTCACAGCAGCCGGTCGACCGGCCGATTCCCCGCCCGCAGGCGCCGCGTCCCGGCGCCCCGCGGCCGGGTGCCCCTCGACCCGGCATGTCGCCGGGCAACATGCCGCCGCGTCCAGGCGGACCCCGCCCGGGTCCCGGCGCGCGTACCGGCGGCCCCCGTCCCGGCCCCGGCGGTCGCGGTCCCGGTGCAGGCACCGGTGGTCGTCCCGGCGGTGGTGGCGGCGGCGGTAACTACCGCGGCGGCGGCGCCGGTGGCGGAGCCGGTGCACCCGCGGGTGGCGGCGGTGGTTACCGCGGTCGCCCGGGCGGCGGTGGCCGCCCAGGTCAACGCGGCGGCGCGGCAGGTGCGTTCGGTCGTCCCGGTGGCGCGCCGAAGCGTGGCCGCAAGTCGAAGCGGGCGAAACGCGCCGAATACGAGAACATGCAGGCGCCGGTCGTCGGTGGTGTGCGGCTGCCGCACGGCAACGGCGAGACCATCCGGCTGGCCCGCGGCGCATCGCTGAGCGACTTCGCCGAGAAGATCGACGCCAACCCGGCCTCGCTGGTGCAGGCGCTGTTCAACCTGGGCGAGATGGTGACCGCCACGCAGTCCGTCGGCGATGACACGCTCGAACTGCTCGGCAGCGAGATGAACTACAAGGTGCAGGTCGTGTCCCCGGAGGACGAGGACCGCGAACTGCTCGAGTCGTTCGACCTCACCTACGGCGAGGACGAAGGCGGCGAGGAGGACCTCGAGACCCGTCCGCCGGTGGTGACCGTCATGGGCCACGTCGACCACGGCAAGACCCGACTGCTGGACACCATCCGTCAGGCCAACGTCCGCGAGGAAGAGGCAGGCGGCATCACCCAGCACATCGGCGCCTACCAGGTCGAGGTCGACCTCGACGGCACGATCCGGCCGATCACCTTCATCGACACCCCGGGTCACGAGGCGTTCACCGCCATGCGTGCCCGCGGCGCGAAGGCCACCGACATCGCGATCCTGGTGGTCGCCGCCGACGACGGCGTGATGCCGCAGACGGTGGAGGCGCTCAACCATGCGCAGGCCGCGGAAGTGCCAATCGTGGTGGCGGTCAACAAGATCGACAAGGAAGGCGCGGATCCGCAGAAGATCCGCGGGCAGCTCACCGAGTACGGGCTGATCCCCGAGGAGTACGGCGGCGACACGATGTTCGTCGACATCTCGGCCAAGGCGGGAACCAACATCGAGGCCTTGCTCGAGGCAGTGGTGCTGACCGCCGACGCCTCGCTGGATCTGCGGGCCAACCCCGATATGGAAGCCCAGGGCGTGGCGATCGAAGCGCACCTGGACCGCGGTCGCGGCCCGGTGGCCACTGTGCTGATTCAGCGCGGCACGCTACGCGTCGGCGACTCGGTGGTGGCAGGCGACGCCTACGGCCGCGTGCGCCGCATGGTCGACGAGCACGGCGACGACGTCGAGGCGGCGCTACCGTCGCGGCCGGTGCAGGTCATCGGCTTCACGTCGGTGCCGGGCGCCGGTGACAACTTCCTCGTCGTCGACGAGGACCGCATCGCCCGCCAGATCGCCGACCGGCGCAGTGCGCGCAAACGCAACGCGCTGGCCGCCCGCAGCCGCAAGCGGATCAGCCTCGAGGACCTGGATTCGGCGCTGAAGGAAACCAGTCAGCTCAACCTGATCCTCAAGGGCGACAACGCCGGTACGGTCGAGGCGCTCGAGGAGGCCCTGCTGGGCATCCAGGTCGACGACGAAGTCGAGCTGAGGGTGATCGACCGCGGCGTCGGTGGCGTCACCGAGACCAACGTCAACCTGGCGTCGGCTTCGGACGCGATCATCATCGGCTTCAACGTCCGCGCCGAGGGCAAGGCCACCGAGCTGGCCAACCGCGAAGGCGTGGAGATCCGCTACTACTCGGTGATCTACCAGGCCATCGACGAGATCGAGAGCGCGCTCAAGGGCATGCTCAAGCCGGTCTACGAAGAACGCGAACTCGGCCGCGCCGAGATCCGCGCCATCTTCCGGTCGTCGAAGGTCGGCAACATCGCCGGCTGCCTGGTCCAATCGGGCATCATCCGCCGCAACGCGAAGGCGCGGCTGCTGCGGGACAACGTCGTGGTCGCGGAGAACCTCACCGTTTCGTCACTGCGCCGCGAGAAGGACGATGTCACCGAGGTCCGCGAGGGCTACGAATGCGGTCTGACGCTGACGTACTCCGACATCAAGGAAGGCGACGTCGTCGAGACGTACGAGCTCGTGGAAAAAGAGCGTGGGTAGGAGCGTCGATTAAATGGCCGACCCCGCACGGGCGAAACGGCTTGCCAAGCGCATCTCCACCCTTGTCGCCTCGGCGATCGAGTACGAGATCAAGGATCCTCGGCTGGCCGGCGTCACCATCACCGACGCCAAGATGACCGGCGATCTGCACGACGCCACGCTGTACTACACCGTGATCGGCCGCAATCTGGAAGACGAGCCGGACTACGCCGGGGCGGCGGCCGCGCTGGAGAAGGCCAAGGGCGTTCTGCGAACGAAAGTGGGCGCAGCGCTCGGGGTGCGGTTCACCCCGACGCTGGCCTTCGAACGCGACACCGTGCCGGATGCGGCACACCGGATGGAAGATCTGCTGGCGCGCGCGCGTGCCGCAGATGAGGATTTGGCAAGAGTTCGGCAGGGTGCCAAGCACGCCGGCGACGAAGACCCGTACCGTAAGGGCGGGGCCGAGGGTTCGGGCGGGGACTTGCACGACGAGCTTGACGCTGAGGACACCGGTGACCGCAATCGACAAGATGACTGACGCCCCGCCTGTCACGGGGATGCGCGTCGACGCGCACCAAGCAGCCAAGCTGCTCGACGCGGCCGCCACCGTCAGCGTGGTGTGCCACATCTATCCCGACGCCGACACCATCGGCGCGGGGCTGGCGCTGGCATTGGTGCTCGAACAGACGGGCAAGTCGGTCGAGGTGAGTTTCGCCGCGCCCGCGCTGCTGCCCGAATCGCTGCAGTCGCTGCCCGGCGGGCACCTGCTGGTCCACCCGGACGCGATGCCCCGCGACGCGGACCTCGTCGTCACCGTCGACATTCCGAGCGTGAACCGGCTCGGCGCACTCGGCGAGCTCGCCGACCCGGGCCGCGAGGTGTTGGTCATCGACCACCACGCCTCCAACCAATTGTTCGGCACCGCCAACTATGTGGACCCGTCGGCCGACTCGACCACGATGCTGGTCGCCGAGCTGCTCGACGCCTGGGGCAAGCCGATCGACATCGATGTCGCGCACTGCCTGTACGCCGGGCTGACCACCGACACCGGATCGTTCCGCTGGGCCAGCGCCCGCGCGCACCGGCTGGCCGCCCGGCTGGTGGAGCTCGGGGTGGACAACGCCTCGATCAGTCGCACACTGCTGGACACGCATCCGTTCGCTTGGCTGCCCATGCTGTCGCGGGTGTTGGCCTCGGCGCAGCTGGTTCCCGAAGCGGCCGGCGGTCGCGGACTGGTGTATGCCGTTGTGGGACACCAGGAATGGGCCAACGCGCGGCCCGAGGAAGTCGAGAGCATCGTCGACATCGTGCGCACCACCCAGCAGGCGGAGGTGGCCGCGGTGTTCAAGGAGATCGAGCCGGGCCACTGGTCGGTGTCGATGCGGGCCAAGTCTCTCAACCTCGCGGAAATCGCGAGCGCGTTCGGTGGCGGTGGCCATCCGCATGCCGCGGGGTACTCGGCCACCGGATCCGTCGACGACGTCGTCCGGGCGCTGTACACCGCTCTTGGCTGACGCGGTGATTCCGGCCACCGGCCGCCGGATAGCCGCGTTGGCGTTCCCCGCGTTGGGGGTGCTCGCCGCCGAACCGATCTATCTGCTCTTCGACATCGCGGTCGTCGGGCGGTTGGGCGCCCTGGCGTTGGCCGGCCTCGCGATCGGCGCGCTGGTGCTGGCCACGGTGAGTTCGCAGATGACGTTTTTGTCCTACGGCACCACCGCGCGCTCGGCGCGGTTCTTCGGTGCGGGCGACCGCGCGGCGGCGGTCGGCGAGGGTGTGCAGGCCACCTGGCTGGCGCTGGGGTTGGGTGCGGCGATCGTGGCGGCGGTGCAGGCCGCCGCGGTGCCGTTGGTGTCCGCGCTGGCGGCGGGCGGCGAAATCGCCGACGAGGCAATGCCGTGGATCCGGATCGCGATCTTCGGTGTGCCCGCCATCCTGGTCTCGGCGGCGGGCAACGGCTGGATGCGCGGCGTGCAGGACACCGTACGTCCGCTGCGTTACGTCGTCGTGGGCTTCGGGTTGTCCGCGGTGTTGTGTCCGCTGCTGGTGTACGGCTGGCTCGGCCTGCCGCGGCTGGAGTTGGCCGGGTCGGCGGTCGCCAACCTGGTGGGGCAGTGGTTGGCCGCCGTGTTGTTCATCCGCTCGCTGCTCGCCGAGGGGGTGCCGCTGCGCTTACAGCCTGCGGTGCTGCGGGCGCAGGTGGTGATGGGTCGCGACCTGGTGCTGCGCACGTTGGCCTTCCAGGCCTGCTTCGTGTCGGCGGGCGCGGTGGCCGCCCGGTTCGGCGCGGCCGCCGTCGCGGCACACCAGGTGGTGCTGCAGTTGTGGAATTTCCTTGCGCTGGTGCTTGATTCGCTGGCGATTGCCGCGCAGTCCCTGGTTGGCGCGGCGCTGGGCGCGGGCCAGTTGGCGCACGCGAAGTCCGTCGCGTGGCGGGTGACGATCTTCTCGACGCTGGCCGCCGCGGTGCTGGCTGGCGTTTTCGCGGTCGGGGCGTCGGTGTTCCCGAGCGTGTTCACCGACGACCGGTCCGTGCTCGCTGCGATCGGGGTGCCGTGGTGGTTCATGGTGGCCCAATTGCCGGTCGCCGGAATCGTATTCGCACTCGACGGGGTGCTGCTGGGTGCGGGCGACGCGAAGTTCATGCGCAACGCCACGTTGATCAGCGCACTGGTCGGGTTCCTGCCGTTGATCTGGCTTTCGCTGGCGTTCGGCTGGGGTCTGCTCGGAATCTGGTCCGGGCTAAGCACTTTCATGGTGCTGCGGCTGGCCTTCGTCGGCTGGCGCGCGTTCTCCGGGCACTGGCTGGTGCCCGGCACGGTCTAGCCGCCGTCACAACCGGCTCCCCGCGGGCGGCAACACCGCGAACCCCGCCAAGATCGTCGCGACGTCGTGTTCGGACTTCGCGCTGTCGGGTGCCGCGGTCGTCACCAGCGTGACCAGGCAGGTCTGGTCGGCGCCCTCGGCCACCACCACCAGCTGAGTGGCGGGCGCGCCGTGCCGTCCGCCGACGGCCTGATTGGTGACGGCCAGCGTCTCGGCGGGCCGCCCGCAGACGGTGCTGGCGGTCGCCCGCACGGTCATCGACAGGTCCTTGGCGGCGAGCATGTCCTCCAGCTGAGCCCGGTAGTCGTCGAAGATGATTCGCACATCCAGATCGGGGATTGGCTCCACCGTCACGACTGCGACCTCCTGAGGGCGCTGTCCGTCGCCGGTCGCGATGGCGAAACGAACGGATTCGTCGACTTCGTCGAGTTCGGTGGTGGGCCGCCACCCCGACGGCTGCGGTATCCGCAGCCGCGGTTCGGTGTCGCCGGCGGCCGGAATGTCGAGCATCGGCGCGTCGACGTCCGTGCATTCGCTCGCGGTGGCGGTGAGCGCGACCGGCTCGGCGACCTTGGCGTCGGATCCTGCGACGCAGGCGCTCAGCGGAATCATCAACCCAACCAGTGCGGCGGGGATGAAGACCTTCTTGAGGGTCTGAATGCTCGGCATGAACTGCTCCTTCGTCGACTGGCTGGCGTTGCGGGCGTGGATGGTGCTGTGCGTCATCGGATTTGCCGGGCCGGGGCCAGGGCGCGGTGAGTGTCGATGGCCACCGCACCGAAGGCCAGGTACGCCAACCCGAAGAACACATGCGGCAAGTCGGTGAACAGTTCGGCGCGAAACTCGTTGTGCACCGCGGCGGCGTACAGATCGCGAAGCCAGACGATCGACCAGACAAGGGTCAACACTGCGCCGATGCACACGCAGATACCGCCCAGCACTGCGAGCCCTCGGCGGCACGTCTTCGCGAACCGCTCATGAGTGCCCGACCGGCTCTTCTTCGTGCTCCACAGCGCGGTCGTCCGGCCAATCCAGCCCGATTGCACGCGTCGCGCCTCGGTCCTCATGCGCCCGGCCCAGTACAACAAGGCGACCGACAAGATCAGATCCCAAACGGCGGTTGTCACGTAGTGCTCCTATCTCGGTGGTCTCGAGCTGGCCTTTCACAGGTAGGAGCGCCGTCGCGGCGGCATGCTGACACTTTTTCGCGAGGAGGTTTCCTCCCAGTCGGCAGCAAATTCACCAACCTTGCGCGTGACGTCCTCAGCTGCTCCAATTGGTGAGGGAGTTGCCTGGCAGGAGGCGTAATGACCGCGATTCCTGACTGGAACCTTGTCGATCCGCGCAACACCGACGCCGAACTGGTGAGCGGCAGTGTCGCGGGCGACAAAGCGGCGTTCGCCCAGATCTATGACCGCTACGCCGATCGGCTTTACGACTTCTGCGTCGGCATGCTGCGCGACCGTGACGGCGCCGCCGACTGCGTGCAGGACACCTTCTGCCTGGCCGCGACGCGCCTGGTCCAACTGCGTGACCCCGACAAGCTGCGGCCCTGGCTGTATTCGATCGCCCGCAACGAAGCGCTGCGCCGGCTCCGGCAACAGCGCCGCGAGACACCGACCGACGAGTTACCCGACGTCCAGTCCGAGGACGCCGGACCGGACACCGTGGCCGCCCGCACCGAACTCGCCGAGATGCTGGCCGAGGCCGCCGGCGGGTTGTCGGACCGTGACCGTGCGGTGTTCGACCTGGCGTATCGCCACGGCCTCAACGGTTCCGACCTCGCCGACGCGCTCGGGGTTACGCCGGCCACCGCCAACACCATCGTCAAGCGGTTACGCGGCACGATCGAACGGTCACTGGGTGCGCTGCTGGTGGCCCGGCGCGTGCGCGGCAGGGCGGGCAACTGCCCAGAACTCGACCAGATGCTGGCCAACTGGGACGGCCAGTTCACCGTGCTGATGCGCAAACGGATTTCTCGGCATATCGAGTCGTGTCCCAATTGCGACGACGAGCGACGACGCCTGGTCAGCCCGGCCGCACTGCTCGGCGCCGCACCGGTGTTCATCCCCGCGCCGGAGTGGTTGCGCGACAAGACACTTGGCGACATCCAGCTCGTCTCGCACGACAGCGCGATGAGCGGTCGAACCCCACACAAGCGTCGCTGGGCGGTAGCGGTCGCGGTGGTGCTCGCCGTACTCGGCGGCTCGGCCGCGCTGACATTGGCCTGGCTGAACAAGGATCCGGTGGCGATCATCCCCGCCGAGGTCAGCGAGCCATCGCCGCAACCCGTCGTCGAAAAACCCGCGCCGCCCAGCCCTGTGCCGCCACCGCCCGTCGTGCAGCCGCCACCACCACCGCCGGTGGTGCCGAATTCGCCTGCGCCACCGAGCCAGTCACCGACCTACGAACAGCCGCCCGCCGAGGCGCCCGCGCCGACCGCGGTTGAGCCACCCGACGCCGCGCCGCCGTCCCAGAAGCCACCGATGTCGTTCAGCCCGACCGTGATAGCTCCGCGCCCCGGCCCGCCGACCCCTGGCGGCAACGACGACGGCGGCGGTACGAGGACCGGCGGAAGCAGGGTCGGCGGCGCGTGAACCTCGGCTAGGGCACAGCCGACCCGCCCGGCGACGGGGCGGCGAGGTCGCCCGGACCTGTGAAGTCACCACCCGGCGGCGGTGGTGGCGGGGGCAACGGCCAACGCGGTAAGGGCTGGCTCTGGCGTCAGCTCTGGAACCGATTGCGGCACAACAGATGTGGGTGGCGCCACCCGCGGCGTCCACTGCGGCGGCGGTGGTGGGGTGACGGGCACGGACGGTGGCACCTCGATCACCGGCGGCGCGGGCATCGCAGGCGGGCGCACTGCCTCGCTGACCGTGATCGGCGGCGGGACGGTCGTGGCCGGTTGCGTGTTCACCCAGGCGACGGCCAATGCCGCCGCGGCGAGCAGCGCCACCACGAACGCCGCGACCGGCGCCCGTGGACCGCGCCTGTCCCGTTTGCCGCCAAGAGGTTTCGTCGCCGACGTCAACTCGATCTCGCTGAGCGTGCGCTCACGCAGCCACTGCGGCGCGGGGATGAACGCCGGGGCCGCCCCGAGCAACGCGGCGGGGGTGACCAGCCGCCGACGCTCCTCGTCGCAGCTCGCGCACGACTCGATGTGACGCGAAATGCGTTTGCGCATCAGGACATTGAAATGGCCATCCCAACCGTCGAGGATCCCGGCGAGCTCACCGCAGCCGCCGTTGCTGCGCACCCGCCGCGACACCAGCAGCGCACCGAGCGACCGTTCGATGGTGTCGCGCAGCCGCTTGACGATGGTGTTGGCGGTGGCAGGCGTGACGTCCAGGGCGTGCGCCAGATCGGGTCCGCTGAGACCGTGCCGAAACGCCAGCTCCAACACGGAGCGGTCGCGGTCCGACAGGCCGCCCGCGGCGGCGGCGATCAAATCGGCGAGTTCGGTTCGCGCGGCCAGGGTGTCTGGACCCGCGTCATCTGAAGCCATATCGGGCAGCTCTTCCGAGGGTGTTTCGCGCCGACGCCCGCGGATGCGGCGCAGCGCCTCGTTACGGGCGATCGAATACAGCCAGGGACGCAACTTGTCCGGGTCGCGCAACTGGGGCAGCCGCGTCGCGGCGATGCAGAACGTGTCCTGCACGCAGTCCGCCGCGCCGTCCCGGTCGGCCAGCATGCCGGCGCAGAAATCGTGCAGCCGGTCGGCGTAGCGGTCGTAGAGCTGCGCGAACGCCGTCCGGTCGCCCGCTGTGGACGCCCGAACCAGGTCCCCGTCGGTTCCGGACGGCTCCACGATCTCCCAATGCGGTACTGCGGTCATCACACCGACCCCCTACTCCGATGGCGCTACGGCTTGACCGGGGCCTGCAGGCCGACATCGGGCAGGCTCGGCGGTTGCGGCTTCGGGTCCGGCTTGGGCGCGGGCGCCAACGGCAGGTCCGGCGTCAGATCCGGCTTCGGCTTCGGCGGATCCGGCAACTTGAAGCCCAGATCGTCCGGCACCGGCGGCACCGGGTCCGGCGGTTCGGGCTGCGGGTCCTCGGGCTCCGGGGTCGAATCGTCCGGCTTGGGCGGCAGCGGGGGATAGTCCGGAACCGGGGCCGGGGTCTCGACGACCGCGGTGTCCTGCGCGGGCGGCGTGGCGACGGCGGCCGGTGCGCGCGCAGGTGCGGGTGCGACGATGACCGGTGCCTGCTGCGGTACTGGTGCGGGTGCAGGCGCCGGAATGCTCGGCCCGACCACGACCGCACGCTCGTGCGCCGGTGTGACGATCGGGGGTTGTGACGAGTCGCCGAAGTCGAACAGCGTGACACCCAGCACGGCGCCGCCGATGACGCCGGCCACCAGCGCCGCGGCGAGGATGGCCCGCTTCGGTTGCGGCCTGCGCTCCTGAACTATGTGCGGATCGGCCGGTGGGAAGCCGTAGCGGACCTCCCGCTCCGGCTGGCCGAGTTCGCTTGACGCCCACGCGGCGGCGATGGTGGCGGTGTTCGGATCGGTGGCGGTCATGATCGGTTCCTTGGTCTGCGTGCGCTGCCCCGATTGGGCCGCGGTTACAGGTAGGAGCACCGAGCGGGCGCCACTCTGACAATTTTTCGAACAGGATTTTTCGGGGAGGCTGCTAGCCGACCCTGGCGATCACCGCCCAGCCGAAGTCGTTGGTCTTGACCGCGACGTCGCCGAAGCCCGCCGCCGCCAACCGGTCCGGCAGCGACGCCGGATCGATCGGGTTGTAGATGTCGTCCTCGTGGTGGGCCTTCAGCGCCTCGTCGGCGTGGCTGTCGCTGGCCACCAGCGCGGCACCCGGCCGCAACACCCTGGCCACTTCGGCGAACAGCCGGTCCTGCAGTTCGGCCGTCGGGACGTGATGCAGCATCGTGAAACATGCCGCGCCGGAGAAGCTGTCGTCGGTGTAGGGCAGGTTCGTCGCATCGCCGTGCACGATCTGCACCGACGGCACTTGCGCGAACCGCTCGGTCAGCATCGCCGCGAGGTCGCCGTCGATCTCGACCGCCGTGAGCCGCGGCGCCGACTGGCTCAGCACGTCGGTCGTCGCGCCGTAGCCGGGCCCGACCTCGAGCACGTTGTCGCCCAGCGTGGTCTCACCCAATGCCCACGGCAGGATGATCTCCCGGATGGTTTGGCGCCATTCGTCGCTGCCGCACGCCTCATGTGCCTTGTTCATCGGACCTGCGCCCTTCCCCGCTGCAGCACGGCTTCGCGGTTGGCGGCGATGTCGTCGCCGGTCGCCGAGTTCATCCACTGCTTGGCCGACGTCGCCTCGATCCACAGTCCCGCGTCGGTCTGCGCGGCGTCGATGCGATGGTAGGACGCCAGCAGCGCGCGCACGGCTTGCTGATTGTTGCCCACGATCGACGCCGCGACCCGCCGCGCCGTCGGCAGCAACTCCTCGTGCGGCACCACCTCGGTGACCAGGCCCGCCCGCAGCGCGTCGGCCGCGGACAGGTAGTCACCGGTCAGGCTCATCCGGCGGGCCAGCCCGACGCCGACCTTCTGCGGCAGCCGCACGGAAAGCCCCCACGTCGGCAGCAGCCCGACCCGGGCGTGCGTATCGGCGAACCGGGCCTGCTCGGAGGCGATCAGGATGTCGCAGTACAGCGCGATCTCCAGGCCGCCGGTCACCGCGGCGCCGTTGATCGCGCCGATCACCGGCTTACTCATCGGCGGCCACTGCGGCGAGATGTCCGGCAGCTGCGACGTGTCGCCGAGCTCCTTGAGATCCAGGCCCGCACAGAACACCGGGTCCGCGCCGGTCACGATCACGACGTCGACGTCCGCATCGGCCTGTGCGTCGCGCAGCGCAGTGAAGAACTCCCTACGGAGTTGGGCCGATAACGCGTTGCGTGACTGCGGTCGGTTCAGCGTCAGGGTCCGCACGCGGTCCTCGGTCTCGATGAGCAGAATCTTCTCAGCCATGCAAGCAACCTATCGTGGGGGCATGTGCCGAAATATCACCGAGTTGCGCGGCCTGGAGCCGGCGGCCACCGCCGAGGAGATCGAGGCCGCCGCGCGGCAATACGTCCGCAAGGTCAGCGGCATGACCCGCCCGACGGGCGCCAACGTCGAGGTTTTCGAGACCGCGGTCGCCGAAGTCACCGACGTGACCACCCGGCTGCTGACGGGGCTCGCACCACGACGGCAACCGCCGAAGACCGTGCCGCCGCTGCGGCGCCCCGAAGTGCGTGCGCGGCTGAACCTGACATGACTCCGCAGGCGCTCAAGGAGTGGAGCGCCGCGGTGCACGCGCTGCTCGACGGCAGGCAGACCGTGCTGCTGCGCAAGGGCGGCATCCACGAAAAGCGGTTCGCGGTGGCGGCTTCCCGCTTCCTGTTGTTCCCGACGGTGGCGCACAGTCACGCCGAGCGGGTGCGGCCCGAACACCGCGACCTGCTCGACGCCGCCGCCGCCGACAGCACCGACGAGGCGCTGGTGCTCCGCGCGGGCGCGAAAGTCGTTGCCGCCGTTGAAGTCAACCGGCCTGACGCGCTCGACGAGATCGCGCCGCTGCACATCTGGACCGCCGACTCGGTGAAAACAGACCGCATCGACTTCCGACCCAAACACCGCCTCACCGTGCTCGTCGTCCAGGCCAGCCCGCTGGCCGAACCGGTGTCATTGCCCCGCGCCCCCGAATACGCGGGCTGCAAGAGTTGGGTGCCGCTGCCGGTCGACCCGGCGTGGGCCGACCCGGTGCACGACGACGCCGCGCTGGCCGAGATCGCCCAGCGGGTGCGCGACGCCGTCGGCTGAGTCACCGCGGCGGATGCGGCCCCGCCGGTAGCACCAGCCGCGACGTGCCGCCGTCGCCGAGGTGCACCGTGTGCGTCGCCGCCGCCAGCCGCCGACCGCTGAGCACCGGTTCGCCGGTGCCGAGATTGCGGACGAACCGGGGATGCGATCCGCCCGCGATGATCACCCGGATCCGCGATCCCGCGGGGAAGCGGTGGGCGATCGCGTCCAGTTCGATCCGGACGTTGCGCGAATCCGGTGTGTTACAGAGGTATCCGTCGCTGACGTTGCGGGACCGGCCCCGCGCGTCCACCTGGCTGAGCCGGACGAACAGGTCGTTGTAGGAGTTGTCGCAGGAGTGCGACAGCTGCATCACCGGCGTCCCGACGACGTAGAGGTCCGCAGGCAGCGGTGCGCTGGTGAACGTCAGCACGTCGGCGCGCTCGGCAAGTCGAGTGTCGTTGCGGTAGCCGCCTTCCGGGGCCAGCAGCCGACCACCGACGGTGGGCGTCGGGTCGCCGGGATAGAACGTGAAACTCTTCGGCGGGGTGTTCTGGTCGGGGGCGGCGCTGCCGAGGTGGCCGGCGGGCCGCAGATACAGCACATGCTCCGGCATCTCGGGCGGCCAATCGTCGAAGTCCTGCCAGCCGTACCCGTTGAGGTGAAACCGCACCGGTTTGCGTGCCACGCTGCGGGTGCCCGCTACGTGAGCGTCCAACCAGCCCAACGATTCTCGGAAGACGGTCGCGGCGCCCTTGGTCATCATCTGGGTGTGATTCCACGGTCCGACGGTGAGCGCGACCGGAACGTCACGCTCACGCAGGCGGCGGTACTGCGTCAGCGTCTGCTCGAGGAACAGGTCCTGCCAGCCGCTCAGCAGCAGCACCGGGACCTCGGTGCGGTCCAGCGCCTGATGCAGTTGCAGCGGCGCCCAATGCGGGTCGTCGTACTCGGGATGCTCGAGCCACGACTCGAACCACGGGGCGCCGGTGCCAAGCAGTCGGCGGGCTGATTCGCCGAGGGGCAGCCCGCGGGTGGCCTCGACCAGTGCCCGTCGCGCCCTGATCTGCCGGACGAGGGCGGCGATGTTGCGCGGCTCCTCCTGGTGGGCGACCATGTCGGACCAGCCGAGGAAGTCGGTGAGGCCGAATGAGCCGGTGCCCCAACGTGGTCCGCTGAGGTCGTGGGGTCCCACGGTGATGACCGCTGCAGCCATCTCCGGCGGCGGATCGGTGAGCAGCGCCCACTGGGTGAAGCCCAGGTAGGAGATCCCGATGGTGGCGAACGAACCGGTGAACCACGGCTGATCGCGCAGCCACGCCGCGGTATCGGCGCCGTCGGAGATCTCGTTGACCATCGGATTGAATTCGCCGCCGGAGCCGAACGTGCCTCGCACACTCTGGAACACCACGTGATAGCCGCGGGCCGCGTAGACGTGCGCGTAGAGCGCCGAGAACGGCCAGCCGCGGCCGTACGGGCCGCGCAGTAGAAGCGTGCCCGCCGGATGGGCCGTCGCGGGTTCGTAGTGGTCGGCGATCAACTCGACCCCGTCGCGCATGGGCACCCGCAGGCCGCACTCGACGCGGTACTCGGTGGTGTGCGGCGGCAGGTCGAGCAGGCTGCTCATGGCGCGGCCGGTGAGCCGCTTGAGTCGGGAGACGACGGGAGAAGACGAGGTGCCGGTGCTTACTGCGGTCACCTAACAAAGGCTAGTACTTGTAGAAATTGCTCAGCTCACGGCCGCGCTGCAGGTTGGTCTGCAGGCAGTCGACGTCGTCGGCGGAGTACTTCGGCGAGTAGAACAGCGTCTGCTGGATGACGCCGTAACTGGTCTTGTAGGCGATCCCACACGTGATCCACCAGCGGTCGTTCCAGTCGGTGGGCTTCATCACCCAGTACTGCGCGGCCCGGTGGCCGTTGACGTCCAACTCGAGGGCGTCGGGCGGCAGCGTCGCCTCGTAGGTGCGCCAGACGAACGCTTCGACCGTCATCTGGTAGTTGCCCGCGTCGTAGTGGCAGCGCAGCCCGTCTTCGTGGGCTGGCGGGGTGAACGCCAGGCCGATCCGCTGCACGACGTCGAGCGGGATGTCCTCGCAGGGATCGAACGGCCGCGGGTTCACGGTGTCGATGACGGGCCACTTGATGGACGTCTCGACATTGGTCATCGGGATATCGGTGGCGTCGACCCGCACGGGGCCGACGGGACCGCTCTGCCAGACCACGATCACCGCCGCGACCAGCGCACACAGTGCCGACAGGACGCCCAGTCTGGCGGCCATCCAACCCCCTTGCATCGTGGCGGCGGGGCCGCCGGCGTCGTCCGACCCTGCCGGGGAGTGTAGCCGTCCGCCCCAGCGCCCAGGTCGGGAAACGAGAACATGTTCTAGTTGCCGAATCAGGGCACCACGCTAGCGCAAGTACGCTGGTCGGTTGTGACACGAGACGGCCGCCGACCCACGCTCTGGGCGATCAGCGACCTGCACACCGGTCACACCGGCAACAAGCCGGTCACGGAGTCCTTGCATCCGTCGTCGCCCGACGACTGGCTGATCGTCGCCGGGGACGTCGCCGAACGCACCGACGAGGTGCACTGGAGCCTCGACCTGTTGCGCAAGAGGTTCGCCAAAGTCATCTGGGTGCCGGGCAACCACGAGTTGTGGACCACCAACCGGGACCCGATGCAGATCTTCGGCAAGGCGCGCTACGACTACTTCGTCAACATGTGCGACGAGATGGGCATCATCACGCCCGAGCACCCGTTTCCGGT
Organism: Mycobacterium sp. 3519A; assembly: GCF_900240945.1. Taxonomy (NCBI): domain Bacteria; kingdom Bacillati; phylum Actinomycetota; class Actinomycetes; order Mycobacteriales; family Mycobacteriaceae; genus Mycobacterium; species Mycobacterium sp. 3519A. The sequence continues at coordinate 1,990,886 of NZ_OESG01000013.1, forward strand.
GTGGACCGACGAGGGCGGCCCGGCCACCATCGTGCCGATGTTCCTGCTCTACGACTACACGTTCCTGCCGCAGGGCGCGGCGACCAAGGCCGAGGGGCTGGCCATCGCCCGCGAGCGCAACGTCGTCGGGACCGACGAGTTCCTGTTGTCCTCAGAGCCCTACGCCACCCGCGACGCGTGGTGCCACGACCGGGTGGCCTACACCCGCAAGCGCCTCGACGATCTGGACTGGATGGACTCCACGGTCCTGGTGAACCATTTCCCGCTGGTCCGTGAGCCCTGCGATGCGATGTTCTATCCGGAGTTCGCGATGTGGTGCGGCACCACCGCGACCGCCGACTGGCACACCCGCTACAACGCCATCTGCTCCGTCTACGGCCATCTGCACATCCCGCGCACCACGTGGTACGACGGCGTGCGGCACGAGGAGGTGTCGGTCGGCTATCCGCGGGAATGGCGGCGCCGCAAGCCATATCGATGGCTTCGGCAGATCCTGCCGGACCCGCAATACGCTCCCGGGTACCTCAACGAGTTCGGCGGCCACTTCCAGATCACCCAGGAGATGCGCGAGCACGCCGAGAAGGTGCAGGAGCGCATCAGGACGCGGCAGCCATGACGACGGCGCCGTTGCTCACCGTGGTGCTGCCCGGCGCCTCCGGGGCAGACGCTCTGGCGGCCGCCGAACTGTACGACGACCCACCGGAATTGGCGCCGCTGCCAGAAGAGGAGCCGCTGATCGCCAAGTCGGTGGCCAAGCGGCGCAACGAATTCGTCACCGTTCGCTACTGCGCCCGCCAGGCGCTCGGCGAACTCGGGGTGGCGCCGGTGCCGATCCTCAAGGGGGACAAGGGCGAACCGTGCTGGCCCGACGGCATCGTCGGCAGCCTGACCCACTGCACGGGCTTTCGCGGCGCGGCGGTCGGCAGAACCGGTGCGGTGCGGTCGGTGGGCATCGACGCCGAACCGCACGACGTGCTGCCCAACGGAGTGTTGGAAGCGATCAGCTTGCCTGCGGAGCGCGCCGAGCTGGCGACCATGCCGACAGATCTGCACTGGGATCGAATCCTGTTCTGCGCCAAGGAAGCCACCTACAAGGCGTGGTTCCCGCTGACCCATCGCTGGCTGGGTTTCGAGGACGCCCACATCACGTTCGATGTCGATGAAACCGGCACCGCAGGGGTCTTCGAATCGCGCATCCTCATCGACCCGGCCGCCGAACACGGACCGCCGCTGCAGACGCTGTCGGGACGTTGGTCGGTTCGCGACGGCCTCGCGCTGACGGCGATCGTGCTGTGACCGAAGCAGGTCTGGTCGTCGTCGACAAGCCCGCAGGTGTCACCAGCCATGACGTGGTGGGCCGCTGCAGGCGGATCTTCGGCACCCGCAAGGTGGGCCATGCGGGCACCCTCGATCCGATGGCCACCGGCGTGCTGGTCGTCGGAATTGAAAGGGCCACAAAGATTCTCGGTCTGTTGACCGCGACGGACAAAGCGTATGCCGCCACCATCCGGCTGGGCCAGACCACCTCGACCGAGGACGCCGAAGGTGAGCTGCTGCAGTCCGTCTCGGCTCGTGAGGTGACCGATCGGCAGATCGCCGACGCGATCGCCGCGCTGCGCGGTGAGATCGCTCAGGTGCCGTCGGCGGTCAGCGCCGTGAAAATCGGCGGCAAGCGGGCGTATCAGCTCGTCAGGGAGGGGCAGACCGTCGAACTCGCGGCACGCAACGTCCGCATCGAGAGGTTCGACGTGCTGGCCGTTCGTCGGCACGGCGACCTGGTCGACGTGGACGTCGAGGTCGAGTGCTCCAGCGGCACCTACATCCGCGCACTCGCCCGCGACGTCGGCGTCGCGTTGGGGGTCGGTGGTCACCTCACCGCGCTGCGCCGCACCAGGGTCGGCCGGTTCGGGCTGGATCAGGCCCGCACCCTCGACGAACTGGCCGAGCGTCCGCAGCTGAGCTATTCGTTGGATGCCGCCTGCCTGCAGTCGTTTCCGCGCCGGACCCTGACCGACGCCGAGGCCGAGGACACCCGGCACGGCAGGGCGCTGAAACCGGCCGGCATCGACGGGGTCTACGCCGCGACGACCGCCGACGGGCAGGTCCTGGCGTTGTTGACCGACCACGCCACCCGCACCAAGTCGGTGGTAGTGCTACGCCCGGCGACGCTGTGAGAGGTTTGATCAGGCCCGCCTTATCAGCCTAGGCTGATAATCATGTCCGCCGACACACGCGCCGAGGACGTGGCCAGGGCGCTGTTGCTGTGCGTGGGCCTGCTGCGGCGACGGCTGCGGCAGATCCCCGTCACCGACGAGCTCAGCTTCCCTCAGACCGCGGCACTGGGCAGGCTCGACCGCTGTGGTCCCGCGACGGCGGCAGACCTCGCCCGCCAGGAACAGATCAGCCCGCAGTCGATGGGTGCGACGCTGGGCGAACTCGAGACCCGCGGCTTCGTCAAGCGGCAGCCGGACCCCGCTGACGGCAGGCGAATCCTGTTGTCGCTGAGCGCCGCAGGCAGGCGCGCGCTCAACCGGCGGCGCAACGCGCGCGTGGAACAGCTCGCCAATGGCCTCGCCGAGTTCACCGACGCCGAACTCGAGCAGCTCGCGGTCGCCGCGCCCCTGATCGAGCGACTGGCGTACCACCTCTAGATGGCCACGGACCAGCTCGAGGCGACGACCCGCGACAACTACCGGTGGGTCGCGCTGACCAACACCACCGCGGCGGTGTTCATGTCCGCGCTCGACGGGTCCATCGTGATCATCTCGCTGCCCGCGATCTTTCGCGGTATCCATCTCGATCCGCTGGCGCCGGCCAACATCGCCTATCTGCTGTGGATGATCATGGGCTACCGGCTGGTGCAGTCGGTGCTCGTCGTCACCCTCGGCCGCATCGGCGACATGTACGGCCGGGTCCGGGTCTACAACTTCGGCTTCAGCGTCTTCACGGTCGCGTCGATCCTGTTGTCGTTCGACCCGTTCAGCGGCGCGGCGGCCGCGCAGTGGCTGATCGGCTGGCGACTGCTGCAGGCCGTCGGCGGGTCCATGCTGACGGCGAACTCGGCGGCCATTCTGACCGACGCCTTCCCGCCCGACCGGCGCGGTTTCGCGCTCGGCTTCAACCAGGTGGCCGCGTTGGCAGGCCAGTTCATCGGCCTGGTGGCGGGCGGCCTGCTGGCGGCATGGGACTGGCGGGCGGTGTTCTGGGTCAACGTGCCGGTCGGGGTGTTCGGCACCGTGTGGGCTTACCGGCGGTTGCGCGACAACGGCGAACGCCACCGCGGACGCATCGACTGGTGGGGCAACATCACTTTCGCAATCGGACTCTCCGCGGTGCTGGTCGCGATCACCAGCGGGATCCAGCCTCACGGCGGACACACCACCGGTTGGCACAGCCCGTTCGTGCTGACCGCGCTGGCGGCCGGGATACTCCTGCTGATCGCGTTCGTCGTGATCGAAACCCGGGTCGCCGAACCGATGATCCGGCCCAGCCTGTTCCGGATCCGCGCGTTCACCGCAGGCAACATGGCGACGCTGGCCGCGGCGCTGGCGCAGGGCGGCCTGCAGTTCATGTTGATCATCTGGCTGCAGGGCATCTGGTTGCCGCTGCACGGGTACGACTACGCCGAAACACCTTTGTGGGCGGGCATTTTCATGCTGCCCCTGACCGCGGGCTTCCTGGTCGCCGGACCCGCCGCGGGCGCGCTGTCGGACCGCTTCGGTGCGCGCGGTATCGCGTCGACCGGCATGCTGGCGTTCGGGCTCAGCTTCGTCGGCCTGCTGCTACTGCCGATCAACTTCCCGTACTGGGCGTTCGCACTGCTGATCGGGCTCAACGGAATCGGCAGCGGCATGTTCGCGGCGCCGAACACGTCGGCGATCATGGGCAGCGTGCCGCCCGAAGAGCGCGGTGTGGTGTCAGGTATGCGTGCGACGTTCCAGAACAGCGGCACCGCGCTGTCGATCGGGGTGTTCTTCTCGTTGATGATTGTGGGCCTTGCTCACACGCTGCCCTCCGCGTTGACCACCGGCCTGCAGGACCAGGGTGTGCCGAACGCCGTCGCCGACCAGGTCGCCGCGCTGCCGCCGGTGTCGACGTTGTTCGCCGCGGTGCTGGGCGTCAATCCGCTCGAACACCTGCTTGCGCCAAGCGGAGTGCTGACGCACCTGCCCGCCGACAACGTCGCCACGATCACCGGCGGAGAGTTCTTCCCGCACCTCATCTCGGATCCGTTCCATCACGGACTGATCGTCGTGTTCGGCGTCTCGATCGCCCTCGCCGTGCTGGCCGGTGTGGCCTCGCTGGCTCGCGGGCGCGCGCCCCGCGGCTAGCCGACCACCCAGATCGCTTCTGCCGCAGGGCTTCCCAAGTCCACGGTGACTTCCGCGTCGCCGGCGGTTTCGGGATTGTTGACCGCGACGGAGATCATCCCGGCGAAATCGCGCCTGGCCACCACCCGCAGCCGGGAGTCCAGGCTGATGCCCACAGTGTCGAAGTAGCGCAACATCTCCGGATCGGCGTCGGAGATGCGGGCCACCGTGCCGGAGTCGCCGTCGCGGCACACCGAAAGTTGCCGCGCGTCGGGTGTCGGCACCTGACCGTCCTTGGCCGGGATCGGATCGCCGTGCGGATCGCGGGTCGGATGCCCCAGCTTGGCGTCGATGCGGTCCAGCATCCGGTCCGACACCGCGTGCTCGAGCACCTCGGCCTCGTCGTGCACCTCGTCCCAGCTGTAGCCGAGTTCGCGGACGAGGAACGTCTCCATCAACCGATGCCTGCGCACCATCGCCAGCGCGGCCGCCCTGCCCGCGTCGGTCAGCGTGACGGCGCCGTACTTCTCGTGATCAACCAGCCCCTGATCGGCGAGCTTGCGGATGGATTCCGAGGCGGTGGAGGCCGACACGCCGATCCGCTCGGCCAACAGCTTGGTGCTGACCTTCTCCAGCGACCACTCCTGAGCGGTCCAGATGACCTTGAGATAGTCCTGAGCAACCGTGGTCAGGTCACGGGGATCGGGTTCAGGACTCACGGTTGCAAAGTTTAGGCAATCTTCACCTGATCCGGTGGTCCAGCGGAGCCGGCTGCGTCGGTGCGCCGTAGGCTAGCTGCTGTGCAGCGCTGGCGGGGGCAGGAAGACATCCCGACGGACTGGGGCCGATGCGTGGTCACCATCGGCGTGTTCGACGGTGTACATCGCGGGCATCAGGAACTGATCAATCACGCCGTGAAGGCAGGCCGCACCCGCGGCGTCCCTTCGGTGCTGATGACCTTCGACCCGCATCCGATGGAGGTCGTGTTCCCCGGCAGCCATCCCGCGCAGCTGACCACGCTGACGCGGCGCGCCGAACTGGTCGAGGAAATGGGCATCGACGTGTTTCTGGTGATGCCGTTCACCACCGACTTCATGAAATTGACCCCGGACCGCTACATCCACGAGTTGCTGGTCGAGCACCTGCATGTGGTCGAAGTGGTGGTGGGGGAGAACTTCACGTTCGGCAAGAAGGCCGCGGGCAATGTCGAAACGCTGCGCAAGGCCGGTGAGCGGTTCGGGTTCGCGGTGCAGGGCATGTCGTTGGTCAGCGAGCACCACCAGAACGAGGACATCACGTTCTCATCGACCTACATCCGGTCCTGCGTGGACGCCGGCGACGTGGTGGCGGCCGCCGAGGCGCTCGGCCGCCCGCACCGGGTGGAGGGTGTGGTGGTCCGCGGCGAGGGCCGCGGCCAGGTGCTGGGCTTCCCGACCGCCAACGTGGCGCCGCCGATGTACTCGGCGATTCCCGCCGACGGCGTGTATGCCGCCTGGTTCACCGTGCTGGGCCACGGCCCCATCACGGGCAGCGTCATCCCGGGGGAGCGGTATCAGGCCGCGGTGTCGGTGGGCACCAACCCAACGTTCTCCGGGCGCACCCGCACCGTGGAGGCGTTCGTCCTCGACACCAGCGCCGACCTGTACGGCCAGCATGTCGCGGTGGATTTCGTGGCCCGGATCCGCGGCCAGGAGAAATTCGACCGGGTCGAGGATCTGGTCGCGACGATGGGTGAAGACACCGAGCACGCCCGCACGATTCTGTCCGCGACGTGACCCGCTGCTAGACTTCCTGCCGACCTGGCGTGTGCTGCAGTTCGCGGTGGCCCGCCTAGAAAATTGTCGCGGACCGATTTGATGGAGTTATTTCGTGGCGCTCACTGCCGAACAGAAGAAAGACATTCTGGGCCAGTACGGCCTGCATGACACCGACACCGGTTCGCCGGAGGCGCAGGTCGCGCTGCTGACCAAGCGCATCTCGGATCTGACCGAGCACCTGAAGGTGCACAAGCACGACCACCACTCACGTCGTGGGCTGTTGCTGCTGGTCGGGCGCCGTCGTCGGCTGCTCAAGTACGTCGCGCAGGTGGATGTCGCGCGGTACCGGTCGCTGATCGAGCGGCTGGGTCTCCGCCGCTGAGCGGCGAATGGACTCACGCGCTGAGCGGCGAATGGACTCACGCGCTGAGCGGCGAATGGACTCACGCGCTGAGCGGCGAATGGACTCACGCGCTGAGCGGCGAATCGAAATCCAGCGGCTGACTAATTGGGCCGGGTTTTGGCGTTGAAGTCCGTGTGACCCAACCCGCATACGTTCTAGGCAGCGACGAACCCGAGATCACTCGGCTACAGGCGCAGGCCGCGATCCTGGCTGAACCGACGGCACTGCTGCTGCAGCGAGGTGGCATCCGGCCAGGCATGCGGGTGCTTGACCTTGGCAGCGGTCCCGGCGACGTCGCTTTCCTCCTCGCCGAAATGGTCGGCCCGCACGGTCGGGTGGTCGGCGTCGAGCGGGATGAGGCGCAAGTGGCCGCCGCCAACCAGCGTCGCGATGCGCTTGGATTGGACAACGTCGAGTTTCGCCAGGATGACGTGCGCAGCTTCGTCGACGATGAGCCCTTCGACGCAGCTGCCTGCCGGCTGCTCCTGCTGCATCTGCCCGACGCGCTCGATGTCCTTGCCCACCACCAACGCAACCTTCGCCAAGACGGTGTTTTCCTCGCGATCGATTTCGACACCGGTGGTTTGCGCACGTTGCCCGAGGTCGAGTTGTATTCGACCCTAACGGGGTGGCTGACGGCTGCGTTCGACTATGCGCACGCTGATCTTCGCGTCGGCATGCGCCTTCCGGTGCTTCTTCACCAGGCGGGTTACCGCGATATCGAGTCGCTGGGAGTGCAGCTCTACTCGTCGCCGGCCAACCTCCTATTGGCCGAGCACCTGGTCGGGGTGGTGAGCGCGATGAAAGACGCGATCGTCGCCTCCGGCGCCGCAACCGAGGAAGAGATCGGCCTGGACACGCTTGCGCAACGGTTATCAGCTGAGATCGCCGCCTCGAACGCTGTCATCACCATGCCGACCGTGGTCGGCGGCTGGGCGCGCCGTCCCTGAGCCACTGATTTCGGCGGCGTACCTGCGGCAAGGTAGGATGGCTTCGTTCGCCAGCCGTTTCGGCGCGAACGATCGGTGCGGTTCTCGCAGTTCCGCGAGCATCGCTCCCGCGTCTCATATCGGACAGTGTCTGGCCCAAGACGTGCCTGAGCGAGCGCGGTCTTCGGTAGTGGCTGCCGGGTGGCAACCCCGACAGCTTCGATCGATGGCCGTAGCCGCATCCAGGTCGGTGCTTCACCCGCTGTGACGACGCAAAACAGCTGAACAGTGAATGCACTGAACCAAGAGAGGCCATACGGACACCCATGTCTGTAGTCGAAATTGAAGACGGCGTGTACGAATCCACCGCCGTGATCGACAACGGGAGCTACGGCACCCGCACCATCCGCTTCGAGACCGGGCGACTCGCCCAACAGGCCGCAGGCTCAGCCGTTGCCTATCTCGACGACGAGACCATGCTGCTGTCGGCGACCACCGCCAGCAAGAACCCTAAAGACCACTTCGACTTCTTCCCGTTGACCGTCGACGTGGAGGAGCGCATGTACGCCGCAGGGCGCATCCCCGGCTCGTTCTTCCGTCGTGAGGGGCGCCCGTCCACGGACGCGATCCTGACCTGCCGACTGATCGACCGGCCGCTGCGCCCGTCGTTCGTCGACGGCCTGCGCAACGAGATCCAGGTTGTGGTGACCGTTTTGTCGCTGGACCCACAGGAGCTCTACGACGTCGTCGCGATCAACGCGGCGTCGATGTCCACCCAACTGGCCGGTCTGCCGTTTTCCGGTCCGATCGGCGCCGTGCGCGTCTCGCTGATCGACGGCACCTGGGTGGCGTTCCCGACCGTCGAGCAGGGCGAGAAGGCCGTGTTCGACATGGTGGTCGCGGGCCGCGTCCTCGAAGATGGTGACGTCGCGATCATGATGGTCGAGGCCGAGGCCACCGAGAACGTCATCGAGCTCGTCGCCGGCGGCGCGCAGGCGCCGACGGAATCCGTTGTCGCCGAAGGCCTCGAGGCCGCCAAGCCGTTCATCAAGGCACTGTGCGCCGCCCAGCAGGAGTTGGCCGACCGCGCCGCCAAGCCGACCGGCGAGTACCCGGTCTTCCCCGACTACGCGGAAGACGTCTACTACTCCGTCGCCTCGGTCGCGACCGACGCGCTGTCGGAGGCGCTGACCATCGCGGGCAAGAACGAGCGCAACGACCGCACCGACGAGATCAAGGCCGAGGTGCTCGAGCGGCTGGCCGAGCAGTTCGCGGGCCGCGAGAAGGAGATCGGCGCTGCGTTCCGGTCGCTGACCAAAAAGCTTGTGCGCCAACGCATCCTGACCGACCACTTCCGCATCGACGGTCGCGGCATCACCGATATCCGCGCGCTTTCCGCCGAGGTGGCCGTGGTGCCGCGGGCGCACGGCAGCGCGCTGTTCGAGCGCGGCGAGACCCAGATCCTGGGCATCACCACCCTCGACATGATGAAGATGGCCCAGCAGATCGACTCGCTTGGACCGGAAACCAGCAAGCGCTACATGCACCACTACAACTTCCCGCCGTATTCGACCGGTGAGACCGGTCGCGTCGGTTCGCCCAAGCGCCGCGAGATCGGCCACGGCGCACTGGCCGAGCGGGCGCTGGTGCCGGTGCTGCCCAGCATCGAGGAGTTCCCGTACGCCATCCGGCAGGTGTCGGAAGCGTTGGGCTCCAACGGTTCCACGTCGATGGGGTCGGTCTGTGCGTCCACGCTGGCGCTGCTGAACGCCGGTGTGCCGTTGAAGGCACCGGTCGCCGGCATCGCGATGGGCCTGGTCTCCGATGACGTCGAGACCGAAGGTGGCGGCACCGAGCGCCGGTTCGTCGCGCTGACCGACATCCTCGGCGCCGAGGACGCGTTCGGCGACATGGACTTCAAGGTCGCGGGCACCAAGGACTTCGTCACCGCGCTGCAGTTGGACACCAAGCTCGACGGCATCCCGTCGCAGGTGCTGGCAGGCGCGCTGAGCCAGGCCAAGGACGCGCGGCTGACCATCCTCGAGGTGATGGCCGAGGCCATCGACACCCCCGATGAGATGAGCCCGCACGCTCCGCGCATCACCACCATCAAGGTGCCGGTGGACAAGATCGGCGAGGTGATCGGGCCCAAGGGCAAGATGATCAACTCGATCACCGAGGAGACCGGCGCGCAGATCTCCATCGAGGACGACGGCACGGTGTTCGTCGGCGCGTCCGACGGGGTGTCCGCGCAGGCCGCGATCGACAAGATCAACGCCATCGCCAATCCTCAGCTGCCCAAGATCGGCGAGCGGTTCCTCGGAACCGTGGTCAAGACAACCGATTTCGGTGCCTTCGTGTCGCTGCTGCCGGGACGTGACGGGCTGGTGCACATCTCCAAGCTCGGCAAGGGCAAGCGCATCGCCAAGGTCGAGGATGTGGTCAAGGTCGGCGACAAGCTGCGCGTGGAGATCGCGGACATCGACAACCGCGGCAAGATCTCACTGGTGCTGGTCGCCGAGGAAGAGACAGCGGACACTGCAGCAGATACCGCGGACACCGCCGCCGAGGCACCCGCGGACGCGCCCGCCGATGCCGCGACCGCCAGCAGCTAGGTCCCGGGCGCTGCATCGCGGCGCCGGCGCCGACAAATCGTCGGACGTCGTGCGCCGCAGCACGTTGCCCGGTGGCCTGCGAGTTGTCACAGAGTTCATTCCCGCGGTGCGTTCGGCATCGGTCGGTGTGTGGGTCGGCGTCGGATCGCGCGACGAGGGCCGCACGGTGGCCGGCGCCGCGCACTTCCTGGAACACTTGCTGTTCAAGGGAACTCCGAAACGCACGGCGGTCGACATCGCCCAGGCGGTCGACGCTGTCGGCGGTGAACTGAACGCGTTCACCGCCAGGGAGCACACCTGCTACTACGCCCACGTGCTCGACACCGACCTGGCGTTGGCCGTCGACATGGTCGCCGATGTGGTGCTGCGCGGCCAGTGTGCGGGCGAGGACGTCGAGGTCGAACGCGACGTCGTGCTCGAGGAAATCGCGATGCGCGACGACGACCCCGAGGACACCCTCGGCGACCTGTTCCTGTCCGCGATGTTCACCGACCATCCCGTCGGCCGTCCCGTGATCGGCAGCGTCGAGTCGATCTCGGCGATGACCCGCGCGCAACTGCATTCGTTTCATGTCCGCCGCTACACCCCGGAACGGATGGTCGTCGCGGTGGCAGGCAACGTCGACCACGACGAGGTCGTGGCGCTGGCGCGGGAACACTTCGGGCCCAGCATGGTTCGCGGTCGACGACCGGTGCCGCCGCGCAAGGGCACCGGCCGGGTGAGCGGGAGACCGACACTGCGGGTGGTCAATCGCGACGCCGAGCAAACCCACCTGTCGCTCGGGGTACGCACCCCAGGCAGACACTGGGATCACCGGTGGGCGCTGTCGGTGCTCAACACCGCGCTGGGTGGCGGCCTGAGTTCGCGTCTGTTCCAAGAGATCCGGGAGATGCGCGGGCTGGCGTACTCGGTGTACTCGACCATCGACACGTTCTCGGACAGCGGGGCGTTGTCGATCTACGCCGCATGTCAACCTGAGCGGTTCGACGAAGTGGTCCGGGTGACCACCGAAGTGCTCGAAACGGTTGCGCGCGACGGCATCACCGAATCCGAATGCCGAATCGCCAAGGGGTCCATGCGCGGCGGACTGGTGCTCGGCCTCGAAGATTCGGGTTCACGGATGAACCGGATCGGCCGCAGCGAACTCAACTACGGCGAACACCGCAGCATCGCGCACACGCTGAACAAAATCGACGCGGTCACTTTGGACGAGGTCAACGCCGTCGCGCACCAACTGCTGTCGCGTCCTTTCGGTGCCGCAGTGCTGGGCCCGCATCGGTCGAAACGGTCTCTGCCGCAGCCGCTTCGGCACATCGCGGGCTGACCGGTAACCTGGGCCCGATGACCGGACTGTCTCGGCGCTCGGCGCTGCTCGGTGGACTGGCACTCGCGGCCGCGGCCGCATCGACGCCGAAAAGCGCGCTGGCCCAGCCGCCCGTCGCGGATCGGATCGCGGCGCTGGAGCGACGCCACAACGCCTACATCGGTGTGTTCGCCGTCGACCTCGTCGGCGGCCGGTCGTTCTCGCATCGCGGCCAGCAGCCCTTCGCCATGTGCTCCACTTTCAAGGCCTACGCCGCGGGGCTGGTGCTGCAGATGGTCGAGCAGGGTCAGCTGACGCTGGATCAGCAGGTGTTCGTCGACCCGGCAGGCGTCGTCGCCAACTCGCCGCGGACCGAGCCGAGGGCAGGCGGCAGCATGACTCTCGACGAGCTGTGCCAGGCCGCGCTGCAGGTCAGCGACAACACCGCGGGCAACCTGCTGCTGACCACCATCGGCGGGCCGCCGGCCGTCACGGCCTTCGCGCGCAGCATCGGCGACCAGGCCTCGCGGCTGGACCGCTGGGAGACCGAACTGAACTCCGCGATCCCCGGCGACCCGCGCGACACCAGCACGCCCGAAGCGCTCGGCGGCGGATATCGCACCCTGCTGACCGGTGCGGCGCTCGCTCCGCCGCAACGACAGCAACTCGAGGACTGGATGCGGGCGAACGAGACGTCGAGCATGCGGGCGGGCCTGCCCCAGGGGTGGACGAGTGCCGACAAGACCGGCAGCGGGGACTACGGCACGGCCAACGACGTCGGCATCGCCTACGGTCCCGAAGGTCAGCGGCTGCTGCTCGCGATGATGACGCGATCGCAGCTCAGCGACCCACAGGCCGCGAGTATGCGGCCGGAGATCGGTGAGCTCACCTCGCTGCTGGTACCCGAACTGCTTGCATAGGCGGCAAGTTCGAGGGAAACACCTGATTCCTCCGCCGCCCCTTCTGCAATACCTTTTTGCGAGGCAGTCGGGTCCTGCCTGCTATCGACCGGGCAAACGGGGGGAGCGATACACGTTGGCCATCGAAACAATTGCGATCCACCGCGATATGGACAGCCGTCATGCACCGCGCGCGACAGCGCACAATGGCACGGCCGCGGTAGCGGTGATCGACGAACACGACGCCATCCACGCCGCAGTGCAACTGTGGTGCCATCAGGCGCAGCCGCCGATTCCGTTCGCGGGTAACTACTTTTCGGCTGATCAATTCCTCGCCGAGCACCCGTCCGCACCCGCGGTCGGCCCCGTCGTGCTCGAACTGCAGAAATACCGCAACGGCGTTGACTTCTCCGCGCTCGATCGCATCGTTTCGCGACGGCATCGGGTAATCGTCTACTCGCACTTCGCAACTGACGAGGTGATCCTGACGGCGTTGGACCGCGGCGCGGTCACCTACCTGACCAAGGCGGAGAGCAAGGAACACCTGATCGACGCGATACGGGCGGCCGGGACGGACACCCCCTACGTGGGTCCAAGGATGGCGCTGGCGATGATCAACGACAGCACCGTCGGCCGTGCGAATCTCGCGCCGCGGGAGAAGGAAGTGCTCGTCGCCTGGTTCCGCACCGAAAGCAAGGATCTGGTTGCGCGCCAGTTGCAGATCGCGCCGACCACCGTCCGGACGCATCTGCAGCGCGTGCGGGCCAAGTACGCGGCCGTGGGGCGGCCAGCCACCACCAAGGCCGCGCTGGTGGCGCGTGCCATCCAGGACGGCATCGTCAGCGTCGACGACATCTAGCGGCAGCGCAGCAAAACTGACAGTTGCTGCCAAAACAGCAGTTCAGAAATAGCCATCAGCACGTCTAACCAGTTGCCTGCGTCGACGGGGAGGCCAGTTCGCGAAGCCTAGACGGCGTCTCGGTGTGACCCGTGTGTCCTTCGGCATGGGCATCGGGGCCGCGCTACAGCCCGCGCGAAGGCATGCGATTCGAGCAACATCCTGAGGATGGCGACCGAGCCGCCCGACAACCCCTCGCAGCCGGGCGACCGGCCTCCTTTCACATCCGGTTCAGCGGTGTCCGCGTTAGCCGCTGATACCGCAGTCTCTTCTCTGTGGTGGGAGTTTACCGTTCGGTGCCGTCCCGGTGTACTGAGAGCCTATGTCCTGATGCCCCAGTTCACACGAGTAGAGCACTACTTGTCTCCGCTCGTGTCGAATCTTGCACGATCGTCGACAGCAAATATAGGGCCATTGGTCCCGACCTCTGAAGTCGAGGTCAGCGACAGGCTGGGCGCGGGGGCGGCTATGTTTCGTTGGATGGATAGCGCGCGGGGTCGAGCATCGCGCGACGGGCGTTGCTGTCGATGTGGTCGATGAGTTGCTGGGATCGTCTCGGCGGCCACAATGACAAACCCGGGCACCGCTGATTGCGGCGCCCGGGTTCGCGGGGGTGAGAAGCGTCAGGCCAGCACTGAGGCCGGGTCGGTGAACGGTAGGTCGAGATCGGCCGCCACCTGCTCGGAGAGCAGTGCGCCCTCGTGCGTGGACAGGCCCTTGGCCAGCGAGGCATCGGCCTTGCAGGCCGCCTGCCAACCCTTGTCGGCCAACTTCACCACGTACGGCATGGTGGCGTTGGTCAATGCGTAGGTCGACGTGCGGGGCACCGCGCCCGGCATGTTGGCCACGCAGTAGAACAGCGTGTCGTGCACGGCGAACGTCGGGTCGTCGTGGGTGGTCGGCCGCGAATCCTCGAAGCAACCGCCCTGGTCGATCGCGATATCGACCAGTACTGCACCCGACTTCATCTGAGCGACAGTCGAATTCGTCACCAGCTTGGGCGCCTTCGCGCCCGGCACCAATACGGCGCCGATGACCAAGTCTGCCTGCTTGACCGCTTCCTCCAGATCCAACCTCGACGAGTAGCGGGTCTCGATGGCGCCGCCGTACTCGGCGTCGATCTTGCGCAGAATGTTGATGTTGAGGTCGAACACGGTGACGTGTGCGCCCATACCCCAGGCGACGGCAGCGGCGTTGTCGCCTGCCATTCCGCCGCCGATCACCACGACCTTGGCCGGAGCGACACCGGGGACACCGCCCATCAGGACGCCGCGACCGCCCTGGGTGCGCATCAGGTGGTACGCGCCGACCTGTGCCGACAGACGCCCGGCGACCTCGCTCATCGGAGCCAGCAGGGGCAGCGCTCCGTCGGCGGTCTGCACGGTCTCGTAGGCGATCGACGTGGTGCCGGACGCGAGCAGTGCATCGGTGCACGGCTTGGACGCCGCGAGATGCAGGTAGGTGAAGAGTGTCTGGCCCTTGCGCAGTCGTGAGTATTCGGCCTCGATCGGCTCCTTGACCTTGAGCAGCAGTTCGGCTTCTTCCCAGACCTGGTCCGCGCTGTTGATCAGCTGCGCACCCGCGCGCTTGAAGTCGGCGTCGGTGATGGCTGAGCCTTCGCCGGCACCGGACTGGACGATCACCTCGTGACCGCGGTGGACCAGCTCGGCGACGCCGGCCGGGGTGATGGCGACGCGGTATTCGTTGTTCTTGATCTCGGTCGGGATTCCGACGCGCATGACGGCTCCTAAAAAGTCCAGTTGGATAGGTAAATTGTGAAGAACTTTCGATGTGATGGCAATAACTCCGTTGACAATTCGATAAGATCGCGTCATGTCTGAAGGATCGACGAAAACTGTGCCCTCGCCGGCCCGGCCGTCGAAGGATGTTCGGCCGGTGGAGATCGACGACGTCGATCGGCGCATTCTGACGGCCCTGCACGCCGATGCGCGGATGTCGAACAGCGCGCTCGCCGACCTCGTGGGCGTCGCCGCGTCGACCTGCCATGGCAGGGTGCGCCGCCTTCAGGAGTTGGGCGTGATCCGCGGCTTCTATGCCGATATCGATCCGGCCGCGCTCGGATTGACGCTGCAGGCGATGATCTCCGTCAGCCTGCAGTCCAACGCCCGCGGGAAGATTCGCAATTTCATTCAGCACATCAGGACTCGGCCGCAGGTGATGGACGTGTACTTCCTGGCAGGGGCGGACGACTTCATCCTGCATGTCGCGGCGCGTGACACCGACGATCTGCGCGCGTTCGTGGTGGAGAACCTCAACGCCGACGCCGACGTGGCGGGCACCCAGACGTCGCTGATCTTCGAACATCTGCGTGGCGCCTCGCCGCTGTAGCTTGGAATCGTGCTGCACGGACGGGCGGCGGAGCTGGGCCAGATTCGACAACTGCTCGCCGCTGCCCGCGCCGGGCACAGTTCGATGCTGGTGCTCGCGGGCGAGACGGGCAGCGGTAAGACCGCCCTGCTGGAACATGCGGCTTCGGCAGCCGAGGACTTCCGGGTATTGCGATGTGCCGGAGTCGAATCCGAGTTCGAACTGCCGTTCGCGGCGCTACATGTGCTGCTCCGCGACTGGCTGACCCGACTGGCCGTGTTGCCACCCCCGCAGGCGACGGCATTGCAGTCCGCGTTCGGGTTGATCGACAGTCCCGGCGCCGACCGCTTCTTGACCGGGTTGGCCACCCTGACGCTGCTCTCCGAGGCCGCGGCGGAGCAGCCGCTGCTGTGCCTGATCGACGACGCCCAGTGGGTGGACCGCGAATCGCGGGAGGCGCTGCTCTTCGCGGGTCGGCGGCTTGGCGAGGAAGGCGTGGTCGTGTTGTTCGCGGTGCATGAGCACACGACGACGGACTTGCGCGGGCTGCCGATGATGGCGGTCGGCGGTATCGATGACTCGGCCGCCGCGGGGTTGATCGCCGAGCACGCGGCGGACCTCACGCCGCAGACGCGTGACCGATTGATCGCGGACGCGCGCGGAAACCCGTTGGCGCTCATCGAGTTCGCCGCCGCCGCAGGCGCCGGGCAGCTCACCCCCGCCGCACCGCCGATGGCCGCGCACCGGGTGCTCGACTCATTCGGTTCGCAGGTCGACCGGCTGCCGCCGACCACCAGGCTGGCCCTGTTGTTGGCGGCGGCGGAGGGGACCGGTGAGCTCGGGTCCGTGCTTGGTGCGGGACGTCGGCTAGGGCTGGGGCTCGAGGACTTCGAATCCGCCGAGCGCCGCCGCCTGGTCCGCGTCGGTGATGATGTCGTCGCGTTCCGGCACCCGTTGATCCGTTCGGCGGTCTATCAGCGCGCGCCCGCCGCCGATCGCGTTGCGGTGCATCGTGCGCTCGCCGATGCGCTTGGGGGACACGATGATCGGCGCGCCTGGCACCTCGCCGCCGCGGCGGAAGGATTCGACGACGAGGCCGCAGACGGGCTGGAAGCCGCCGCGCTGCGGGCCGACCGGCGCGGCGGATACGCGGCCAGCGCCGCCGCGCACGAACGGGCGGCGCAACTGACCGCAGACCGGCTGGTGCGCGGCGACCGACTGACCGCCGCCGCGATGAGCGCGCGCGACTCTGGTCAGCTACCCCGCGCCGCCGCGCTGGCACACGAGGCGTCTGCATTGACCGAAGATGCCAGGGCGTTGGCCAAGCTGGCCTGGGTCAGGGCCCGACTGGAGTTCGAACGCGGCACCCCCCGGCACGCGTCGGAGATGGTGCTGGCGGGTGCCGAGACGGTGTACGGCTGTGATGCCGAAGAGGCAGCCCGAATGCTGATCGAGGTGGTCCGGATGGCCTATTTCGCCGATGCCGCACCGCAACTCGGCCGTACCGCTGAGCTGATCGACGCGGTGCCACTGGCCGCCGATCATCCGCTGCGTCCGATGCTGGCGGCCAGCGCGATCCTTGCCCGGTTGCAGTCCGGCGAGCCCGACGACCAGATTCCGCCGCTGCCACCCGCGGTGCGCGCGATCCAGCCCGAACAGCTGGGAATGACGGTCGGCAATCTGGCCGTCCACCACGCGTTTCTGCTGATGGTCATCGGTGACGCCGACGAGGCGTTGGCACAGACCGAACGAATGCTGGTCGAAGCCCGCGCCCGCGGGCTGATCGGAGGATTGCCGCACATCCTGTTGCAGCATGCACAGGCGGCATTGGTCAGCGGCCGGCTCCGTGAGGCGTTGCGCGCCGCGAACGAGGGCGTGCAGATCGCAGAGGACACCGGCCAATTGCATTCTGCGGCGAACCTGCGCGGGGTCGTCGCGAGGATCACCGCGATGACCGGCGACGAGCAGACCTGCGTCGCATTGGCGCGAGAAGCGATACACGTTGGTACGGAACGGCATTCGTCCAGCGTCGGGTTGGCGGTACTCGCGCTGGCGGTGTTAGAACTCGGATACGGACGGTATTCGGCAGCGCTCGAGCGGCTGGCGTCGCTGCCCTCACTTCTGCGTCGGCATCCCACGTTCGCCTACCTGTCGCCGCCGGAATGGGCCGAGGCCGCGGCGCGCAGCGGGCAGCCCGAACGCGCCGCGGAGATGATGACGGCCTACCTGGCGTGGGCGACCCATCGCGACAGCCCCGTAGTCGGAGCCAACGTGCACCGCTGCCGCGCGCTGCTCGGACCCGACGACGAAGCAGAAGCTCACTACCGGGCGGCGATTCGGCTCTATGACGGCATCAACCGGCCGATGGCCAGGGCCCGCTGCGAACTGCTCTACGGGGAGTGGCTACGACGCATGCGGCGACGGTCGGAATCGCGCGAACCACTGCGCGGTGCGTTGCGGGTCTTCGACCGGATCGGTGCGCGGTCGTGGGCTGAACGCGCGCGGGCCGAACTGCGAGCGACCGGCGAGACCGTCGCTGCGCTCTCAGAACCCGGCGGCGCGCAACTGACCCCGCAGGAACTGCAGGTCGTGCGGCTTGCCGCGGCCGGTCTGTCCAACCGGGACATCGGGGCGCAGTTGTTCATCAGCCCGCGCACCGCCGGCTACCACCTGTACAAGGCATTCCCGAAGCTCGGCGTCGCGGGCAGGCACGAACTGGCCTCGCTCGACCTGTCCGCCAATACAGTCATCTGACAGATTCGGCGCCGGGCGTGCACCCGTCATGGTTGCCGCATGAAGTTCGGAGTCGACGTCCCCACATGCCTGGCCGGGATGGCGTACCCGGTGCCGTTCGCGACCGCAGACGACGTAGTCCGGATCGCAGTCGAGGCCGAGCAACTCGGCTATCACGAGGTGTCGGGCAACGATCACCTGAGCACCCAGCGGTTCGTCCGGGAGGCGTGGCGCCAGCCGCCCGACTACTTCGAACCGTTGATGATGCTGGCCACCATCGCGGCCAAGACGTCGGTGGTGCGACTGGGCACGGGCATTCTGGTGCTGCCGATGCGCGAGCCGGTGCTGCTGGCCAAGCAGGTCGCCACGCTGGACCACATCAGCGGCGGTCGTGTCACGCTGGCCGTCGCCGCGGGCGGATATCGCGACGAATTCGAAAGTGTGGTACCGGATCTCGCCGATGCGTCGCGCATCGACCTGATGGCCGAGGGCATCGAGTCGTTGCGGATCCTGTTCGAGCGGCCGCGATCCACCTACGAAGGGAAGTACCGCCGTTTCGTCGACGTCGAGTCGTATCCGAAGCCTGTGCAGGACCCCCTGCCGATCTTCTCCGGCGGCAACGGCAACGGTGCGCTTGCGCGGGCAGGTGAGCGCTGCCAGGGCTGGCTACCCGCGAAGATCGGTCCCGCGGAGATCGCCGCGGGCCGTGCCGAGGTGGCGGCGTATGCCCGTGCGGCGGGCCGTGATCCGGCGGCGGTGACGATCGGTCTGCAGACGGTTGTCTGCATCGCCGACACAGCGGACGAGGCGCGGGATCGGTTGGAACGCTCCACGTTCGATCTGTTTCGCCGGTCGCTGAAGGACACCATGATGAAGGGTGTCGACCTGGACAAGTACCTGGCCGACAACCTCATCGGCACTCCGGACGACGTCTGCGCCAAGGTGGTTGCCTTCGCTGAGGCCGGCCTGGACGGCTTCTTCGCGACGCTGTTCGTCGCCGACACCGTCGACGAAATGGTCGACCAGATGCGGCTTTTCGCGCGGTACGTGCTGCCTGCCTTCGGTGACATGACGTAACGAGAAGGCGCCCCCACCGAAGTGGGGGCGCCGACTCGATAGTTGAGGCGTCAGCCGTCCGAGCCGTCGGAGCCGCTGCCGCCGCTCTTGCCGGTCGAGGATCCGCCCTCGCCGCCGGTGCCGCCGTGGTTACCGACGCCGCCGGCACCGCCGTCGCCGCCGGTGCCGCCGGTGGCCTTGCCGCCGGTGTTGTTGGTGCCGGTGGTCGCCGCCCCGCCGGAGCCGCCGTCGCCACCGTTGCTGCCGATGCTGCCGCCGGTGCCGCCGGTACCGCCGCTGCCGCCGGTGGCGTCACCCGAGCCCGTGTGCAGGGTGGTGTTGCCGGACGTGGGCGCCGCCCGCACCGCCATCGCCACCGTCACCGAGGACAATGCCGCCGTTGCCGCCGTCGCCGCCGGAGCCTGCCGTGCCCGCCACCACAGCGGAGGCGCCTCCGCCGCCACTGCCGCCGCTGCCGATCAGGATGCCGCCGTTACCACCGTCGCCACCGTCGGCCGTTCCCACCAGGCCGGTGGCGCCGCTACCGCCGTCACCAATCAAGCCCGAGTGGCCACCGTTGCCGGTGGTCGGGTCGCTGTCGGTGCTGACGACCGACGAACCGCCGTTGCCGAGCACCAGGCCGGAATCGCCGCCATTGCCGCTGAGCGACAAGCCGCCGCTACCGATCAGCACTGCGCCGTTGCCGCCGTCGCCGGTGCCCGAGATCCCGCCGTTGCCGAGGACGATGCCGGCGTTGCCGCCGTCGCCAGTGGCCGAGATGCCGCCGTTGCCAAGCAGCAGCCCGCCGTTGCCGCCGTCCGCGCCGGCAGCGGTCGCAGTACCGCCGTTGCCGATCAACAGGCCGCCGTTGGTGGCGGTGCCGTCGGGATTGGTGGTGCCGTTACTGATCAGCGGCGTCACGATCGGCGCCAGCGGGGCCAACGGCGAGGTCGGCGCGACCAGCGAGTCCACCGTCGTCGTCACGATCGGCGTGGCCACCGTCGGCACGGCCGTCACGACCGGCACGGCCGTCGACACGACGTCGGACACCGTCGAAACAACCGGCGCCACCACCTTCTTGACCAGCGAGCCGAGCAGGCCGCCGAGGCCGGTCAACTGCACGTCCTGCGGCGCTGCTGTCGGCGGGGTGGCCGGGGTGACCGCGGCGGTCAGCGCAGCGGCGCCGCCGCCGCTCGCCAGCACACCCGCGGCGAGATACGTGGTTACTTTGAGCTTCCTTGAGGTGTTCTTCGTGCTGTGTTTGGCCATCGCCCCGGAATACCTTTCGTTGCCGATTGCAGTTCTGCTCTCTGGACAGCTAATAGATCTAGGTCAGCGAGCAACATAATGCCACTAATAATCTGATTGCCATAGCAAAATCAGGAAGATTTTTTCGGCGTGCGGTGCAAGACGCAGTTTCACCTGAGCATCGGGCCTTCTGTGGAGCGTTGGTTGGCTAACCACACGTGTCTAGCAGCTATGGTGGCAGGTCCCGTGCGGAGCGTCTTTGGGAAACAAGATCGAGTTGATCTTGAATGGCGTTTCGCAGCGCAATGTTCCCAAGTGTAGAAATCGACGGAAACGCAAATAACAGCAACTTGCCTGGCAAAGATTCACAGGCATCTCGCAGCGCGGTCCGCCAATTGCCCGTCGCACCGCTGTTGTAACGGATGCGCCAAGCCGGCACACAGCACTTCGACACGCACTTCGTCGAAAGGAAGACCAATGCAGGTGTTCATGCCGATCATCACCGGCGCAGTCGCCGCCGCCGCCCTGAGCCTGGCCGGTACCGCGGCAGCGGCACCGTCGGGTGCACCCGACGCCTCGCAGACGATCGGACAACTCCAGGCCCGCGGCTTCGACGTGATCGTCAACAAACTCGACGCCGCACCCCTGCACCAGTGCGTCGTCAATTCGGTGCGGCCCGGGCACACGTTCTCCCGGATGGATTCCGGGGCGCCCGGCGCGATGGACGACATCGTCACCACAGTCACTTCGATGACCGTCTACGTCGACGTGGCGTGCTGAACCGCGGCAGGGGGTGACCACGCTGGCGGGAGCTAGGGTAGGCCCATGCGAGTCGGAGTACTGGGCGCCAAGGGCAAGGTCGGCGCGACGATGGTTGCGGCCGTCGAGTCCGCCGCCGACCTCACGTTCACTGCCGGAGTGGACGCCGGCGACCCGCTCACCCTGTTTTCCGACAGCCAAACCCAGGTCGTCATCGACTTCACCCATCCCGACGTGGTGATGGACAACCTGAAGTTTCTGATCGACAACGGGATTCACGCCGTCGTCGGCACCACCGGGTTCACCGACGAACGGCTGAACCAAGTCAACGACTGGATCGACAGCACACCCGGCAGTGCCGTGCTGATCGCCCCGAATTTTGCCATCGGCGCGGTGCTGTCCATGCATTTCGCCAAGCAGGCGGCGCGCTTCTTCGAATCCGCCGAAGTCATCGAACTGCACCATCCGCAGAAGGCCGACGCGCCGTCGGGCACCGCCGCCCGCACCGCCCGTCTCATCGCGGAGGCGCGAAAAGGCTTGCCGCCCAACCCCGATGCCACCAGCACCGGCATCGAAGGTGCGCGTGGCGCCGATGTGGACGGCATCCCGGTGCACTCCGTGCGGTTGGCCGGCCTGGTCGCGCATCAGGAAGTGCTGTTCGGCACGCAGGGGGAGACCCTGACGATCCGCCATGACAGCATGGACCGCACGTCGTTCGTTCCCGGCGTGCTGCTCGCGGTGCGCACAATCGGTGCACACCCCGGTCTCACAGTCGGGCTCGAGCCCTTCCTCGACTTGACATGAGCGACGGGGCGCGCGCGTTGCGCATCCAGCTGCTGATCGGCTTCATGTGCGTGGCCCTGGTCGTCTACTTCCTCATGCTGGGCCGAATTGCGATGGCGTTCATCACTTCCGGCCGCCCGGCCGCGATCGGCCTCGGCATCGCGTTGATGGGGCTGCCGCTGATCGGCATCTGGGTGATGGTCAGCACGCTGCGCGCCGGTCTGGCCCACCAGCGATTGGCCCGCATCGCCAAGGACGAGGGCATGGAACTCGACGTCAGTTCGCTGCCGCGGATGCCGTCAGGGCGGATCGAGCGCGACGCCGCCGACACGCTGTTCGAGACGGTGCGCCACGAAGTCGAAGACCATCCCGGCGATTGGCGGCGCTGGTATCGACTGGCCCGCGCATACGACTACGCCGGTGACCGCAGCCGGGCCCGCGAGACCATGCGCAAGGCGGTCGAAATGCAGGAACGCGAGCGCCAACAGTGAAGACGCTGCTGCTGATCCACCACACACCGTCGCCGTACATGCAGGAGATGTTCGAGGCGGTGGTCAACGGCGCCACCGATCCCGACATCGAAGGCGTCGAGGTGGTTCGGCGGCCTGCGTTGACGGTGTCGCCCGCCGACGTGCTGGCGGCCGACGGCTATCTGCTCGGCTCGCCGGCGAATCTCGGCTACATGAGCGGCGCACTCAAGCACGCGTTCGACGTCTGCTACTACCCGTGTCTGGACACCACGCGCGGCAGGCCCTTCGGTCTGTACCTGCACGGCAACGAAGGCACCGAAGGGGCCGAGAACGGCGTCACGGCGATCACGACCGGGCTCGGTTGGGTGAAAGCCGCTGCGTACGTTCGGGTGTCAGGCAAGCCGAGCAAAGACGATCTGCAGGCGTGCTGGGAACTCGGTGCGACGGTGGCCGCTCAGTTGATGGACTGAGCGCGCCCGTTTCCCTGATCGGCGTGCACACCTGGCGGTATCGTCGGTGGGCCAACGTCTTCGAGGGGTGAGGTGGAGGTCGATGGGGGAGAAGGCCACACACTCGAAGCGGACCGCGCGTCATCCGATGGGGCCGAGCGACATCGCCCAGGCCGCACTGTTCGCCGACATCCTGTCCGCCGAAATCGCCACCCTGCGGGCCCAGCTGCGCAAGGCGGAGAAGCAATGGGACCATCGCCGCGATCGCAGCCGCGGCGAGGTCGAGACGCCTGCCCGGCTGATCCGGCTGCGGGAGCAATTGACTGAGGCACGGCGGCTCGCCGCCCGGCTCCGCAAGCTGCCAACCCCTACAGTGTGACGTCATGCGGACCGCGTTTCATGAGCAGCTCGACGCGCTAGCCGCCGACATCGCCGACATCTGCGGGATGGCGGGCACGGCGATGGAACGCGCGACGCAGGCCCTGCTGCAGGCGGACCTGGTGCTGGCCGAGGACGTCATCTCGACACATGAGGCGTTCGCGGCGCGGATCAGGAAGGCCGAGGAAGCGGCGATCACGGTCCTTGCGCTGCAGGCGCCGGTGGCAGGCGACCTGCGTTTGGTCGTCAGTTCGTTGTCCAACCTCGCCGACGTCGACCGGATGGGTGCGCTCGCATTGCACGTCGCCAAGTTGACGCGCCGCCGCCACCCCGCGAAGGCGTTGCCTGAGGAGGTCAACGGCTACTTCACCGAAATGGGGCGGATCGCGGTCGACATCGGCAACAGCGTGAAAGACGTTGTGCAGTCCGGTGATCCGGATCGGGCGGCGCAGCTCGACGATGACGACGACGACATGGACAACCTGCACCGGCACCTGTTCACCGTGCTGATGGACCGCGAGTGGAAACACGGGGTGGCCGCCGCCGTCGACGTGACGTTGCTGGGCCGCTACTACGAACGGTTCGCCGACCACGCCGTCGAGATCGGCCGCCGCGTCATCTTCCAGGCCACCGGTCAACCGACGGAATAGGACAGCACATGCCCGGAATCGCCGAACTCGCGTTGGGCGCAGCGCCGATCGCCGGCGGAGCCTTGTTGGGTGTCGCTGCGGGAAACCTCAAGCCGCCGGACGTCCGCGGCAACATCGTCAAGGACATGGACCTGCTGGAACGGATTCCCGTCGAACAAGCCGAACTCAGGGCGCGCCTGAAAGACAGCATCGATCGACGGATAGATGCGCTCATCAAGGCAGACGAGCGCAGCCGCGAACTGCGCATCGCGGCCATGTCCTACAGCGGCAACTGGCGCGACATCGTCGTGTTCGTCTGCGCCGTGCTGTTCACGATCGTCTGGTGGAACGTCAGCCACAGCCGGGCCAACTGGCTGGTGATGTTCGTCGTGATGATCATCGTCTCGGTCGTCGCAGGCATCTATGCGGGCCGCGGCCTGTTACGCGTCGTCCGCCGGTTGCTGCACCGCAACGACGCAGGCGAATGACTCAATTGGGCAGTGCCGACGCGAACAACTCCTGCAGCGCGATCCAGTGCCGCTCGGCGGCGGCCTCGTCGTAGGGCGCGTTGTCGGGCACGGCGAAACCGTGTGCGGCCGGATAGAACTCGACCGTGTGCGTGACGTTGGCCGCTGTCAGCGCCTTGTCCAGCGTCTCGGCCTGTTCTGCGGTGAACGACGCGTCGTTCTCGGCGCCGGCGACATAGACGGTCGCCTTCATCCGGTCGGCGAGCAGGTGGGGGCTGTTCGCGTCGTCGGTGACCAGGCCACCGCCGTGGAACGACCCGGCGGCGGCCACCCGATCGGGCAACTTGCCCGCGACGATCACCGACGTGCGTCCGCCCATGCAGTATCCGCAGACACCGAAGGCGTCGCCCTTGACCTCGGGTCGCGAGGCCAGGAAGTCGAAGAACGCGGACGCGTCGGCGGCCATCATGTCGGGCGTGATGCTGCCGATCATCCCGAACAAGCGCTTGCGCTCGCTCTGGTCGGAGAACACGGTTCGCATATCGAACGGCTGCCAGTCGCCGTGGCGGTAGTAGACGTCGGGCAGCAGCACGGCGTGGCCGTAGCCGGCCAGGCGGTCGGCCATCTCCTGAAAGGTGGGCCGGACGCCGCCGGCGTCGACGTACATCACGACAGCCGACCAGGGGCCGGGGCCGTTGGGGGTGTGCAGGGTCACGGGGCAGGCGCCGTCGGGAGTGGTGACGGTGGCGGAGATGGTCGGCATGGCTTCCGTTCTACTCGCCGGGCCTCGACGTAAGCTGAGCGACGTGCCCATCGCCACGCCGTACGAGGATCTGCTCCGGCTGGTGCTCGAGCGCGGCACCCCGAAAGCGGACCGCACCGGCACCGGCACCCGCAGCCTGTTCGGCCACCAGATGCGCTACGACCTGTCGGCCGGCTTCCCGTTGATCACCACCAAAAAGGTGCACACCAAGTCGATCGTCTACGAGTTGCTGTGGTTTCTGCGGGGCGACTCCAACGTGCGTTGGCTGCAGGACCGCGGCGTCACGATCTGGGACGAATGGGCCAGCGAGACAGGCGATCTGGGTCCGGTGTACGGCGTGCAGTGGCGGTCGTGGCCCACGCCGTCGGGTGAGCACATCGACCAGATCAGCGCGGCGGTCGAATTGCTCAGGGCCGATCCGGACTCGCGGCGCAACATCGTCTCGGCCTGGAACGTCGGCGAGATCCCGCAGATGGCGTTGCCGCCGTGCCACGCGTTCTTCCAGTTCTACGTCGCCGACGGGAGGCTGTCCTGCCAGCTGTATCAGCGCAGCGCCGACCTGTTCCTCGGCGTGCCGTTCAACATCGCCAGCTACGCGCTGCTCACCCACATGATGGCCGCGCAGGCCGCCCTCGAGGTGGGCGAGTTCATCTGGACCGGCGGCGACTGCCACATCTACGACAACCACGTCGAGCAGGTCACCGAACAACTCAGTCGCCGGCCGCGGCCATACCCGGAACTCGTTCTGGCGCCGCGTGATTCGATCTTCGACTACACCTACGACGATATCGTCATCAAGAACTACGACCCGCATCCGGCGATCAAGGCGCCCGTCGCTGTATGACTCTCGGCGCCGAACGTGAAGATTTGCTCGAAAATTCGACGGAAAATCGCGCACAAGCTCACGTTCGCCAGCTCGGGCTGATCTGGGCCCAGTCGACCTCGGGTGTGATCGGTCGCGACGGCGGCATCCCGTGGCGGCTGCCCGAGGACCAGGCCCGGTTCAAGGAGCTGACCCTCGGACACACCGTGGTGATGGGGCGGCTGACGTGGGAATCGCTGCCCGCGAAGGTGCGCCCGCTGCCGGGCCGGCGCAACATCGTCGTCACCCGGCAGGCCGACTACGCCGCCGACGGCGCGCAGGTGGTGCAGACGCTGGACGGCGCGCTCGGCGACGACGCGGTCTGGGTGATCGGCGGCGCGCAGATCTACGCGCTGGCGCTGCCCGCCGCGACCCGGTGCGAGGTCACCGAGGTGGAGATCGACCTGCCGCGCCGGGACGCCGACGCGGTGGCGCCGGTGCTCGACGAGACCTGGATCGGCACCAGCGGGGAGTGGCTCACCAGCGCCTCAGGGCTGCGCTACCGGTACCACAGCTACAGCCGCTAGAGCGGTTGTCGGTGGCGTACTGCAGGATGACGAGGTGCCGACCAGACTGACGGCCGCCCAGGCGCGCCGTATCGCCGTCGCCGCGCAGGGCTTCACCGAGCCCAAGCCGCGCGGGCCCGTCACCCGCGCGCACCTGCGGCGGCTCATCTCGCGGATACAGGTGCTGCAACTGGACTCGGTGTCGGTGGCGGTGCGCGCCCACTATGCACCGGTGTTCAGCAGGCTCGGGCCCTATGACCGCACCGTGCTCGACCGCGCGGCCTGGAGCCACTCGGCTCGGTCGCCACGCCTGCTGGTGGAGTACTGGGCGCACGAGGCGGCACTGATGGCGGTCGACGACTGGCCGCTGCTGCGTTGGCGGATGCGCGAATACACCCACGGCCGCTGGGGCACCCACATCGTCAAGGACAACCCGAAGCTCGTCGAGGACGTCATCGCGGCGGTCAAGGAGATCGGGCCGTCGACCGCCGGGCAGATCGAGGCCCACCTCGGTGCCGCGCAACGCGGCCGCAAGGGGCCGTGGTGGGACCGCAGCGACACCAAATGGGTGACCGAGGCGCTGTTCGCCGCGGGCGTGCTGACCACGGAGACCCGTGTCGGCTTCGCGCGCCACTACGATCTGGTGGAGAACGTGCTGCCACCGGAGGTGGTGGCCCGCCAGGTCGACGACGAGCAGGCGGTGCGTGAACTCACGATGAGGGCCGCCACAGCGTTGGGCGTTGGCACCGAAACCGACATCCGGGACTACTTCCGGCTGTCGCCCAAGCTGTCCAAACCGGCGATCGCCAAACTCGTCGCGGACGGTGCCCTCGAAGAGGTCGAGGTCGCCGGCTGGACCGCCCCGGCGTATCTGCCTGCGGGACAGGGGATTCCGCGGCGGGACCGCGGAACCGCGCTGCTCTGCCCGTTCGACCCGCTGATCTTCTTCCGGCCGAGGGTCGAGCGGCTGTTCGGCTTCCACTACCGCATCGAGATCTACGTGCCGGCGCCGAAACGCCAATTCGGTTACTACGTCTGGCCGTTTCTGCTCGACGGCCGACTCGTCGGTCGCGTCGACCTGAAGGCCGAGCGCGCCCGCGGCGCGCTGCACGTCGTCGGCGCGTTCGCCGAACCCAACCAGGACAAGTCGCGGGTGGCCGAGGCGCTGGCCGGGCAACTGCAGACGATGGCGTCCTGGCTGGAGCTGTCCGACGTCACCGTCGCCGCCAACGGCGACCTGTCCAAGCAGCTACGGGCGGCCGTCAACCGGCTGTGAACAGCCGGGCCGGCTCACCGCAGTGCGCCCTCGGCGTTCGGTTGTCCCTCGCCGGGCACCGCCGACTCTCCGCTGAATTTTGGCACGCCGCGGCCGCGCACCTTGTTCACGATGAACACTCCCGCGCCGACGCACAGCCAGACCAGCCCGCCGACCTTCGCGAGGTAGTCCGCGTTGAACAGCACGTAGCCGATGATCAGGAAGCCGAGCGTCGGAACCACCAGATGCAGCAGGTAGTTCTTCGACTTCTTGCGTCCGATGTAGTACCAGATGACCGACACGTGCAGCAGGCAGAAGGCAAACAGCGCACCGAAATTCACCAGCGACGAGATGAGCTCGATCTGCCCGACGAAGAACAGCACCAGCACCACGCTGATCGCGCTGACCACCAGGATCGCGGCCATCGGCACCTGACGCGCGCTCACCTTCGACAAGAAACTCGGCAACTGCCGGTCGCGACTCATCGAGTACAGCAGTCGACTGGTCGCCGCCTGCGCGGCCATCGCGTTGGCGAAACCGACAGCGAGCACGTTCACGACGAAGAACGCGTTCATCCACCCGGTGCTCGACGCCGCCTCGACCAGTTTGAAGAACGCGTTGCCCGCTTCGTCGTCGCTGAACGACGACCGCCCACCTGCCAGCAGGCTGGCCAGCCACGTCTGCCCGATGAACAGGAACGCCACGATGAACAGCGCGCCGACCATCGCCTTGCCCGCCGGGTTGCGATCACCGGTGGATTCCTCCGCGAGTGTCGAAATACCGTCGAAGCCAAGGAAACTCAGCACGGCGATGGACAATGCAGCCGCCAGTAGCGGCGCGCTGACAGTTTCCGGATTCCAGATCGGCGTGGTGCTCCAATGCACATTGGGCAGCCGTTCGCCGCTGATGGCGCGCACCGCGATCACGACGAAGATCGCCAGGAAAGCCAATTCCAGCGCCAGGAAGACACGGTTGGCCATCTTCAGCGAATCGACACCGAGCAGGTTGATCACGGTGTTGACGGCGACGAACAGCAGCGCCCACACCCACCGCGGGGTGCCGGGGAACAAGCCGATCATCGACTCCGCCGCCAACACGTACAGCAGCGTCGGCACCAACAGATAGTCGAGCAGAATCGCCCAGCCCGCGAAAAAGCCGACGCCCGAATGGATTCCGCGGCCCACGTAGGCGAACACCGAACCCGCCAGCGGGAACGACTTCGCCATCTGCGCGTAGGCCAACGCGGTGAACACCATCGCCACCAGGCCGATCAGATAGACCAGCGGCACCATGCCTTTGGCGCTGTTGTAGACGACGCCGAAGATCGTCCACGGCGCGATCGGCACCATGAACACCAGCCCGTACACCAGCAGATCGAAGGTCGATACCGATCGGTGCAATTCCTGCTTGTAGCCGAAGGATTCGAGCGTGCGCTGATCGGCCATGACCGTCCTATCCGAAGGTGAGAGTGGGTGGGGGCTGGAGGTTAGCTGCGGGCCGAGGCGTCGCGCGCGGCGTCGTGGCTGGCCAGGAAGTCGCCGACGACGGCGCGGAACTCTTCGGGCTTCTCGAGGTGCGAGCAGTGGCTGGTGTCGGGGAACACGTGGCTGCGCGCGTCGGGGATGAGCTCGGCGTAGGGCTGCCAGGCGGCGGGCACCGCCTCGTCGAACTCGCCCGCGATCACCAGCGCCGGCGCGGTGATCTGCGGCAGCCGGTCGATGATCGTCCAGCCACGCAGAGTGCCCAGCACGTAGAACTCGTTGGGCCCGTTCATGGTGTGGTAGACCGTCGGCTCGGCCTCCATCTGGGTGATGGTGTCGACCAGGTCCTGCGGCATCGGGTCGACCCGGCACAGGTGCCGCAGGTAGAACTCGTTGGTGGCCTGTACGTACTCCGGATCGCCGTAGTTGCCGGTCTCCTCGTGGCGGGTCAGCGCCGCCTGGGTCTCGGCTGGCAGTTGGGCCCGCAGTTGCGCGCAGCCCGCCATCCACAGCTCCATCGACGCGGGCGAATTGCAGATCGCCAGCGAGGCGAGCCCCTGCGGTTGGCGGACCGCGATCTCGGCGCCCAGCATGCCGCCCCAGGACTGGCCGAGCACGTGGTACTCGTCGATGCCCAGCGCGGTGCGCACGGCGTGGAACTCCTCGACGAACAGGTCCGGGGTCCAGAAGTCGGCGGGCGCGTCCGGGAGATGGCTGCTGTTACCGCAGCCGATCTGGTCGTAGTGGATGACCGTCCGCCCGGTCTCCGCGGCCAGGCCGGCGATGTTGCGCACGTAGTTGTGCGCCATTCCCGGGCCGCCGTGCAGCACAAACAGCGGCAGGGCGCCCTCGCGCGCGTCGTCGGGTGCGGTGATCTGCACCCAGGTTTCGTGGTCGCGGAACGGCACCGTCCTGGTCGTCGAAGTCATGGCGGACAGCATGGACCCGTAAAGGTCTCATGACAAGACCATTGATCGAGATTTAACATTTCCGCCATGGCGCACATCGGTGCATCCGCGACCCCGGGTTTGCTCCAGCAGCAGCTGGACAGCTCATCCCGGGTCGACGAGATCACCGACCGGCTGATCACCGCGATCGCGATCGGCGAGTATCTGCCCGGCGCTCGGCTACCGGTGGAACGGGATCTCGCCGCGTCGCTGGGGGTCGGCAGGATGACGGTGCGGGCCGCGCTGGCGCGGTTGCTGGACCGCGGCCTCATCGAAACCCGGCGCGGTCGCGGCGGCGGGTCCTATGTGCTCGACCAGTGGCCCGAGTCGTCGACCGACGCGGTGGGCCGCACCCTGCGCGCGCGACTCGACGACCTGCGCGACCGCTGCGACGCGATATGCCGTCTGCAGGGCACCGTCTGTCGCGCAGCAGCGGAGTCCAGGTCCGAGTACGACATGTCGGTGCTGCGCACCCGTTTCGAGGCGTACCGGACCGCCGACAGCGGGCTTGCCGCGCAGCAAGCCGACAGCAGATTTCATCTGGCGATCATGGATGCCGCCCACAACGACGTCCTCAAACAGGTGCTGCTCGACCTGAAAGCCACCGTCAGCATCGGTTCACCCGCACACCCCTGGGGTGAGCCAACGACCATGCGCAGCATGGAATTACGCGCGCTGCGGGAGCACGAGCAGTTGGTGCAGGCGATCGCCGACGGCCGCGGTGACGACGCCGAGCATCTGGCACGTCATCACGGCGCGATCGACTTCGAGCTCATCACCACCGCGATGCACCGCGCGGGCGTGCTCACCGACTGACGCCGTCGCTTTCGAACTCGGGCGGACGATCGTCACCGCGCGAGAACGACAGGCTGGCGCTTTGCAGCACCACGACGAGCGTGCAGACCAGCACGAGCACCTTGGCCTGGTTGGCCCCGATGTGGGCGCCGACGGAGAGTCGGCCCAGCATGGCCGTGCGCCACACCGCGTAGGCGACGAGCGCGAGGCTGGTGTAGGGCAGGTAGGTCAACGCCGTCGACACCACCCTGGTCACAGTGGCGCTCAGACCCTGCGGCGGTTCGGTGGCCCGCCGCCAGCGGAACCCGATCAGCCACATCGCCAGGCAGAGTGCGAACACCGTCGGTATCAACCACGTCATCACGTTGTGCGCGAAGTTCCACAGCGACGCGCTGGCGTCGGTCCAGCCCGGGGCCAGCGATTCGTGCGGCCCGACCGGCTGCTGCGGCGGGTTGGCCAACGACAGCGCGAGCTCGTCGAGGCTGGCGACGATGAAGGAGACCACGACGGGCGGCGCGAGCACCGCGACGATGAAGCGGAAGTGCACACCCAGCGTGGCCGCTGAAATCAGTTGCACCGCACCGAAAAGCAGTGTGTAGACCGAGAAATGGAAGGCCACCCCGGCGAGCACTTCCTTCGACAACGCCCGGCCGCTGATGAGCGCGCAGCCCTCTTCGCCCGACAGTAACGAGAACAGCGTCGCCGCAGTGATCAGGCCGACGCAGGCGCTGCCCAACGCGGTGAGGAAGCGGTTGTCCTGACGGTGCTCGATCGCGGCGTCGATCGCGCCGTCCCGCCGGTGCTGGCGGTTCAACACGAGCATGATGGCCAGGAACGCGAAGCCGGCCAACACCCCGGCGAGCCCGGAGTAGTTGCTCGCGGCCTGGGAGAAGTCGAATTGCATCCACAAGTCGCAGGAGGACGCCTCACGCAGAAAATGGATGCCGACCATGAATCTCCAGCTAACAGGTTGGAGTACCTCGACCGCGCAAACGTAGCAGGTGACGGGCGTCGCCGGTGCGCATTGCCGCCGGATACTGTGTGCTCGTGGCCGAGACCGCGCCGCTGCGCGTGCAACTGATCGCCAAGACCGACTTCTTGGCGCCGCCGGACGTGCCGTGGAGCACGGATGCCGACGGCGGCCCGGCGCTGGTCGAGTTCGCCGGGCGGGCCTGCTACCAGAGCTGGTCGAAGCCCAATCCGAAGACCGCTACCAACGCGGCTTACCTGCGGCACATCATCGACGTCGGTCACTTTTCGGTGCTCGAGCACGCGTCGGTGACCTTCTACATCACCGGCATCTCGCGGTCATGCACGCATGAGCTGATCCGGCATCGGCATTTCTCGTATTCGCAGCTGTCCCAGCGGTTCGTGCCCGAACACGACGCGCAGGTCGTCGTGCCGCCGGGGATGGAGGACGACGAGGAACTGCAGACCATTTTCACGGCCGCCGCCGACGCCAGCCGCGCCACCTACACCGAACTGCTGGCCAAATTGGAGGCCAAGTTCGCCGATCAGCCGAACGCGGTGCTGCGCCGCAAACAGGCTCGACAGGCTGCGCGTGCGGTGCTGCCCAACGCGACCGAGACGCGCATCGTTGTGACCGGGAACTACCGGGCCTGGCGGCATTTCATCGCGATGCGGGCCAGCGAGCACGCCGATGTGGAGATCCGCCGGCTGGCCATCGAATGCCTGCGCCAGCTGATCGACATCGCGCCGCAGGTGTTCTCAGACTTCGAGATCTCCGAGCTTGCTGACGGGACAGAGGTGGCGACGTCGCCGCTAGCCACGGAGGCGTAGCCGGAGCTGGCCAGACCTGAGCCACGGAGGCGTAGCCGGAGCTGGCCAGACCTGAGCCACGGAGGCGTAGCCGGAGCTGGCCAGACCTGAGCCACGGAGGCGTAGCCGGAGCTGGCCAGACCTGAGCAACGGAGGCGTGACGGGGCCGGGCGTATATAGCTACGGAACGCTGAGGTTGAGCGGGTAATCTTGGTGCCCGTGAGTACCAGCGGAATCGACGTGACCACCCGATTGGGCACCGTGCTGACGGCGATGGTCACGCCGTTCAAGCCCGACGGGTCGCTGGACACCGACGCCGCGGCCCGCCTCGCCACCCACCTCGTCGACGCAGGCTGTGACGGCCTGGTGCTGTTCGGCACCACAGGGGAGTCGCCGACCACCACCGACGACGAGAAGCTCACGCTGCTGCGGGCGGTGCTGGAGGCGGTCGGTGACCGGGCCCGGATCGTCGCAGGCGCGGGCAGCTACGACACCGCGCACAGCGTGCGTCTGGCCAAGCAGTGCGCGGCCGCTGGCGCGCACGGCCTGCTGGTGGTCACCCCGTACTACTCGCGGCCACCGCAGGCCGGGTTGGTCGCCCACTTCACCGCGGTGGCCGACGCCACCGATCTGCCGGTGATTCTCTACGACATCCCGCCGCGCTCGGTCGTGCCGATCGAATGGGACACCATCCGCACGCTCGCCGAGCATCCGAACATCGTTGCCGTCAAGGACGCGAAGGGCGATCTGCACGGCGGCGGACAGATCATCGCCGAGACCGGGCTGGCGTACTACTCGGGTGACGACGCGCTGAACCTGCCGTGGCTGGCGATGGGTGCGGTCGGCTTCGTCAGCGTCTGGGGGCATCTGGCCGCGGGCCAGCTGCGAGACATGTTGTCGGCGTTCGTCTCTGGCGATGTCGCGACAGCCCGCAAGATCAACGTCACGCTCGGGCCGCTCAGCGGGGCCCAGGCCAGACTCGGCGGCGTCACACTGGCCAAGGCGGGGCTGCGCCTACAGGGCATCGAGGTCGGTGATCCGCGGTTGCCTCAGATTCCGGCCACCGAAGAGCAGATCGAGGCGTTGGCGGCCGATATGCGTGCCGCCGCGGTGCTGCGCTAGTGAACGAAGAACTCAAGCCGCCGGGGCCACTGGCTCCTGGCGGTCTGCGGGTGACCGCGCTCGGCGGCATCAGCGAAATCGGCCGCAACATGACCGTTTTCGAGCATCTGGGCAGGTTGCTGATCGTCGACTGCGGCGTGCTGTTTCCCGGTCACGACGAGCCCGGTGTCGACCTGATCCTGCCCGATCTGCGCCACGTCGAGGACCGCCTCGACGACGTGGAGGCGCTGGTGCTCACGCATGCGCACGAGGACCACATCGGCGCAATTCCGTTCCTGCTCAAGTTGCGTGCCGACATTCCGGTGGTCGGCTCCAAGTTCACGCTCGCGCTGGTGGCGGAGAAGTGCCGCGAGCACCGCATCAAGCCCGTGTTCGTCGAGGTCGACGAAGGCCAGAGTTCGCGGCACGGTGTGTTCGAGTGCGAGTACTTCCACGTCAACCATTCGATTCCGGGTTGTCTGGCGATCGCGATACACACCGGCGCAGGCACCGTGCTGCACACCGGCGACATCAAGCTCGACCAACTGCCGCTGAACGACCGGCCGACCGACCTGCCGGGTATGTCGCGGCTTGGCGACGCCGGGGTGGACCTGTTCCTCTGCGACTCAACGAATTCCGAGATTCCCGGGGTCGGCCCGTCGGAGAGCGAGATCGGGCCGAACATGCATCGGCTGATCCGCGGCGCCGAAGGCCGGGTCATCGTGGCGTGCTTCGCCTCCAATGTGGCGCGGGTGCAGCAGATCATCGACGCATCGGTGGCGCTGGGCCGCAAGGTGTCGTTCGTGGGCCGGTCGATGGTGCGCAACATGGGCATCGCCAGGGAACTCGGTTATCTCCGGGTCGACACCGACGACGTGATCGACATCGGTGCCGCGGAGATGATGGCGCCCGAGCGGATCACGCTGATCACCACCGGCACGCAGGGTGAGCCGATGGCGGCGTTGTCGCGGATGTCGCGTGGTGAGCATCGCAGCATCACCCTGACCTCGGGTGACCTGATCATCATGTCGTCGTCGCAGATCCCCGGCAACGAGGAAGCGATTTTCGGTGTCCTTGACGCGTTGGCCAAGATCGGGGTCCGGGTCGTCACCAACGCCCAAGTGCGGGTACATGTTTCGGGCCACGCCTACGCGGGTGAGCTGCTGTTTCTGTACAACGCGGTACGCCCTCGCAACGTGATGCCGGTGCACGGGACGTGGCGGATGCTGCGCGCAAACGCGAACCTGGCCGAGCGAACGGGTGTCGATCCGCAGGCGATCATGCTGGCGGAGAACGGCGTCAGCGTCGACCTGGTGGCGGGCAGGGCGTCGATCGCGGGCGCGGTGCCCACCGGCAAGATGTTCGTCGACGGATTGATCACCGGTGACGTCGGCGACGCGACGCTGGGCGAGCGCCTCGTGCTGTCGTCGGGTTTCATCGCGGTGACGGTGGTGGTGCGCCGTGGCACCGGCAAGCCCGCCGCACCCGCGCATCTGCATTCGCGGGGCTTCTCAGAGGATCCGAAGGCCCTTGAGCCGGTGGCCCGCAAGGTGGAGGCTGAGCTGGAAGCCCTTGCCGCCGAGCGCATCACCGAGACAACGCGGATCGCACAGGCGGTCCGCCGCGTCGTCGGCAAGTGGGTGGGGGAGACCTACCGCAGGCAGCCGATGATCGTGCCGACGGTCATCGAAATCTGACGGGATTCTCAGCCGAGGCCGGGTGGTGGGGCCGGTTCGAACGTCTGGGTGACGACCCCCGGCTGCAGCGCGGGTCGGCCGTGCTGCAGGGCCAAGCCGGCACAATCATAACTCGAGTAGAGGTACTTACCGTCCTTGTCGTAGTACCTGGTCTCGGTCCATTCGCCGCCAGCCAGACTGCAGCAGAGCCGCTTGTTCGACCCGCGGCCGACGCATTCCTCGTAGGAAGCCTTGCTGCCCACGGGTGCCGCGCACGCGGTCGCTGGGTGTACGACAGCGCTGCCTGCCACTATGGCCGCCGCGAGGACGAGGGCCGCCAGTACCAGTCGGGGCCAGAGTGATCTCATGATTTGTCTCCTGGTTGGTTGCTCGGCACCCGCGTGACGGGAGATATTGCGGGCGAGAGTGTTTGGACTACGAGGCCCGGCGGTACCCGTACGATCCGGGGCGGAGGATCGCAGCGCGGTGCTTGTCCGGGCTGCTGCTCGTGCCACACACCGCCGAATGAGATGCAGCATTGGCGCACCCCGTAGTACCAGCTGACGTAGTCGTCCTCGCGTTGGGCCTCATAGCCTTCCGCGCAGTTGTTGAATGCCGCCTGATCCCACTGCCGGGCCTGCGCGGTGGTGATCGGTAGAGCACCGACGACGCCGGCGCCCAGCGTGCTCGCCGTCGCAAACACGATTGCGGCGATGAATTTCACGATTGACATGGTCGGTTCCTTCCGGGGATGACCAACGGGACGTTGAGGTCGCAGCCGCCGTGAGCCGAGTGTGTCCAGGCGTCCAGGCATGCCATGGATTTCCAGATCCGCCTGCGCGCCGACCATCCGCATGAGCAGGCCGCGACGTTGCTTCCGATGTGCGACCGGTAGACCGTCGTGCACCCGAGTGCACGCATCAGTGGCGCGGTGTCCATGCGTGTCATGTCAGCAATAGTCGGCAGCGCCGACCCGCGACAAAACGGGCGTCGCGCCCGTACCCGCGCAACGCCGTTAGGGATTACCGCGAACGCGACCGACTAGGGGATTAGGGGCTAGGCCTTTTCCGCGTACGCGGTCCACTCGAGCTGCGAGGCACCCAGCTTGCGACCGGTCGGGCGGATGTAGGTGCGCAGGTAGTAGTCCGGTCCGGCCTGCTCGACCAGCCGCCAGCCGTACTCGGCGACGAAATCGGCGACCGCGTCGGGATCCAGCCCGAACCGCCACACCTGCCGGCGCCGACGGAAACGTCTGTAGAGGATTTCGGCGCCGTACATGTTCACCCCGTCGATGAAGTCCTTGCGGACATAGGTGAACACCAGACGGCTTCCCTTGGCCACGCCCCGCAGCGCGACCATTGTCGCGCGAACCGCATCCTCGGTCAGGTACTGCGTCACGCCCTCCCAGATGAAGAACGTGCGTGCATCGGGGCGGTAACCGTGCGCCGTCAGCGTGCCCACCAGGTCGTCGCGCTCGAAATCCAACGGCACCAGGTGAACCGATGCAGGCACCCCGCCGATCGCCCGCTCGACGGCGGCGCGCTTGCGCTCGATGTTGACGCCGAGATCGACCTCGAAGACCGGAAGGTTGCTGCGACGTGCGAGACGACAGGCCCTGGTGTCCATGCCCGCGCCGAGGTCGACGACGGCGTCGATGTCACCCAGGATTTCGTCGAGCTTGTCGTCGATGAACCGCTTCCTGCACGCGATCAGCGACCACGAACCGGGCACCGCGCGCTCACCGGCCGCGATCGTCAGGCGACGCAGCACCGGCGCGCGCATCGCGCGGACGACGGCGCGTTGACCGGCGGGCAGGAACGCCAGCGCCAGGTCGTCGAACACCAAGCGTCGGTCCGGCGGCTCGAACTGCTCGATCGCCGCCTGCGCCATCGGGCCGAAGGCGGTCTGGGCGGCCGGATTTCGCGTCATCGTCAGCGTTTGTTGACGTACCCCGCGTCGACCGGCAATGTCACACCGGTGACGTAGCGCGCCTCGTCGGACACCAGCCATGCGACCGCCGCCGCGATGTCCTCCGGCTGGAGTATCTGGACCGGCATCGCATTGCCCATGTCCGGCGGCCGCTCCGACTGTGCGATCACGTTGGCCAGCCACTGGCGAGTGTGGTCGTTGTCGATCATCGGGGTGAGCACCCCGCTGGGGTGAATCGAGTTGACCCGAATACTGTGCGGCGCAAGGTGATTGGCGTAGGCCCGCATCAGTCCGACGATACCGTGTTTGGCCGCGGTGTAGCCGAGCGAGCCCGGGTCGCCGCCGCCGATGCCGACCAGGCCCGCCGCCGAACTGATCAGCACGATCGACCCGCCGTCGCCCTGTTTGATCATCGTGGGCATCGACACCTCGACTGTGTTGTGTACCCCGGTCAGGTTGACGTCGATGACGTCTCGCCAGCCCTGCGCCCCCGACTCCATCGGCGCGATGCCGGCGTTCGCCACCACGATGTCGAGCCTGCCCAACGCGTCGACGCCGGACTGCAACACCGATGCCAGCGCCGCCTGATCGCGAACGTCCGCCTCGGCCGCGACGATTCGGGCGCCGGTGTCCTCGACGAGTTTGACGGTGGCGGCCAGATCGTCGGCGGTGGCCATCGGATAGGGCACCGAAGCGATCTGGTCGCAGATGTCGACTGCGATGATGTTCGCGCCGTCGGCGGCCAACCGGATCGCCTCGGCGCGCCCCTGACCACGGGCAGCGCCGGTGATGAACGCGACTTTGCCTGCCAGGGAAGGCATTACGGTCGCAGCTGACCCTTGCTGGGATCGCCGGCGACGACCGGCTGCAACACCTTGATGTCTGGTGCGCCGTCGAGGAGCTCACCGATGGTGCCGAACAGGGTGGCGACCGCGGGCGCGGCGCTGTGCGTCTGCAACGCGTCCGCGTCGGCCCACTGCTCGACGAAGACGAATGTGCCGTCGGCTTCGTGCAGCGAGTACAGATCGCAACCGGGCTCGGAATGCACCGCCTCGATGGCCTGTGTGCACGCGTTGCGGACCGCGTCCACCGACTCGGGCTTGGCTTTCATGGTGGCGACGACGGTGACGGGCATGGGACTCCTCGCTGAGTGCGGCTGGACGGTTGCCTAGCCTACCTACAAGGTTTTGCAGCGGTCAGGCCACGTCGACCCATACCGTGATCCCCGCGGCGACGACGGCCAACAGTGCGAGCAGGACGGTGTCGACGGTGCCCAAGCGCGTCGGGTCCGCTCGGCCGATGCGTAGTTCCCTGGCGATCAGGAACAGCGGGAAGGTCACGCTGATCGCGATCGCCAGGCCGCCCACGATGTACGCCCACACGTATCTGACGCCGTGCTTGCGCGCCTCGATCACCATCAGGATGGCGGCGGCGAGGAAGAACAGCACGATGTCGACGGTCAGCGACCGCGAGGCAGGGTTGACTTTTGAGTCGCTGAAGAAGTCGAGCAGGAAGCCGCCCGGGTTGTCGAAGTAGGCGACGTTTTGGCTCCAGGTGGCGATCAGGGCCGCCGCGGCGATCACGCCGTAGACGGCGCACAGCACCTTGCTGGATGTCGGGAGGGCTGTTTGGGCCTGTGAAGTGGTCATTTCGGCACCGTAGGGCGTCACAGCGACTCAATCGATACGTTTCTGTGACCCGTGTGGCAGATGGTGAATATGTGGCTGATGCGACTAGGCTGGGAGGCATGCCAAGTAAGACCGCTGCCCGCTCCGGAGCCCGTTCGAGCAGGTCAAAGGCTGGTGCGCGGAAGGGGCCGCGTCCGGCGGCCCGCCGCAAGCCGGCCCCGCGGCGCAACCAGTCGGCGGTGTCGTCGGCCGGGGCGACCGTCGGTCGGGGAGTGCGCGCCGGCTGGTTGATGCTGGCCAAGGGCGCCGGCTCGACCGCCCGCTCCGTGGGCCGGGCCCGCGACCTCGAGCCCGGGCACCGCCGCGACGGCATCGCGCTGGCCCTGCTGGGCATCGCGGTGGTGATCGCCGCCAGTTCGTGGTTCGACGCCGCGCGCCCGGTCGGCGCGTGGATCGACTCGTCGCTGCGTCTGATGATCGGGTCGGCCGTCGTGCTCGTCCCGCTGTTGCTCGGCGCGATCGCCGTCGTTCTGATGCGCACCGAACCCGATCCCGACGCGCGTCCGCGGCTCATCCTCGGCGCGGCGATGATCGCGCTGCCCACCCTCGGGCTCTGGCACCTGTGGGCGGGCTCGCCGATGGATCCGGCGGGGCGTCAGCATGCGGCGGGGTTCCTCGGCTTCGCGATCGGCGGGCCGCTGTCCGACGGGCTGACGGCGTGGATCGCGGCGCCGCTGCTGTTCATCGCCGCGCTGTTCGGGCTGCTGCTGGTGACCGGCACGACCATCCGCGAGGTGCCGTCGACGGTGCAGCGGATGTTCTCCACGCGGGCGTTCCACGACGAGTACGACGACGACTACGAAGAGGACGAGCCCGGCAGCGATCAACAGGCCGAGGACTTCTCGGACGGCTATTACGACGACCCGTCGGCGTACGGGGGCGAAGAGGCGCCGTCGTGGCCCGGCGGAGCCGCAGGGGCGGCGACATTCAACGGCGGCACGCCGATGGAGAACTACCCGCTCGACGACGAGGCGCCCACGGTGCCCGAGCCTGCGGTCAAGCCGCGCAAGAAGAAGCCGGCCAAGAAGCAGGCGATCGTGATGGACCGGGTGGTCGACGGTCCGTACACGCTGCCGTCATTGGACCTGCTGATCGCAGGCGATCCGCCGTTGCGCCGCAGCCCCGGCAACGACCGGATGATCGAGGCCATCACCGAGGTACTCAACCAGTTCAAGGTGAACGCCGCGGTCACCGGCTGCACCCGCGGGCCGACCGTCACCCGCTACGAGGTCGAACTCGGCCCCGGCGTCAAGGTCGAGAAAATCACTGCGCTGCAACGCAATATCGCCTACGCGGTGGCCACCGAGAGCGTGCGAATGCTGGCGCCGATTCCCGGCAAGTCCGCCGTCGGCATCGAGGTGCCCAACGTCGACCGCGAAATGGTCCGACTCGCCGACGTGCTGACCGATCCGTCCACCCGCGGCGATCACCACCCGCTGGTCATCGGGCTCGGCAAAGACATTGAGGGCGAGTACATTTCGGCCAACCTCGCGAAGATGCCGCACCTTCTGGTGGCCGGTTCGACCGGTTCGGGTAAGTCCAGCTTCGTCAACTCGATGCTGGTGTCCCTGCTGGCCCGGGCCACCCCCGAAGAGGTCAGGATGATCCTGATCGACCCGAAGATGGTGGAACTCACTCCGTACGAAGGCATTCCGCACCTGATCACGCCGATCATCACGCAGCCCAAGAAGGCCGCTGCGGCGCTGGCGTGGCTGGTCGAGGAGATGGAGCAGCGTTACCAGGACATGCAGGCGTCGCGGGTGCGTCACATCGACGACTTCAACAAGAAGGTGCGCTCCGGTGAGATCACCGCACCGCTGGGCAGTCAGCGCGAATACCGGCCGTACCCGTACATCGTCGCGATCGTCGACGAGCTCGCCGACCTGATGATGACGGCGCCCCGCGACGTCGAGGACGCCATCGTCCGGATCACGCAGAAGGCGCGCGCCGCGGGCATTCACCTGGTGCTCGCCACCCAGCGGCCGTCGGTCGACGTGGTCACCGGCCTGATCAAGACGAACGTGCCGTCCCGGCTGGCGTTCGCGACGTCGTCGCTGACCGACAGCCGCGTGATCCTGGATCAGCAGGGCGCCGAGAAGCTGATCGGCATGGGCGACGGGTTGTTCCTGCCGATGGGCGCGAACAAGCCGCTGCGCCTGCAGGGCGCGTTCATCACCGACGAAGAGATCCACGCCGTCGTCCAGGCCTGCAAGGACCAGGCCGAGCCCGAGTACACCGAAGGCGTCACCAACGCCAAGACCAACAGTGAGCGCACCGACGTCGACCCGGACATCGGCGACGACATGGACGTCTTCCTGCAGGCGGTCGAGCTGGTGGTGTCCAGCCAATTCGGCTCGACGTCGATGCTGCAGCGCAAGCTGCGGGTCGGCTTCGCCAAGGCGGGCCGGCTGATGGACCTGATGGAGACCCGCAACATCGTCGGGCCCAGCGAAGGCTCCAAGGCGCGCGAGGTGTTGGTCAAACCCGACGAGCTGGCGGGCACGCTGGCGTTGATCCGCGGCGGGGCCAACGCCGACGGCGGCGACGACGCCGACGACGAGGAAGAGGAGTGACAAACCGCTAGAGCGTCAACAACATTCGGGTGTTGCCCAGGATGTTGGGCTTGACGTAGGACAGGTCGAGGAACTCCGCGACACCGGTGTCGTAGGACCGGCACATCTCCTCGTAGACCTCCGCGGTGACGGGCGTGCCTTCGATCTCCTTGAACCCGTGCCTGGCGAAGAAGTCGACCTCGAAGGTGAGCACGAAGATCCGCTGCAGGTGCAGTTCTCTGGCCACGTCGAGGAGTCGGTCCACGATCGCATGCCCGACGCCCTGGCCCCTGACCTTCGGGTGCACAGCGATGGTGCGGATCTCACCCAGGTCCGACCACAACACGTGCAGCGCGCCGCAGCCGAGCAGTTCACCGTCGGCCTCGGCGATCCAGAACTCCTGGACGGCCTCGTAGAGCGTGACGAGGTTCTTCTCCAGCAGGATCTTGCCGGAGTAGATGTCGACGAGCGCTTTGATGGCCGGAACATCGGACGTACGGGCACGTCGAACGACAACCCGCTCAGGCGCTCCGTTCACACGTGCGAGGGTATCGGTTCTGCCAACCGATATTCTGTTGCGGTGTCGGGCCAACCCCATATCGATCCGGCGGTCCCGCGCGCCCGCGTTGCGAATATCGCGAACGTACTCACCGGTGTGCGGATGGTGTTGGTCCCGGTGTTCCTCGTGTTGCTCTTCGTCGGCGACGGCCATGAAACATTCTGGCGGATAGCCGCATTCGTCGTCTTCGCGGTCGCCGTGATCACCGACAGGTTCGACGGCGCGCTGGCCCGCAGCTACGGAATGGTCACCGAGTTCGGCAAGTTGGCAGACCCGATCGCCGACAAGGCGCTCATCGGAGCGGCGTTGATCGGGTTGTCGATGATCGGCGATCTGCCCTGGTGGGTGACCGTGGTCATCATGGCCCGTGAGATCGCAATCACCGTGCTGCGGTTATCAGTGCTCCGCCACGGCGTCATACCGGCCAGCCGCGGTGGCAAGCTCAAAACCCTCGTCCAGGCCGTCGCGATCGGCCTGTTCGTGTTGCCGCTGTCGGGCGCATGGCTGACCGGTGCGTGGGTGGTGATGTACGCCGCCGTCGTGTTGACCGTGCTGACCGGCGCGGATTACGTCGTTTCAGCAGTCAGGGACTCGCGTGGACGACCCACTGGTTAGCGACGACGCTCGCGCGCTGGTCGCCGATCTGACCGTCCGCAGGCAGAGCGTTGCCACCGCCGAGTCGTTGACCGCGGGCCTGCTCGCAGCCACGCTGGCCGGGGTTGCGGGCGCCAGCGTGGTGTTGCGCGGCGGCCTGGTCACCTACATCGAAGACACCAAGATTTCGCTGGCCGGGGTCGCGCCACAGCTGCTGGACGCGGTCGGCCCCGTGGCCGCACCCACCGCGCGGGCCTTGGCCGTCGGCGCCAGGCAGCGGTGCGGCGCCACCTGGGGGGTCGGCCTGACCGGGGTGGCGGGACCCGACCCGCACGGCGGGCACCCGGTGGGCACCGTCTTCCTCGGCCTCGCAGGACCCGTCGACACCGAGGTGGTGGAGTTGGCGTTGACCGGCTCACGCTGGGACATCCGGCTGGCCGCGGTCACCGAGGCCATCGCGAGGCTGCGGGCACTCGTCGAATCGCAGAACTGATCTTCGGTCGGCGGGAACCAACCGGTAGGCGTTGGCGTTGCCCTAGTAACGGAGCCCAGGCGAGGGAGGAAATCGATGACGGCATTGCTGCGCGAGGTGATCGGCGACGTGTTGCGTCGTGCCCGCACCGAGCAGGGCCGCACCCTGCGTGAGGTGTCCGACACCGCCCGGGTCAGCCTCGGCTACCTCTCCGAGGTGGAACGCGGCCGCAAGGAGGCGTCGAGCGAACTGCTCAACGCTATTTGCGGCGCCCTGGACATTCCGCTGTCACAGGTGCTCGCCGACGCGGGCGACGAGATGGCTCGCGAGGAACTGGCCGCCCTCACGCGCGCCAGCGCGGCCAACATCGACGTCGCCACCAAGGTGGTCATCCCGCAGGTCGTGTCGATGGCGGTTGCCTGAGCCGCAAATCGGTCGCACAGGGTGTGGTGATCTGCGCGAAACCGATAAGTTGGCACTGAGCACACACAACGACATGAAGGCGGAAGTGATCTGATGGCCAATCCGTTCGTCAAGGCGTGGAAATACCTGATGGCGCTGTTCAGCTCGAAGGTCGACGAGTACGCCGACCCGAAGGTCCAGATTCAGCAGGCCATCGAGGAGGCTCAGCGCCAGCATCAGGCACTGTCCACGCAGGCGGCGCAGGTGATCGGCAATCAGCGTCAGCTGGAGATGCGGCTCAACCGCCAGCTCGCGGACATCGAGAAGTTGCAGGTGAACGTCCGCCAGGCGCTGACGCTGGCCGACCAGGCCACCGCCGCCGGTGACGCCGCGAAAGCCACCGAGTACAACAACGCCGCCGAGGCGTTCGCCGCGCAGTTGGTGACCGCCGAGCAGAGCGTCGAGGACCTCAAGACGTTGCACGATCAGGCGCTACAGGCCGCCGGCCAGGCCAAGAAGGCCGTCGAGCAGAACGCGATGGTGTTGCAGCAGAAGATCGCCGAGCGCACCAAGCTGTTGTCTCAGCTCGAGCAGGCAAAGATGCAGGAGCAGGTCAGCGCGTCGTTGCGGTCGATGAGCGAGATCGCCGCACCGGGCAACACCCCGAGCCTCGACGAGGTGCGCGACAAGATCGAGCGCCGCTACGCCAACGCGATGGGCGCCGCCGAACTCGCGCAGAACTCGGTGCAGGGCCGGATGATGGAGGTCCAGCAGGCCAGCGTGCAGATGGCAGGCCATTCCCGGCTCGAGCAGATCCGCGCCTCCATGCGCGGTGAGCAGTTGCCAACCGGCGGCACCGCGGCAGGCGCACCCGCGACTCCAGCCACCAACCAGCAGGCGACACCGGAAAACCCGCTGTCGCAGTAACTTTCGTAGGGCAGGGCAGTGAACACACGCACGGGACGGCCGGAAGCGTGGCGCACGCTGGTGCAGCGCGGGGTGGACACCGCCGCGGAGTGGACCGACGTGTTGGCCGAAAAGCTCAACGCCGCAGCGGATCCGCGCGCCAAGCTGCTACGCAAGCGGCGGTGGGCGTTGCGGCTGACCGTGTTCTTGACGGTGTCCACGCTGTTCTGGATTGCCGTCACGGCGCTGCTGGCGTCGTGGAGCACGCCGGCGTGGGCG
Source organism: Mycobacterium sp. 3519A (assembly GCF_900240945.1). Classification (NCBI taxonomy): domain Bacteria; kingdom Bacillati; phylum Actinomycetota; class Actinomycetes; order Mycobacteriales; family Mycobacteriaceae; genus Mycobacterium; species Mycobacterium sp. 3519A. The sequence continues at coordinate 2,035,846 of NZ_OESG01000013.1, forward strand.
CTGTTCATCCCGGCGCCGATCGCGGTCGGTGCGGCGTTCCTGGCGACGCTGGCGTTCGCGCGCTACCGCTGGCTGCGTGGCGAACCGCTGCCGCCGCCGCGGGGCAGGCGACTGCCGCCGTGGGGCTCCGCCGCCCGCCAGCCGATGGCCGCTCTTGCCGCCTCCGAGCGCGGATTGGTCAACCTGCTGGGCGTTTTGGAGCGCGGCCGGATGCTGCCAGCCGACGAACTGCGCGAGTTGAAGGTGGCGGCCAACCAGACTTCCGCCACGATGGCGGCCACCGCCAACGAAGTGGTGTCGATGGAGCGGACGGTCAGATCAGCGCCGCAGTCGCGCCCGCATCTCGCGCCGACGATCGCCGCGTTCACCGCTCAGCTGGACCACGGGGCCCGGCAGTACAACGAGTTGGTCACCGCCGCAGCGCAACTCGTGTCGGCAGCCAACACCGGGTCGATGTCCAGCTCGCCGATGTCGCAGCAGCGGTACCGCGACGAGTTGTCCAACGCCACCGACCGGCTGATGGGTTGGGCGCAGGCGTTCGACGAACTCGGCAGGCTTCGCGGGGCCTAGACGTCGTGTGAGCTCGACGGCCCTGACCGGGGGCCGTACTTCGCGATGTACGCGTCGTGAATGTGCGCGTCCTTCTGACGTTTCAGCTCGTCGGCCAGCGCCGGGTCGAGGCCGTGTTTGCGCAGCATGTGCCTGCGCCACACCTTGTTCAGGGCGTGCGAGAACATCACGAACGGGATCAGGATGGGCGCCGTCATCGACAGATGTACGACGAACGTGGTCGGGATGAACCAGAACGGCACCATCAACAGGAACGCCGGGATGAAGACCCGGACCATCATCCTGGCCGTCGCGCCCTTGCCTGCGAGGTCGTGGCGAACCCAGTCGCGCATCGAGTCGGGCAGTCGCCGACCGTAGCAGTAGCCGATGTACTCGAACAGGTTCGGTTTGGTCCGGGTGGTTCCGGAAGCTCCAGCGCTCATCTCAGTGTCTGCCTCAACGATGGAAATACGGTTGCCGCGAGACCTCGCAGCGTGCCCTTGGTGATGTCCCAGAGGTCGAAGTAGTCCCGCCACAACGTGATTCGGCCCGCGTACACCTCGAAAACCCCGCACACCCAGAACTGGGTACGCAGCGGGCCGATGATCAGGGCGTCGGTGCGCTCGGTCATGACGGTGTTGCCGTCGGCGACGATGCGGTGGATCTTCACCTCGAACCCGACGCGGCCGTGCCCGCTGCGCAGGATCTTCATCAGCCGGTGCCGCCCCCGCACGGTGGCCCAGCCGACGTTGTGCCACGCGATGGTGTCGGCGAACGCCGCCTCGACGGTGTCGTAGTCCTCGTCCTGCAGGGCGTAGAGAAAGGTTTCGACGGTGCGGGCGTTGTCGACGCCCGAACTCACCCCGGAAGCCTGGTCGGTCATGGCAGCCAGCCTAATCCCCGGCGGCTGTGGCAGGGTAAGCGCGTGCGGGTCGCCGTGGTTGCCGGGCCGGATCCCGGGCACGCTTTTCCTGCCATTGCGCTGTGCCTGAAGTTCGTGGCCGCGGGCGACACCCCGACGCTGCTCACGGGCCCGCAGCGGTTGGAGGCAGCCCGCCGTGCGGGGGTGCACGCGGTCGAACTCGAAGGGCTCGACCCCACCTCGGTAGACGACGACAGCGATGCCGGGGCGAAGATCCACCAGCGGGCCGCCCGGATGGCGGTGCTGAACGCGCCCCTGCTGCGTGATTTGGCGCCTGAGCTGGTGGTCTCCGATGTGATCACCGCGTGCGGCGGCTTGGCCGCCGATCTGCTGGGGCTGCCGTGGGTCGAGCTCAACCCCTCTCCGCTGTACCGGCCGTCGAAGGGGCTGCCGCCGCTGGGCAGCGGCCTGGCTCCTGGCGTCGGGTTGCGCGGCAAGACGCGCGATGCCGTGATGCGGGCGCTGACCGCCCGGTCCTGGCGGCGGGGGCTGCGGCAGCGGGAGGCGGCTAGAGCCGAAATCGGTTTGCCCGCCCGCGATCCCGGGCCGCGGCGGAGGCTGATCGCGACGTTGCCGGCGCTCGAAGTTCCGCGGCCGGACTGGCCGGAGGAGGCCAAGGTGGTGGGCCCGCTGCATTTCGAACCGACCGACGCGGTGCTGCAGGTGCCCGCGGGCGCCGGCCCGCTGCTGGTGGTGGCGCCGTCGACGGCCGTGACGGGTGCCGGCGGTCTGGCGGAGATGGCGCTCGAGACGTTACGACCGGGGGAGACGCTGCCCGACGGCGCCCGGATCGCCGTGTCCCGGCTGGGCGGACCCGACCTGGCCGTGCCGCCGTGGGCGGTGGTCGGGATGGGCAGGCAGGACGAACTGCTGGCGCACGCCGATCTGGTGATCTGCGGGGGTGGCCACGGACTGGTGGCCAAGGCACTGCTCGCGGGTGTGCCGATGGTGGTGGTGCCGGGCGGCGGCGATCAGTGGGAGATCGCGAATCGTCTTGTGCGCCAAGGTAGTGCGCAGCTGGTCCGGCCGTTGACCCCGGAATCGCTGGTGGCCGCTGTCGGTGCGGTGTTGTCGTCGCCGCGGTACCGTGACGCGGCTCGGCACGGCGGGGCGAGCATCGCCGACGTCACAGATCCGGTACGGGTGTGCCATGAAGCGCTTGCGTCGTCGGCGTAAATTGGTCGCGTGCGGTTGACCGAATTCAACGAACTCGTCGAAGGCCAGTTCGGGCCGGTGCGCGGCGCATCGATGCTCGTCGACCACGCGTTGTCGGGATTCGGGGGCCGCACCGCGGCCCAGGCCATCGAGGACGGCGTCGACCCGCGCGACGTCTGGCGTGCGCTGTGCGCGGACTTCGACGTCCCGCGCGACCAGTGGTGATCTGTGTGCGTCGCTCCAAAACGTGCACAGATCGCTAACCCAACGTCGTGCGCATCAACATCACGCTGTAGTTGGACCACAGCGACAACGTGAAGTAGAGGTCCTGCCCGCTGGACCATGGATGGATGTACGGGGCATATATGCCGCCGGGAACGGCTGTCGACGCCACGACGGTCGCCGGCTTACTCCATGGGCCCTCCGGCTTGTCCGCGGTCCGCATCACGACATTGCTGACGGTGTCGGTGTAGAGCATCACGAATTTCTTGAGGAAGTCGTTCCAGGCCACCGACATCTCACTGCCGGGGGCCCAAACCACTTGTATCGCAAGGAATGGCATGTTCTTCAGCCATCCGAACGGTGTGTAGTACTCGTAGGCGGATAGGTCAGCCACCGAACTCTCCGCCACCCGCGACAGGAACGGTGCACCGCCGCGGCCCGGAGTCGTCCCGTACGCGTACACGTAGCCGTTGGCGCGTAGATATGCGCCCATCTGGAAGTTCTGGTAGCCCCACACGAACGGAACGTTCGGCACCGAGTTGAACCAGGCCGGTCGAATACTCGACGTGGGCACAGTCCAGTTCTCGCCGTTGTCGGTGGACGCGGCGACGGCCGAGAAGTTGGTCGACCACTGTCCGGGGCTGCCCCAACTGCTTACCGACATGAAGTTCACGTATTGGGTTGTGCCGACGGATATTCCGGCTGTCGGAATGATTGTGACCTCTGTGGCCGCGAGGTTGAGGCTGGCGACCACCTGTCGGGAGAAGTTCGGCATCGGACGATTGGGGTCGACGGGAGAGCCCGCATAGATGTTGTTGAATCGTGCGTCGGGGATGTCCATACCGTCGGCCAGGTTGCGGTCCGCACTGCGGAAAAGCGTATTCTTCCGCCACTCCTGATCGGCGGCACTGCAGTCGCCGAAGGTATCCCCGAACGCGATCAGCACCTGGTTGTTGGGGCCGGATTGCCCGTTGTCCCAGATGATTCCGAGGTCTGCGCCGGATATCCGGAACCGGCTGGAGGACTGCGTATTCGGTCCGGTGATCCAGCCTGCGGTCGATGCTTTGGCGACTTTGGGTGCCGGTGCGGGCAGGATGTTGGGCGCGACACCGTCCACGGTCGTCTTGGCGGGGTCGGCGTTGGGACTCGTTCGGCCCAACAGGATGGACGGCATGCGCCCGATCGGCAGGTGCAGGACGGGCAACTTGGGCAGACTCGGGATCGTTAGCCTCGGTGCTGTCGATTGCGTCGACGGGCCGGCACTCGAGGGTGTGCAAGGGTCGGCAGCGGCGGTTGGGATCACCGTCAACGAGGCGATCACGATAACGGTGGTTGCATTAGCAACCATCGCTGATGCAAGTCGGGCTCCAGCGAGCATGTCACCTTCCGGCAATTACGCGACGTCAGCGAAGTGCGTTGACGTAGCCTGTGACGATAGTGACGGAAGTGACAATTTGGACTGCCCGATCGTCGGTCGATAGCAGCCCGATACCGTGTCGCGATCTACCCGTTAGCGTCCCGCGCGCCGACGGTCACGAACCTTTCGGCGGAATCGCTAGTCTGTCGACGTCTTGCGGCCCTCGTAGGGCGGCACTTCGGGTTCGACGTCGCGCGGCGGCTCGTTGGTGAAGCCCGTCTCGAAGTCGGGCTCACCCTCTTCGCCGTATTGGGGTACGGACCGATCGCCCTCGTATGCGCCGGACGGCCGGTCTGCGGGCCCGCCGGACGGCTCGTCTGATCCGGTGTCCCGCGATCCTTTTTCCTCTGGCTTGGTCATGGCAACTCCTCACAGTGACCTGTGCAGTGGTTACCCCCGCCGCGCCGCCTACAAGCGCTTCGTCAGCGCTGGCCCAACAACTGCGCGGTCTCGCGGTGCAGCCTGCCGAAGTTGTAGTAAGCCGCGCACGCGCCCTCCGGCGACACCATGCAGGTGCCGATCGGCGTCTCCGGCGTGCAGGCGGTGCCGAACACCTTGCACTCCCACGGTTTGATCACGCCCTTGAGCACTTCACCGCATTGGCATGCCTTGGGGTCGGCGACCCGAACGCCGGGCATGTCGAATTTGCGTTCGGCGTCGAACTCCGCGTAGTCGGGGTGCACCTTCAGCGCGCTCTGCGAGATGAATCCCAGTCCGCGCCACTCGAAGTGGGGCCGCAACTCGAACGTCTCGGCCATCAGCTTCAACGCCTGTGTGTTGCCCTCCGGTCGCACCACCCGGGTGTACTGGTTCTCCACCTCGCACCGGCCGTCGCGGATCTGCTGCAGCAGCATGTGCACCGAGGCCAGGATGTCGAGCGGCTCGAATCCGGCCACTACCATGGGTTTTCCGTACACCTGCGGCACAAACCGGTACGGCCGCAGGCCCACCACGGTGGACACGTGGCCCGGCCCGAGGAATCCCGACAGCCGCAGATCGGGCGACTCGAGGATGGCCTTGATCGGCGGCACGATCGTGACGTGGTTGCAGAACACGCTGAAGTTGCGCACCCCCATCGCGCGCGCCCGGACAAGCGTGACCGCGGTCGACGGGGCCGTCGTCTCGAAGCCGACCGCGAAGAACACCACGTGCCGGTCGGGGTTGTCCAGCGCTACCTTGAGTGCGTCCAGCGGCGAGTACACGAACCGCACGTCGGCGCCGCGGGCCTTGGCCTCGATCAGGTTTCCCCTCGACCCGGGCACGCGCATCATGTCGCCGAACGTGGTGAAGATCACGCCGGGTTGTTCGGCCAGCCACATCGCATCGTCCACCCGGCCCATCGGAATCACGCATACCGGGCAGCCGGGTCCGTGCACCAGCTCGACCGTTTCGGGCAGCAGGTGTTCGATGCCGTGCCGGTAGATGGTGTGCGTGTGGCCGCCGCACACCTCCATGAACTTGAACTCGTCACCGCCGGCCAACTCGGTGATCGATTTGACCAACGCGCGCGCCGCGGCCGGGTCGCGGAATTCGTCGACGAACTTCATGTCAAGCCTCTCAAGCGATTTCGGATTCGTTGAACGCGTCGATCTCTTGCTGATAGTTCTCGCCCATCTTCTGCACCTGGTCGAGCGTCAGCGCCGCCTCGCGCTCGTCGATCTTCGCCATCGCGAAGCCGACGTGCACCAGCACCCAGTCGCCGACCTGCAGGTTGTCGTCGGCGAGTAGGCGCACGCTGATGGTGCGCCGGACCCCGTTGACGTCGACCTTGGCCAGCGATTGTTCGGCGTCGACGATGTCGACGACCTGGCCCGGTATTCCAAGACACATGGCCGGTCTCCTCTCAGCAGATCCGGGGCAGCGGGTCGCCAACGAGCATGTCGACGATCCGGCTGCCGCCGAAAGACGTTCTCAGCGCGACGATCCCGGGCGGTTCGGGCACAATCTCGCCGACCACCGCGGCGTCGGCGCCTTGCGGATGTTCGCGCAGCGCGGCCACCGCCACGTCCGCCTCCTCAGCGGCGACTATCGCGACGAACTTGCCCTCGTTCGCCACGTACAGCGGGTCGATGCCGAGCATGTCGCAGGCTCCGAGCACCTGCGGTTGCAAGGGCAGCGCGGCCTCGTCGAGGATGACCGCGAACGGGCGGTCCTTCACCAGTTCGTTGGCGACGGTGCCGACGCCGCCGCGAGTCGCATCGCGCATCCACCGCGTGGACGGTGCTGCAGCGCACAGGATTTCGACGAGTTCATGCACCGGCGCGGTGTCGGACGCGATATCGGCGTCGATGGCCAGGTCGCCACGGGCCAGCATGACGGCCATCCCGTGTTCGCCGATGGTCCCGGACAGCAGCACCTTGTCGCCGGGCACGACGCTTTCTCGGGACAACTGCCTGCCGTCGGGGATCACGCCAACGCCCGCGGTGCAGATGTAGACGCCGTCGGCGGCGCCCTTGCCCACGACTTTGGTGTCGCCGGTGACGATCTGCACGCCGGCATTGGCCGCGGCCTCGCTCATGTCGGCGACGATCTCGCGGAGTTCGGCGATCGGAAACCCTTCCTCGATGACGAACGCCGCCGACAGCCATTGCGGCCTGGCGCCTGACACCGCGAGGTCGTTGATGGTGCCGTGCACCGCGACGTGGCCGACGGAGCCGCCAGGAAAGCGCCGCGGGGAAACGACATACGAGTCGGTCGAGAAGGCGAGTCGTTCGCCCGACGATGTGCGTAGCGCCGCGGCATCGCCGAGTTGTTCGAGTTCGTCGTTGCGGAACGCCTCGAGGAACACCGCGTCGACGAGCGCGGCCGACGACTTGCCACCCGCGCCGTGCGCGAGCGTCACCACGTCGTCGAGCAGCCGCGGTCTGCGCTGGCGAAACTTGTCGATCCGTTCCAGCACCCGGTCTTCGCGGTCTGCGGTGGTGCTCATGCGCGTGCCCCCGACATCGGGCGCGCCATGTGCTCCTGGGTGACCGACCACAACCGGTACCCGAGCATCGCGTGGCTTTCCTGAATGCGGTGAATGCTCTGCGAATGCACCGTGTAGCAGAAGTCGAATTCGTCGGCGGCGGCCATCCTGCCGCCATCGTGTCCGGAGAACCCGATGGTCAGCAGCCCGCGCCGCTTCGCCTCGCCGATCGCGGTCATCAGGTCTTCGGAGTTGCCCGACGTGGACAATGCGATGGCCACATCGCGATCCCGTGCGTGCGCGATGATCTGGCGCTTGAAGATCAGATCGAACCCGACGTCGTTACCCAGCGCGGTCACCACCGCTTCGTCGGCGGCCAGCGACCACGCCGCCACCGGGCGGCCGCGCGCAGGCCGACTGAACAGCGTCGCCAGCGTCGCGGCGTCGGTGGAACTGCCACCGTTGCCGAGCGTGTAGAGCCTGCCGCCGCGTAGGAACCGCTCTGCGGCCGCAATACCCGCCGCGGTCAGCGCGTCCGAGTACTCGTCGAGCGAGTCCTGTTGCAGCCGTGCGCTTTCAGCGGCCTTGCCGCGGGCTGACGCGGCCAGGTCGTCGAGCAGGCTGGTGGCGTCGCTCTCCTCGGAGTCGATGAACGGATACAGAAAACCCGTGTTCTCGTGAGTCGTCATGCGTTGACCTCCAGACGTGTGATCGCCGCTCCGGCGTGGACCAGGATCAGGTCGTTGACCCGCGCCTCGCCGAGGATCGTGGTGTCCACCCACTCCTCACCGCCTGCGGTGCGCACGAGCGCCTGGCCGTCGACAGGCTCGAGCACCACTTCGCCCAATCGCCCCTCGTCGCTGCACGTCACGCACACCTCTTCTGCTGCTTGCGGTTTGAGCAGTCCTGGGTGTTCGAAGCAGACATGGGTGAGCTCCCACAGCAGGTGATACATCAGCACGAAGGTGCCCGTGGCGGGCACCATCGGGTCGTCGGAGTCGATCCACAAGACGTGGTCGGCCGCACCCGCGGGCGGTCGCGGCCCCGAACCGATCCACAGCGTGAGCACACCCCACGCGGGTGCGCGCCGCATCGCGTCGACGACCGCGGGCTGGTCCGCGGACGCCACCGCGATCAGCAGATCACCCGGCTGACTGGCGACCCTGGCCTGCGCGACGGGGTCCGGGTCGACCAGCGCCACGGACGGCAGCGCCCGTTTACCCACGATCACCGGATGGACGAACTCGACGGCGACATGGTGGGCGTGCGGCTCCCACTGCGGCGCGATCACCCACAACGTGGCGCCGTCGTGGAATCTGCGAGCCAAATCCAGTGCTGCGGCGGCCAGGTCGGCGGACAACTCGACGCCGATGTACGACCCCCCGAGTTGCGTCGTCGTCATCTTCGCTCTCCCCTCAAACTGTTCACCACGTCGAGCGTGGCCGATGTGGCGGATTCCAATGCGGTGCACTGGTCATCGGTGAGCGTCTGGCACACCCAATTCCAATGCGCGGCAACGATCGACCCCCGCTCGGGAGTGTCGGTCAGAGTCAACCCACCCTTGCGCCACTGCACCCGCTCGGGTTGCGGCGGACCGAGGGTGAGCATCCCGCCGGCGAATCGCAGCGGCGGCGACGCGATCACCACCCGGTCGCCGTCGACCGATTCGACGGTTCCCCAGCGGATCCGGCAGTCCTGCATCACGCCAAGCGCCGTCGCGGGATCGCGGTCGAGGAACCGCAGCCACGGATACACCACGAACACGTGGAAACTGTGATGCGCCAACACACCCGGGCCAGGCATGACCGCATCGAGCAGTCCGGTGACCTGCCCGGTGAACGATGCGCGCAGCGTTGCCAGCAGATCGGTGGGATCCACCTTCGCCAGCGCCGGGCCGCCCACCCAGTAGCTACCGACGATCTCGTCGTCGAGGGGATCGCAGACGCCGACCGCGTCGGCGATGACCGACAGGTAGGGCCAGGCGCCGTCGAACTCCCTGGCGTGTGCGGCCAACCCGGATGCGTCGCCGCCCGCAGGCCCGCAGTAGCCGAGCTCGTTCGGCGGATAGGCGTACTGCTCGAACAACGTCATCCGCTGGTACCCACCATCAGTTGGCCCAACGCGATACCGCCGTCGTTGGGTGGCACCGCGCGGTGCGTGATCGCGTCGATTCCCTCGGCCTGCAAGCTATCCAACGTCAACTGCAGCAGCAGCGCGTTCTGGAACACCCCGCCGGACAACGCGACGGTTGGTGCGGCGTCACGTGCCGCGACGGCAATGGCGACGATCAGGTCGGCGACGGCGCGATGGAACCGAGCACCGATCACGCCTGCAGGGACGCCGGCGCGCCGGTCGCCGACCACCGCGCGGAGCACGGGTCGCGGGTCGATCACGTCGTCGCGCACATCGAAGGCGTAGCCGCCCGCGCCGCAGTCGACGCCACGGGACAGGCCCTCCAACTCGATGGCCGCCTGGGCTTCGTAGGCCACCAGCTGCCGTACGCCGATGAGCGCGGACACCGCGTCGAACAAACGGCCCATGCTGGAGGTCGGCACACATCCCAGGCCGGTGTCGAGTTGGTGTTGCAGCACTCGTTGCTCGTCGGCCGGGCATGCGGCCACCGGCGGTAAGTCCTCGTCCCAAGGGATTTCAGCGGACCACAAGTGGGCGAGCGCCATCCGGTACGGCCGTAACACGCTGACATCGCCGCCGGCGAGCGGTACATACGACAGGTGTGCCAGCCGTCGGTAGCCCTTGTAGGTGGCGAGCAGCACCTCGCCACCCCACACCGCCGCGTCTGGTCCGTAGCCCGTCCCGTCGAACGCGAAACCGAGCACCTGCTGCGACTCGTCGAGGCCGTGTTCGGCCATCACCGCGGCGATGTGCGCGTGGTGGTGTTGCACGGTCCGCACGGGCAGGCCCGCGGCGTTGCGGTGCGCCCACGCGGTCGACCGGTACAGCGGATGGGCGTCGGCCACCAGCATTTCCGGTTCGACGGCGGTCAGTTCGCGCAAGTGCCGCTGCGCGGCATCGAAGGCGGACAGCGTCGCCAGGTCGTCCATGTCGCCGATGTGCTGGCTCAGCCACGCGTACTTGCCGTCGGCGACGGCCATCGTGTTCTTCAGGTCCGCCCCGACCGCCATGGTGGGCGGCACCGCGACCGGGAGCGCGATCGGCAGTGGCGCGTACCCGCGGGACCGCCGGATCGCCAACTCCTGGGTGCCCACCACTCGCACCACGGAGTCGTCGCACGGCACCAGGATCTCCCGATCGTGCCACAACCAGCCGTCGGCCAGTTGGGAAAGCCGCTGGCGCGCATCGTCGTCGGTGAAGCAGATCGGTTCACTCGCCAGATTGCCCGACGTCATCACCAGCACACGAGGGCCGTCCGGGTCGCCGGGCAGCCCGAACAGCAGCGTGTGCAGCGGCGTGTAGGCGGTCATCACGCCGAGGTCGGGATTGCGCGGCGCCACCGCATCGGCGACCGCTGCACCATGCCGACGCGGCATCAGCACGATCGGCCGCTGCGGCCCTGTCAACAACCGCGCCGACGCATCGTCGACGTGCGCGACGGCACGCGCCGTGGCCAGGTCGGGGACCATCACCGCGAACGGCTTGTCGCCGCGCCGCTTTCGCCGCCGCAGTTCGGCGACCGCCTGCTCGTCGCCGGCGTCGCAGGCCAGGTGGTAGCCGCCGACACCCTTGATCGCCAGGATGCCGCCGGAACGCAACAGGTGCCGCGCCGACACCAGGGCGTCGTCGCCGTCGGTCACCCGGGAGTCGTCGGTGTAGCGCAGTTGCGGCCCGCAATTCGGGCAGCACACCGGCTGGGCGTGGAACCGTCGGTCGGTGGGATCGGTGTACTCCCTGGCGCATTCGGCGCACATCGGGAATTTCGCCATCGTGGTGGTGGCGCGGTCGTAGGGCAGGCCGGCGATGATCGTGAAGCGGGGGCCGCAGTTGGTGCAGTTGATGAACGGGTGGCGGTAGCGCCGGTCGGTCGGGTCGCGCAATTCGGCGGCGCAGTCGGCGCACATCGCGACGTCGGGGGAGGCCAGTGTGCGGCCACCGCCTGCCCGCGTGGTATCGGCGATGGTGAACCCGGTGCCACCGACGAGCGGGATGTCCTGACTCTCAATCGATTCGATGACCGAGAGCGGCGGTGGGCTGTCGCGTAGCCACACCAGGAAGCGCTCGAGGTCTGTCGTGTCGCCCTCGATCTCGATGACGGCACCGGTGGTGTCGTTGCGTACCGACCCTGACAATCCCAGGGCGGCCGCGCATGCGTAGACGAACGGGCGGAAGCCGACTCCCTGGACCACCCCGTGCACGCAGACACGCAACCGGCGCCGGGTGGTCATGGCGACGTCTCGGTTTCGCGGGCTCTGCCCATCAGTTCCAAGCCCTCCATCGCCGCGTCGGCGCCCGCTTTGTCGGTCTTTTCGACGACGAACCCCATGTGGATGATCACCCAGTCGCCGGGCTCGAACGTCTCCTCCGGCAACATCCCCACGTTGACCTTGCGTTGCTCACCGGCGACGTCGACCAGGGCGAGTTGGTCGCCGTAGCCCTCCAACATGCGGATGACGCGGCCCGGAATGCCAAGGCACATGTTCAGCCTCCCTTCACCGGTGCGAGCAAGCGGCCCAGTACGTCTTCCAGCGCGTGCACGGCGTCCGGAATGGCAGCGGCAACCTCATCGGAAAGCCCGATGCCTTCGTCGACATTCGCGGCTTCGCAGCCGATCACCACGGTGTACGGCGGTGTGCCGCCCAGCGCGTTGAGGCTGGCGAACACCGCCCCGGGGTCCATCGCGTGTGCATCCAGACCGGTGGTCGCGGTGAGGCTTTCGTGGTCGGCCTCGAACACGTGGATGGTGCCCGGTGCGCCGCGACTGGGGATCGCGTCGATCAGGATCAGCGCTTCGCAGCCGTCGATCAGGTCGTAGGCCAGGTGCATGCCCTTGATGCCGTAGTCCACCAACTCGACGCGCGGACCCGCGAGCCGATGCGGGACGTGGCGCATCACCTCGGGGCCGAAACCGTCGTCCCCGAGGAAGATGTTGCCGATCCCGGCTACCAGAATCCGAGACGTGAGAACACCTCGTTCACAGTCACATCCGACGCATCTTCATGTACCGGCGCGCGTCCGGGATGTTGACGAGACCGACGACCACACCTGCGACGACGACGGCTGCGATGACGGCCACGGCGACCCATCCCACTACGTCCATGTCGAACTCCTTTCGTCGAGTGGTTCCACTTCATCGGGTGCGAAGTACAGGTAGCGGCCGTAGGCGTCGTGCAGGTCGGCGGCCGGGTCGTCCTCGAGGACGACGCCGACGTGCCGGTCGCCGTCGACGTCCTCGTGCACCGAGGCGACCCGCGCGACCCTGTCGGCGTAGAAGAGGTCCTGGGCATCGGCTCGCCGCGACGGATGCAGCCGCACCCTGCTGCCGCGGCTCACCCGTCTGCCGTTGACCACGATCGCGTCAAGGTCCGGGCGAACCGCGTTGTCCGCCTTCGGGTCCCACCAGTCCATGTCCGCGGGAACCTCGGGTATCAGCCCATGCGGATCGCGCAGCACGCCGTGCAGATCCAGCATGGCCTCCGGTGACATCGCGTCGCAGCGGTCGATGATCTCAGCGGCACGCGGATCGGTGGCGCGGGCCTGCGCCTTCTCCTCTTCGGTCATGGTCATGACCCGCAGCGTGAGGATCTCGTCGATCTCCGTGGAGTCGTACAGTGCGCCCTTGCTCTGTTCGGCGATCTCGGGATGGTCGTAGAGGATGATCGGGGAGACCAGGACGAGGTCCCGGGTATCCGGTGGGCCCGCGAGCACAGGGAAGCACCGGTGATGCCGGCAGCGCGCGGCGGCAGCGGCCGCGGAATCGGGTGGTTCCAGCAGCGATACGAACTCGCCGCCGGTCACCGCCACAAGCAGATGGGTGCCGATCAGCGACGTCGCGATCGCGTCGTCTTTGTCGGCCGCGGGTGCGGCGGTGTTGCGCACGGCCAGCGAGACTCGCACCAGGTCGCCGTCGGCCTCGGCGGAGACGTCGAGTTGGCCGTGCAACGCGCGGCGGGTGCGCACCAGCCTGCCCCCGTCGACGTGCTCGATGTCCGTCCCCGCGGGCACCGAAATGTCCACGGTGCGGGGCAGACTGGTGAGCGGCAACGGGGGGATGGCGATTTCGCATTCGACGGCCTCGTCCCAGGTGAGCCATTTCGTGCCAGCAGCGTCCCGGTGCTGCAGTTGCAGGAACCGCACCAGCCCTGACAGGACCGGACTGCCGGTCGGGCGCACCAGCACCTGCGCGGACAGGGCGTCCTCCTCGCCGATGCCGGTGGACGCTGCGCCCTGCGGTCCCAGCACACCAAACTGCCAGCGCGACTGGTTCTTTCCTGAGGTGGCCCGGTACGGATACAGCAGATACCCCTCGTAGAGCACCGCATCGGCGACGGCGCGGGCATGGTCCCAGGCGGCGGTCATGAGAGCTCCCTGGCAGCCGAGTTCTGCGCCAACAGCGAGGCGATGGCCTCGTCGAAGCCGAGCAGGCCGCGCGCCGAACGGTAGGCGGCCAGCGCATCGATGGTGTCGCGGTGCAACCGCAGCCATCCCGTGTTCGGGAAGTGCTGCCGAATCAGATCGCGCCACACCGACACCGGCATGTCGTAGCGCTCCTCGCGGTCCCACGGCACCTGCTGGACAGTGAAGCCGTTGCTGCCGCGCTCGAAAACCGTTCCGCTGAACAGAAATTGCAGCGGTATGGCGCCGTCGCGCAGCGCGTGCAGGTACTTCGACGCCGCCACCTCGAAGTCGTAGGTGCATTCCAGCGGCAGCTGCACCTGGGTGGTACCGGTGAAACCCGGCACCATCGCGGCCGCGTGCTGCCACAGGAACGAGTGCTGGGTGGCGGCCCAGCGGTTGCGCGGCCCGAACAGGTCCACCAGTTCGGCGCCCTCGTCGTCGGAATACTGGCGGCGCGACGGCTCGATGCGGACCTGACAGCGCAGGGCGATCGCGTGTACATCGGCGACCGATGCGATGCCCACCCGCGCCATCAGGATCGGCGTCCCCGCATAGGGTTCCGGCGTGACGTCGACGACGGCGAAGGTGATGTCGGTCATGTCGCCTCGACCACCTTGCTGCGGCGCTCGAGACGTTCGAAGAACTCGTCGACATATCTGCGCGCATCTTGTCCGCCGTCGACCCCCCGCCACAGCATCCGTAGTGTGCCGACGAATTCGTAGCAGGCGTCGATCGGCACCAGAAAAGCCTGCGGTTCGGCGGATTCGTGTTCGGGTACCCGAACCAGCAGCGCTTCGGTGTCCTGGGCGATGGCGTCCACCCGGGGATCGGCGGTGCGAATGTCGTTCCACGCCCGCAGATCCAGTTCGGATTCGGTGGCGCCTGCCGGCCCGGGATAGAACGCCACGGTCCGGCCCAGCGTCGAGTTGTGGAAGAAGAACGCCAACCCGACCGGGATCTGCAACGCCTCCCAGGCTCGGCGGTCGAGCGCGAAATCGTCGAACGCCAGGTAGCGGTCGGGGATGGCGCGATAGCGCAACTCGGCCGCGGTGTCGGTGAACAGCAGATAGCAGCCGCGGCAGACGCACATCAGTTGTCTGCCTTCCAGATTCACCACATGCTGATGCTCGTCGGCGATGGCCTCGGCGCACATCTCGCACCGTTCACCGGCGGCCTGAGGCGCTCCGCGGCCGGCACGGATCCGGGCCAGCACGTCCACCACGTCGCCGTCCATCAGGCCACCACCTCACCGACGGCCATCGACAGCACGCCGTCGCGCACCAGCACCGGCAGCGGATCGAGATGGCAGTCGCCTCCCACGCCTGCGCCCGCGTGCACGGCGTCGAAGGCTGCACCGCACGCCGGACAGTGCAACACCGAACCACGCAGTGGCGCGCCGGCCATCGCACCGAAGCAACTGGGACACCGGTCGCGGTAGGCGAACACGTCATCCCCGATCCGGCACGCCAGCGCGGTGACGCCGGCGACCCGGAAGCCGCCGACTTCACCGTCAGCCAGTTCGGCCAGTTCCGGGACGGGCTGCCACCGATGTCCGTTGCCGTGCACCCGGTGTAGCAGCGCCTCGGCCGGAATGACGCCCGCGGTGGGATCTGTCTCTGGTGCAACCACTTTGATCGCGGTGATCTCGGGTGCGGCGGCGCGCACTGCATCCTCGACCGCCAGTTCCAGCGTCACCGACGACGACGGACAACTCTTGCAGCTGCCCTGGAACTGAAGCCGAACCACGCCGTCCTCGACGCCGAGCAGTGACACGTCGCCGCCGTGCGACCCGAGGTAGGGCCGCACACTGTCCAGCGCGTCGGACACCCGTCGCGACACGTCGTGCGGATGGAGACCGTGCACCAGCAGCAGGCTGGCCACCAGGTCGTCGGCCGCAAACCGGTCCGCCAGTACCGGATCCGCGGCCAACGCCACGTCCATCATCCGCTCCAGCACCGCGCCGTACAGGTCGGTGACTTCACGGACCAGTTGTTCGGCGCGTTCCCGCGCGACCGCGCCGCCCGAGGACGACGCGTCGAGCAGGGTTTGGATTCGCTCGCCCGCTGTGCGCCACTGCGCGTCGTCCTGGGAATCGGTGAGACCTGGCAGTGTCGGCGGGGCCATACGCTATTCCCCGGTCAGCGATTGGGTGGGGGAGTGCAGCAGATCCAGTGATTTACCCTTGCCGAGGTACATGTGCACCCCGCACGGCAGACATGGATCGAAGCTGCGCACCGTGCGCATGACGTCGATGCCCTTGAAGTGCTCCCTGTCGTTCTCCTCGAAGATCGGCTGGCCCTGCACCGCATCCTCGTACGGGCCCGGAGTGCCGTAGCTGTCGCGTGGATTGGCGTTCCATGGCGTCGGGGGATACGGGTGGTAGTTCGCGATCTTGCCGTCGCGAATCACCATGTGGTGGGACAGCACGCCGCGCACCGCCTCGGTGAAGCCGCATCCGATGCCCTCGTCGGGCACCTCGAAGCGCTCCCACGTCTTGGTGCGGCCCGCGCGGATCTCGGTCAGTGCCTTCTCCGCAAAGTGCAGCGCGCACGCCGCGGCGTAGGCCTGGAAGTAGGTCCTGGCCCGGTTGCGTTCCAGTGTGTTGCTGCCGTACTGCGGCACCTTCCACTCCAACGACACCGGGCCTTTGAGCGCGGTCTTCGGCAGGTTGATCTGTACGCTGCTGCCGGTGGCCTTGACGTAGCCGATGTCCACCAGGCCGGCGAGCGCGGTGGCCCACAGCCGGGCCAGCGGACCGCCGCCGGTGTCCAGCGCCAGGTGGTCCTTGCCGTCGAACCACCGCGGCGACATCACCCAGCTGTACTTGTCGTCGAAGTCACGCTTCTGCGGGCGCGGGTTGGTGTGCTGGTTCCACGGATGGCGCCGGTCGATCGGGTTGCCGAGCGGGTCGGTCTTGACGAACATCTCCTGATCGGTCCAGTCGTCGTAGTAACTGTGGCCCAACAGGATCCGGATGCCGAGGTTGATGTCCACCAGTGAGTGGGTGTGCAGCTTGCCGTCGATGACGATGCCGGGTGTGACGAACATCGCGTCGCCCCAGCGCTCCATGTCCTTGTAGGCGAAGTTGCACACTTCAGGATCCTGGAACGAACCCCAGCAGCCCAGCAGGGTGCGCCGCAGCCCGACCTGGTCGTAGCCGGGCAGCGCTTCGTAGAAGAAGTCGAACAGGTCGTCGTGCATCGGCACGACCGACTTCATGAACTCCACATACCGCATCAGCCGGGTCATGTAGTCCGTCATCAACTGCACCGTGGCGGTGGTGCCGATGCCGCCGGGATACAGCGTCGACGGGTGGACGTGCCTTCCCTCCATGAGGCAGAACATCTCTCGCGTCCACCGGCTGACTTGCAACGCCTCCCGGTAGAACTCCCCGGTGAACGGGTTGAGCGCGCGCATGATGTCGGCGATCGTCCGGTAGCCGTGCATGTCGGCGTGCGGTGCCTGGGTGTTCTCGGCCTTGGCCAGCACACTCGGA
This sequence comes from Mycobacterium sp. 3519A, assembly GCF_900240945.1. Lineage (NCBI taxonomy): Bacteria > Bacillati > Actinomycetota > Actinomycetes > Mycobacteriales > Mycobacteriaceae > Mycobacterium > Mycobacterium sp. 3519A. Next base: position 2,053,046 of record NZ_OESG01000013.1, read on the forward strand.
TTGGTCTCCGACACCATCTTCTCGCAGTAGTCCACGCCGACCAGATTCTCCTGGAAGATGTTGTGGTCGAACATGTATTCCGCGGCCTCACCGAGGTTGATGAGCCACTCACCGAGGTGCGGGGGTTTCACCCCGTAGGCCATGTTCTGGCAATAGCACGAACAGGTGCAGTGGTTGTCGCCGCAGATACCGCAGATGCGGCTGGTGATGAAGTGCGCGTCGCGAGGATCCTTGCCCTTCATGAAGATCGAATAGCCGCGGAAGATCGACGACGTGCTGTGACACTCGACGACCTCCCTGTTTTCGAAGTCGATCTTGGTGTAGATGCCAAGGCTGCCGACGATGCGGGTGATGGGATCCCACGCCATCTCGACCAGTTGACCGGGATCGCGCTTCACATGTGACGGCTCGGGGATGGTCGTTGTCATCGAAGTGTTCTCTTTCGTCTAATGAGCAGCGCTACAACGTATGTCGTAAACACGCGCGGCGGCCCGAAGGGCCGGCACCTACCAGGTGCGGGTCGCTCCGGTTTCGAGTTTCGTGCCGCGATGCCGCCACTTCGGTTCCTTGTCCACGGTGCGCCCCGTGACCTGGCGAAGGCTGCGGATGACCGAGCCGTATAACCCCGATGCGGTGGTGGACACCTTGCCGCCGGGCGGCTCGTCCATGAACGGCATGAACTTGTCCGGGAAGCCGGGCATCGTGCACCCGATGCAGATGCCGCCGACGTTCGGGCAGCCGCCGATGCCGTTGATCCAGCCCCGTTTCGGCACGTTGCATTTGACGACGGGTCCCCAACAGCCCAGTTTGACAATGCATTTCGGCGATCCGTACTCGGTCGCGAAATCGCCCTGCTCGTAATAGCCTGCACGGTCGCAGCCCTCGTGCACGCTGGCGCCGAACAGCCACTTGGGCCGCAGCGCGTCGTCCAGCGGAATCATCGGCGCCTGATCGGTCGCCATGTAGAGCAGATACGTCAGCGTCTCGGCGAGATTGTCCGGATGGATCGGGCAGCCCGGCACACAGACGATCGGGATGCCTGCCTTGCTCTTCCAATCCCAGCCGAGGTAGTCGGGCACACCCATGGCGCCCGTCGGATTCCCCGCCATCGCGTGGATGCCGCCGTAGGTGGCGCAGGTGCCGACAGCGACGACCGCGGTTGCCTTCGGCGTCAACCGGTCCAGCCATTCGCTTGTCGTCATCGGCTGTCCGGTCGCGGGGTCGTTGCCGAACCCGCACCAGTAGCCCTCGTCCTTGATCTGCTCATTTGGAATGGACCCCTCGACAACGAGAACGAACGGGTCGAGTTCACCCCGGTCGGCCTTGAAAAACCATTCCAAAAAATCGTCAGCGCCCCCAGCGGGTCCGCACTCGAAATCGATCAGGGGCCAGTGGACGGCGATCTTGGGCAGCCCGGGAAGCGCGCCGAGCGCGATCTCCTCGATGCTGGGTTGGGTGGCGGCAGTCAACGCCACCGAATCACCGTCACAACTCAAGCCCGCGTTGATCCAAAGAACGTGAATCAACGCCTCTTCCGCTTTGACTGCTGCTTCGCTTGGCATGCGTAACAGCTTTCTCGGGGCCGGGGCTGGCGGCTCCCGTAGCAGGAACAAGCGGCGCCGATTTCTTCAGCACCAAACCTGGGTTTACTCCCGGCCGAATGTCTTGTCAACGGGTCTTAGGGACATTAGACGTTGTTTGCCAGAACCCCGATTTCCGTGCGGATCCAGTCGTACCATGCGTCCAGTCCCTCGCCGCTCGTCGCGGAAACCGGCAAGATTTCCACGCACGGGTTCACAGACCGCGCGAAACCGAAACACGTTTCAAGATCAAAGTTTACGTACGGAACAAGATCGATCTTGTTGATCAGCACCAGTCCCGCGGCGGCGAACATGTGCGGGTACTTCAACGGCTTGTCGTGACCTTCGGTCACCGAGATCACCACGACTTTGCTGCGCTCACCGAGATCGAACAGCGCCGGGCACACCAGATTGCCGACGTTCTCGATGAAGAGCAACGACTGCGGGTCGGGTTTCAAGGCGTGAAGTGCGCGGTGAACCATGTCGGCGTCGAGGTGACAGCCAGCGCCGGTGTTCACTTGGACGGCGCGCGCGCCCGCGGCCCGAATTCGCTCGGCGTCGAGCAGCGTTTCCTGGTCGCCCTCGATGACGGCGACGGGATGGTTGCCGCCAAGCTCGCGAACGGTGCGTTCGAGCAGTGTGGTCTTGCCTGCGCCCGGTGAACTCGTCACGTTCAGCGCGAGGATCGCCCGTTCGGCCAACCACTGCCGGTTGTGTTCGGCGATCTCATCGTTTCGTGCGAGCACCTTCTGCTCGAGCGTGATGGTCTCGGTGTGAGGAACGTGGTCGTGCGGGTGCGGGTCGCCGGCGACCGTGACGGTCGCACCGTCGTCGCCGCACCCGCATGTCGCGCACATGTCAGCTCACTTCCATCGACAGGATTCTCAGGTCTCGTCCCGCGAGCACCTCGACATCAGCGCTGCCGCAAGGGCACAACAGGATCAGGTCCGGTAGTTCGAACGTCTGACCGCAGGTGCGACAGCGAGCGGCGCCGGGCTGGACGGCGAGGTCGAGGCGGGCGCCGTCGGCGACGGTGCCTTCGGTGGCGAGGTCGAAACAGAACCGCATCGCGTCGGGCACAACCGCGCACAGGGCGCCGACTTCGACCTTGACGCTGTGCACATGGCGACCCGCGGCGTGCTCACACACCGCGTCGACGACACTCTGCGTGATCGCCATCTCGTGCATGTCGGTCCGTTCTGGCCGGATGACTCACGATAGGACTCGTGTCGGGGACGGGTCCAGCGATCCGGTCAAGCCGTGACTTCTGCGAACACCCGCTGGAGGAATTCGACTTGATCCGCCTTGGCTTTCGGATCGTGGTAGATCGCGAAGTGTCCGTAGGGGTAGCGGCGCAATTCACCGCGGGGCGCCCGGTGCGCCGCCTTGATCGTCGACCCCGGCGGTGTGGTGGTGTCGTCTTCGCAGACGCAGACCAGCAGTGGCATCGCCAGTCGCGCGGTGCCGCGCCCGGGCCGGTAGAACGGGAATCGCAGCATCAACCGGGCAGCGAACTCGTTGCGCCACAGTGAATTCGGCGGCACGATCGCTTCGAAGCCGGGTTTGGCGTCGGGCTCGGTCATCGCTGCGAAGGTGCCGGGCGCCCCGCCTGCGGGCACCAGGAGGGGCGGGGGGCCGCGCCATGCCCGCCACTGGTCTCGCAGCCCGAGAAGCAGGAGACGGGCGCTGGTTTTCGGTGGCACTTTCATCATGGCGGGGGTGGGATCGGGGAACGGCGCCCGGGCGATCACCGCCCCGACACGGGGGTCGCCTGCCGCGACGGCCAGCACATGACCGCCGCTGAACGACGAACCCCACAACACGATTCTGTCGGGGTCGACGCCGTCGAGTCGGCGGGCCCAGGCCACGACCGCGCGGTAGTCGTCGTGCTGGCGGCCGATGTCGAGCAGTTGGCGCGGTTCGCCGGTCGACGCGCCGAAGTGCCGGTAGTCGAACACGACGACGGCGAACCCGGCATCGCGGAACGCCTCGGCGTAGGCGGGCAGTCCGTCGTCGCGGGTGGCGGAGAACCCGTGTGCCATCACGACGCAGGGCACGGCGCCGTCGGTGGCCTCGGGCCGGTAGAGATAGGCGGCGATCTGCTCGCCGCGGTAGGGGATGCGGACGTCAGCTGGTGCGGGCATAAGGGCGAATCTATCCCCGCGGCGGTCCGTACGGCGTGTCTTCTTGAATCGAACAGGTGTTCGTCTACTGTGAGCAGTGTTCGACGGCTAGATGCTGGTCAGGCCGACTTGTCGGTGGCGGCCTCTAGCGTCACGGCCAACTGATCGACCACCGATCAACCGAACAGCTGACTAGGACGGAGAGCACCCCATGGCGCAGGCACCGGATCGCGAGAAAGCCCTCGAACTGGCACTCGCACAAATTGAGAAGAACCACGGCAAGGGCTCGGTGATGCGGCTCGGCGAGGAGGTGCGTCAGCCGATCTCCGTCATCCCCACCGGGTCGATCGCCCTGGACGTGGCGCTCGGCATCGGCGGGCTGCCGCGCGGCCGGGTCGTCGAGATCTACGGCCCGGAATCCTCCGGTAAGACCACCGTCGCGCTGCACGCGGTGGCCAACGCACAGGCCGCGGGCGGCATCGCGGCGTTTATCGACGCCGAGCACGCGCTGGATCCGGAGTACGCCAAGAAGCTCGGGGTGGACACCGATTCGCTGCTGGTGTCCCAACCGGACACCGGGGAGCAGGCGCTGGAGATCGCCGACATGCTGATCCGGTCCGGCGCAATCGACATCCTGGTCATCGACTCGGTGGCCGCGCTGGTGCCGCGCGCGGAAATCGAGGGTGAGATGGGCGACAGCCACGTCGGTCTGCAGGCCAGGTTGATGAGCCAGGCGCTGCGGAAGATGACTGGCGCGCTGAACAATGCGGGCACCACCGCCATCTTCATCAACCAGCTCCGCGAGAAGATCGGCGTGATGTTCGGAAGTCCTGAAACGACAACGGGCGGAAAGGCTTTGAAGTTCTACGCCTCCGTCCGGCTGGACGTCAGGCGAATCGAGACGCTGAAGGACGGCACCGACGCGGTCGGTAACCGCACCCGCGTCAAGGTCGTCAAGAACAAGGTGTCGCCGCCGTTCAAGCAGGCCGAGTTCGACATCCTCTACGGCAAGGGCATCAGCAAGGAAGGCTCGCTCATCGACATGGGTGTCGAGCACGGCTTCATCCGCAAGTCCGGCTCCTGGTTCACCTATGAGGGCGAGCAGTTGGGCCAGGGCAAGGAGAACGCCCGCAACTTCTTGCTGGAGAACGTCGACGTGGCCAACGAGATCGAGAAGAAGATCAAGGAAAAGCTCGGCATCGGTGCCGACGTGACAGCCACCCCGACCGGCGATGACGTCCTGCCCGCCCCAGTCGACTTCTGAGGCGCCCGCGCCCAAACGTGAGGAGCAGGCGCACGACCTCTGTCTGCGCCTGCTCACCGTGCGGGCACGCACCCGCGCCGAACTCGAAGGGCAGTTGGCCAAGCGGGGCTACCCCGACGACGTCAGCGGGCGTGTGCTCGACAGGCTCGCCGAGGTCGGCCTGGTCGACGACGCCGACTTCGCCGAGCAGTGGGTGCGCTCGCGACGGGCCAACGCGGGAAAAGGCAAGCGCGCGTTGGCCGCTGAGCTGCGCAACAAGGGTGTCGACAACGACGTGATCACCGCGACGCTCGCCGATATCGACGCCGGAGCGGAACGCCAGCGCGCCGAGCAACTGGTGCGTGACAAGCTGCGCCGGGAGAAACTCGTCGACGGCGACGACGCCAAGGTCGTGCGGCGACTCGTCGGGATGCTGGCTCGCCGCGGCTACAGCCAGTCGATGGCGTTCGACGTGGTCAAGGTCGAACTCGCCGCCGAACAGGAACGTCGACGCGTCTAGCGCGAGCACGGCATACTTGCGCAGATGCTGCTCTCCGCCAAGCTCGCGCCGACGTTCGATTACCCGGTGCTGCAGGAGTTCTGGACACGCGCCGACGAGTTGGGCTTTCACTCGGTGGCCAACTACGACCACTTCTACGGGTTGACCGACCACACCGACCCGACGTTCGAAGCGTGGACGTCGTTGGCGGCCATGGCGGCGGTCGTGCGGCGTGCGCGGGTGAGCTGTCTGGTCAGCGGGGTGTTGTACCGCAACCCGGCGGTACTGGCGAAGATGGCGGTGACGGTCGACCACATCAGCGGTGGCCGACTGGATTTCGGCCTCGGCGCGGGCTGGCATGAGGAGGAGCACCGCGGCTACGGGCTCGACTTCCCCGGCCCGGGTGTGCGCGTCGGCATGCTCGACGAGGCGCTCACGATCATCCGCAGGCTGTGGACCGAGGACAGGGTGACGTTCGACGGCAGGTACTACCGCGTGCACGACGCGCTGTGCAATCCGAAGCCGCTGCAGCGACCGCATCCACCGATCGTCGTCGGCGGTGAGAAGCCCAAGATGTTGCGCGTCATCGCCCGGCACGCCGACGAATGGAACGTGCCAAGCCATGGCGATGTCGCGTTGTGGGCCGAGACCAGCGCACGCCTCGACGACGCGTGCGCGGAGGTCGGTCGCGATCCCGCCGAGATCCGGCGCTCGATCCAACTGTTCGTTCGGCCTGCCGAGCCGGGGCATCTCGAAGAGCAGTTGGCGCATCTTCCCGAGCTGGTGGACCGCGGCTGCGAGCACGTGGTGCTGTCGTTCTACCAGCCGCCGACCGGGCAGCAACTCGAGCGCTGCGCCGAGTTCCTGTAGCTCAGATGGTGCCGCCGGCACCCGCCCCGAACGAGCCCTGCGTGACCGGCTGGATGTGCATCGGCTCGGGACCGCGGCGCGATCGGCGCATCCGGCCTTCCAGCCACGTCGCGAACCAGGACAGCGAGAAGTTCACCGCGATCATCAACACCGCGATGACGATCAGCGCGGGAACGTAGTTGCCGTAGGCGGATCCGACCTGGGTGCCCTGGCGCACCATCTCCAGGAAGGTGATCTGGTAGCCGATCGCGGTGTCCTTGAGGACGACCACCATCTGCGAGATCAGCACCGGCAACATCGACGTGATGGCCTGCGGCAGCAGGATCGACCGCATGGTCTGCCCCCACCGCAGCCCCAGCGCGGACGCGGCCTCGGACTGCCCGCGGGGCAGCGCGTTGACCCCGGCCCTGACGATCTCGGCGATCACCGCGCCGTTGTACAGCGTCAGTCCGGTGATCACACCCGCCAGCGCCAGGTGCTTGGACGGGAACACGTCATACGTCGCATACAGGAAGTAGGCGAAGATCATCATGATCAGCACCGGCACCGCGCGGAAGAACTCCACGAACACCGACGCGGGCCAGCGGATCGCCGGGTGAGTGGACAGCCGGCCAACCCCCAGCAGGAAGCCCAGCGCCAACGCCAGCACGATCGACACCGCGGCCGCGGTGAGCGTGCCCTGCACACCCGGCAGGATGTAGGTCTTCCACAGGTTCGCGGTCAGGAACGGCTCCCACTTCGCCGCGGTGAGTTGGCCCTTGGACTGCAGCTTCGAATACACCACCCACAGCACCAGCAGGGTGACGATCACCGTCACGATCGACACGATGCGGTTGCGGACCAACGCCCGCGGTCCAGGCGCGTCGAACAGAACCGACGATCCACTCATCAGCGCGCCACCGCCAACCGTTTCCCGAGCCAGCCGAAGAACAACCCCATCGGCAGGGTCAGGATGACGAACCCGAACATGAAGATGGCGCCGATGGAGAGCAACGCCGCCTCGTTCTCGATCATCTCCTTCATCAGCAGCGCCGCTTCCGCCACGCCGATTGCCGATGCGATCGTGGTGTTCTTGGTCAACGCGATCAGCACCGAACCGAGGGGGTTGATCACCGCGCGAAAAGCCTGCGGCAGCAGGATCATTCGCAGGTTCTGCCCGAACGTCAACCCGAGTGAACGCGCGGCCTCCGCCTGGCCGAGCGGCACGGTGTTCACCCCGGAGCGCACCGTCTCACAGACGAATGACGCTGTGTAGACCACGAATCCGAGCACCGCCAGCCGAAAGTTGCTGTCCTCGATCGATGTCGGCGACTTCGAGTCCACCAACGTGATGCCCAGCGTCTGCGACAGGCCGAACGAGCAGAACAGGATGATCAGCGTCAGCGGAGTGTTGCGGACCACGTTGACGTAGGCCGTGCCGATCCAGTTGAGCATCGGAACTGGCGAAAGCCGCATGGCCGCCAACAGGGTACCCAGGATCAGCGCCCCGACGGCCGACAGCGCCGTCAGCTGGATGGTCGTCCAGAACGCTCCAAGGACGTCGTAGGAACTCGTGCCGAAACGAATCACCTGGCGCCTTTACCGGGTCAGCAGGCGGCGGGAGTCGGCGGTGTCGGAGCGGCCAGACCGGCGGGGCCGAGGTTCTTGTCCCACGCGGCCTTCCACGCGCCGTCGGACTCCATCTTCTTGATCGCGTCGGTGATCTTGGTGCACAGCTCGGTGTCACCCTTCTTCAAACCGATGCCGTAGTTCTCCTCGGAGAACGGCTTGCCGACGATCTTGAAGACACCGGGGCTCTGCGCGGCGTAGCCGGCCAGGATCACCTCATCGGTGGTCACCGCATCGATGGCGCCGTTCTTCAGCGCCTCGATGCAGGCCGAATAGGTGTCGTACTGCTGCAGCTGGACGCCGGGGTACTTGTCCTTGATCCGCTGCGCAGGCGTGGAGCCGGACACCGAGCACAGCTTCTTGTTGTTCTGCAGCGACTCGGGGCCGGTGATGTCGGAGTTGTCGGCCTTGACCAGCAGGCTCTGCCCGGTGACCAGATACGGTCCGGCGAAGCTGACCTTCTCCTTGCGGGCATCGGTGATCGAGTAGGTCGCGGCGATGAACTTGACCTGGTCGTTCTGGATCAGCGTCTCGCGCTGACCGGACGGCGATTCCTTCCACTCGATCTTGCCTTCGTCGTAGCCGAGCTCCTTGGCGACGTACTTCGCGACGTCGACGTCGAACCCGCTCATCGTCCCGTCGGGATTCTTCAGGCCGAGGCCGGGCTGGTCGAACTTCGTGCCGATGACGATCTTGTCGCCGCCGCCGCCCCCGCCGCCACCACAGGCCGTCGCAGCGAACGGCAGGGCGATTGCGAGTGCGACGACACCGATGGCACGCACTGAGATGGACCGCATGTTTTTTCGTTCCTTTCGCGGGGTTAGTGCTTCAGGATCTTGCTGAGGAAGTCTTTGGCTCGGTCGGACTTCGGATTCTCGAAGAAGTCGGCCGGCTCGGCCGACTCGACGATCGCACCGTCGGCCATGAACACCACGCGGTTGGCGGCGCCTCGGGCGAATCCCATCTCGTGGGTGACCACCACCATGGTCATGCCGTCCTTCGCCAACCCGGTCATGACGTTCAGCACCTCGCTGATCATCTCCGGGTCCAGCGCGCTGGTCGGCTCGTCGAACAACATCACCTTCGGGTTCATCGCCAGCGAGCGGGCGATCGCGACGCGCTGCTGCTGTCCGCCCGAAAGCTGTGCCGGGTACTTGTCGGCCTGGTTGGCCACCCCGACCCGCTCGAGCAACTCCATGGCCTTCGCGCGCGCCTTGTCCTTGGACACCTTGCGCACCTTCATCGGCGCCAGCATGACGTTGTCCAGAATTGTCTTGTGCGCGAACAGATTGAAGGACTGGAACACCATCCCGACGTCGGAGCGCAACTGGGCCAGCTTGCGACCTTCGGCGGGAAGCACCTCGCCGTCGATCGCGATGGTGCCCTCGTCGATGGGTTCGAGCCGATTGATGGTGCGGCACAACGTGGACTTCCCCGACCCGGACGGCCCGAGCACGACGATCACCTGTCCGCGATCGACCTCCAGGTTGATGTCCTTGAGCACATGGAGGCTGCCGAAGTGCTTGTTGACGCCCTTGATAGAGATCATCGGCACGCCTGAGGGAGTCGATTTCACCACTTCCGCATCGGTCCCCGTGGCTTCCATGGGTGCAGACATTACCCAGGGAATGCCCAGCTTGCCTGGAACTCGCGAATCCACTCCGATCACCATGTCGGCACGTCCGTACCATGGGTCCGTGACTTCAGTGGTGGCGCAGCAGGCGACGGCAGGCTCTGCTGTTCGCTCGTCGGCGCGCACCTACCAGGTCCGCACCTATGGCTGCCAGATGAATGTGCACGACTCCGAACGGCTGGCCGGGTTGCTGGAAGCGGCGGGTTATGAGCGCGCGGCCGACGGATCCGACGCCGATGTGGTGGTGTTCAACACCTGCGCCGTGCGCGAGAACGCTGACAACAAGCTGTACGGAAACCTGAGCCACCTCGCGCCGCGCAAGCAGACCGACCCCGATATGCAGATCGCCGTCGGCGGCTGTCTGGCGCAGAAGGACCGCGACACCGTGCTGTCCAAGGCGCCGTGGGTCGACGTCGTGTTCGGCACCCACAACATCGGGTCGCTGCCGACGCTGCTCGAACGGGCGCGCCACAATCGCAAGGCCCAGGTCGAAATCGTCGAAGCCCTTGAGGAATTCCCGTCGGCTTTGCCTGCGGCCCGCGAATCCGCCTACGCCGCTTGGGTTTCCATCTCCGTCGGTTGCAACAACACGTGCACGTTCTGCATCGTGCCCGCGCTACGCGGCAAAGAGGTCGACCGCGGACCGGGTGACGTGCTGGCCGAAGTGCAGACCCTCGTCGATCAGGGCGTGCTCGAGGTGACGCTGCTCGGTCAGAACGTCAACGCCTACGGTGTCTCGTTCGCCGACCCGGAGCAGCCGCGTGACCGCGGCGCGTTCGCCAAGTTGTTGCGCGCCTGCGGCCGTATCGACGGCCTCGAGCGGGTCCGGTTCACCTCGCCGCACCCCGCCGAGTTCACCGACGACGTGATCGAGGCGATGGCGCAGACACCGAATGTCTGTCCGACGCTGCACATGCCGCTGCAATCCGGCTCCGACCGGATCCTGCGCGCCATGCGGCGGTCCTACCGCGCCGAGAAGTACCTCGGCATCATCGACCGCGTCCGGGCGGCCATCCCGCACGCCGCGATCACCACCGATCTGATCGTCGGGTTTCCCGGCGAGACCGAAGCAGACTTCGCGGCCACCCTCGAAGTGGTTGAGCGGGCCAGGTTCTCCAGCGCGTTCACCTTCCAATACTCGAAGCGGCCAGGTACCCCCGCCGCCGAGTTGGCCGACCAGCTGCCCAAAGCCGTTGTCCAGGAACGCTATCAGCGGCTCATCGAACTGCAGGAGCGCATCTCGCTAGAGGAGAACACCGCCCAGATCGGGCGCACCGTGGAACTGCTGGTGGCCACCGGCGAAGGACGCAAAGACGCCAGCACCGCCCGCATGTCGGGGCGGGCCCGCGACGGCCGGTTGGTGCACTTCGACCCCGCGGGCCTCGACATCCGGCCCGGCGACGTGGTCACCGCCACCGTCACCGGCGCCGCGCCGCATCACCTGATCGCCGACGGGGGCCCGCACTCGCACCGGCGCACCAGGGCCGGCGACGCACACGCGGCGGGGCGCAAACCCCGCACCGGTGTGGGAGCCGAAGGGTCGGCGACATCCAGCGTGGGCCTTGGCATGCCCGCCGTCGGCATGCCTGCGCCGCAGCCGACTTCCTCCGGGTGTGCCCGTTGACCTCCGGTAAAGACAACAACGGCAAGTTCGACGAGTTCAAGGGTGATCTGGAGGCGGCCGAACGCCGGGTGGCGCGTGAAATCGACCCTGGCGCACGAGCTTTGGCGCTCGCCATCGCCGTGTTCGTGCTACTGCTGACGTTCATCCTCCCGCACACCGGCAGCGCGAGAGGCTGGGACGTGCTGGTGGGCGACAACGCGGCGATCGCCAACGGCATCGCGCTGCCGTCACGGGTGTTCGTCTGGTTCGCGCTGGTGTTCGGCGTCGGCTTCTCCATGCTGGCGCTGCTCACCCGGCGCTGGGCGTTGGCGTGGATCGCGCTCGCCGGATCGACGGTCGCCTCGTTCACCGGCCTGCTGGCGGTGTGGTCGCGGCAGACCGCCCCCGCAGACGGTCCCGGCCCCGGCATCGGCCTGATCATCGCCTGGCTCGCGGTCATCACGCTGGCGTTCAACTGGGCACGCGCGGTGTGGGCGCGCACCGCGCTGCAACTCGCGGCCGAGGAGCAGCGCCGTCAGGACGCCGCCAAACGTCAGAACAAGAAGTTGATGGACACCATCAACGACGACGACAGCGACACCGACGACGACACCGACGACGGGCCGCCGAAGACCCAACCTCAATGACGCTGCGCTGAGGGTGCAAAAGTGCCTACAGCGCACGCCCTGAGCGCAGAGTCAACGCCCAAGACGCCGAAGACCTAGGCCCGCTTGCCCAACGCCTGCGCCGCCGCGTCGGCCCACTGCCGCCACTGTTCGGCGTTGGCCCGCGCCTCCTCGGCGTCCTTCGTCCGTCCGGCCGCCTGCGCCTTCTCCGCCTGCCGCTCGTATTGCTCTGCGCGAGCACGGAATTGGTCCGCCCTGGCCTGCGCCTCGGGATCGACGCCGCCGGTAGGCGCGTCGCGCACCTTCTTCTCGATGGCACGCAGTCGGCGTTCCAACTCGGCGCCCCGCTCGCGGGGCACCTTGCCGATCGCGTCCCACTTATCGCCGATCGCGCGCAGCGCCGCCCGCGCGGCTTCCAGGTCGGAGGTGTCGACCTTCTCGGCCTCGGCCAGCAGCGCCTCCTTGGCTTCGGCGTTCGCGCGCAATTCCGCGTCGCGCTCGGAACTGGCCGCGTTGCGGGCTGAGAAGAAGATGTCCTGCGCGGCCTTGAACCGCTGCCACAGCGCGTCGTCGACGTCTTTGGCGGCGCGGCCCGCCGCCTTCCACTCGGTCAACAAGTCGCGGAACGCGGCACTGGTCGGGCCCCAGTCCGTCGAGCCGGACAGTTCCTCGGCGCGTTCACACAACGCCTCCTTGGCCTGCCGCGCGCCTGCGCGTTCGCGGTCCAGTTCGGCGAAATGCGAACCGCGGCGGCGGTTGAAGGTCTCGCGAGCCGTCGAATACCGCTTCCACAACGCGTCGTCGGTCTTGCGGTCCAGCCCGCTGATCGTCCGCCATTCCTCGAGGATCTCGCGCAACCGGTCGCCGGCGACCTTCCACTGCGTCGAATTGGCCGCGATGTCCTCGGCCTCGACCGCCAACGCCTCCTTGCGGGCCGTCTGCGCGGCACGGAACTCGTCGCGCTTGGCCCGCTCCGCCTGCGCGGCCTCGTCGGCGTGTTCGACGATCGTGCCCAACCGGGCCGCCAACGCGTCGACGTCACCGAGCACATGGGCCTCCGGCAGCGTCTCGGCGAGCGCGGCCGCGGCGGCCCTGATCTTGCGCGCGTCGCCCGTGCCGGACTCCAACCGGCGCTCCATCAGCGCCACCTCGGTGTGCAGATCGTCGAAGCGACGGCCGAAGTGCTCGAACGCCGCCTCGGGATCACCGGCCTGCCACGAGCCGATCACCCGTTCACCGGCGCCGGTGATCAGCCAGACGGTGCCGTCGGGGTCGACGCGGCCGAACCGGTGCGGATCGCTCGCCGCGGGCACGGCGACCGTCGGCGTCGGATGCGGCCCCGGGCGGGGCGCCGGCCGCGGCGGTCCTGGCCGGGGTACGGGTTTGGGGACGGCGGACTGACCGCCCTGCTCGCTGGTCGTCATCTGGCGTTACCTCGACCCTCCGCGCGGGAACCCGCGCACCTGCCGCGCGACGCGGCGCCTGATAGCTCGACCGCTATTCAAACAGGTCGGGGCGGCACGTGCCCACGGCTTTCGCGATGCTGTTGCCTACGCTCGTGCCAACACGGAGGGGAGGCCACCGATGCACAAGGCGGATATCGCCGCCCTGCTCGCCCTCGGCGCTGCGTTCTTCATCGCGATCGGCGATGTCGTCCACCAGCGTTCGGCGCACGAAGTCACCGACGAACCGGTCAGCCACCTCGACCTGTTCCTGCGTCTGCTGCGCGACCGGCAGTGGTGGTTGGGCAGCATCGTCGCGGCCGTCGGGTTCGCGCTGCAAGCCGCCGCGCTCGGCTTCGGATCGGTGCTGTTGGTGCAGGCGCTGCTGGTCACGTCGCTGCTGTTCGCGCTGCCGATCAACGCCAGGCTGTCGCAGCGGCGGGTGACGCGCTGGGAGTGGATGTGGGCGGTGCTGCTGGCGCTCGCGGTCGCGGTGATCGTGACCGTCGGCAATCCGACCGAAGGCCACTCCAGGGCGTCGCTCGAGACGTGGACGGTCGTGGTCGCCGTGCTCGGTCCCGCACTGGTGCTCTGCGTGGTGGGCGCGCGGATCTGGTCGGGACCGACCAGCGCGGTGCTGCTGGCCCTGGTGTCCGGCGCGCTGTGGGGGGTGTTCGCGGTGCTGACCAAGGGCGTGGTGGACCGCCTCGACCACGGTGTGTGGGTGCTGCTGCGGACGCCGGAGTTGTACGTCTGGGCGCTGGTCGGCATCGCGGGCACAGCGTGGCAGCAGTCGTCGTTCCGGGCAGGCGCGTTGACCGCGTCGTTGCCGACGATGACCGTCGCCGAACCGCTGGTCGGGTCCGTGCTGGGCATCGTGGTGCTCGGCGAGGCGCTGCGACCGGGCGATGCCGGGTGGCTGACGTTGATCGCAGCGGTGGTGGTGATGGTGGTGGCGACGGCCGCGCTGGCCCGCGGCGAGGCGGCCGGTGCCACCAAGCAACCGGTGTGAGCACTACCTTGGTGGCGTGCTGAGCGCCATCGCGATCGTTCCGTCAGCACCCGTATTGGTTCCCGAACTCGGCGCAGGCACCGCCGACGAACTCGCCGACCTGCGTCGCGCGGTGCTGGCCGCCGCGAAGGCGCTGCCGTCGACCTGGATCGCCGTCGGCGCCGACGCCGCCGACACGGTGCTGGGTCCCGACAGCGCGGGCACGTTCGCCGGATACGGCGTCGACCAGCGCGTCGCGCTGTCGCCCGACGCCGGGGCCCCGACTGCGCTGCCGTTGTGCGCGTTGATCACCGGCTGGATCCGCGACCAGGCGGCGCCCGACGCCCGCGCGCAGGTGCGGGTCTACGACGCGGGACACGACGTCGACACCGCGCTGGCTCACGGTCGGGCGTTGCGCGCCGAGATCGACGAAAACCCCGACCCGGTCGGCGTTCTCGTCGTCGCCGACGGTGCGCACACACTCACCCCGCCCGCGCCCGGCGGATACGACCCCGACTCGGTCGCGGTGCAGGCCGCGCTCGACGACGCGCTGGCCGCAGGCGACGCCGACGCGCTGAAACGGCTGCCCGATGCGATCGTCGGCCGCGTCGCCTACCAGGTGCTGGCCGGACTGGGCGGCCCCCGGTCGGCCGCCGAGTTGTATCGCGGGGCGCCCTACGGTGTCGGATATTTCGTCGGTGTCTGGCAGCCATGAGACCGATCGCGATCATCGGCCCGACCGGCACCGGCAAGTCGGCGCTGGCGCTGACCGTCGCCGAGGAGGTCGGCGGGGAGATCGTGAACGCCGACGCGATGCAGCTGTACCGCGGCATGGACATCGGCACGGCGAAGCTGCCGCAGGCGGAGCGCCGCGGCATCCCGCACCATCAGCTCGACGTCCTCGAGGTCACCGAAACGGCCACGGTCGCCCGCTACCAGCAGGCCGCGGCCGCCGACATCGAGGCGATCGCCGCCCGCGGCGCGGTCCCGGTGATCGTCGGGGGCTCGATGATGTACATCCAGTCGCTGCTCGACGCGTGGTCGTTCCCCGCCACCGATGCCGCCGTGCGCGCCAAATGGGAGGGCCGGCTGGCCGAGATCGGGGTGGGCGCCCTGCACCGGGAACTGGCCCGCGTCGACGCCGACGCCGCGGCCTCGATCCTGCCGACCGACGGCCGCCGCATCGTGCGGGCCCTCGAGGTCGTCGAGTTGACGGGGCAGCCGTTCGCCGCGTCCGCGCCGGTGATCGGTGCGCCGCGCTGGGACACCGCAATCGTCGGATTAGATTGGGACACAACTGTTCTCGATGAGCGACTGGCCCAACGCACCGACAAGATGTTCGCCGAGGGGCTGGTCGACGAGGTGCGCGGATTGTTGCGGCAAGGGCTGCGCGACGGGGTGACCGCGGCCCGTGCGCTCGGCTACGCCCAGGTGATCGCCGACCTCGACGCGGGTGGGGACGGGTCGGCGGCCCGCGAGCCGACGTTCTTCGCCACCCGCCGCTACGTCCGCCGTCAGCGCTCCTGGTTCCGCCGCGACCACCGCATCACCTGGCTGGACGGCGGCGCCCCCGACAACGTCGAGCGCACGCTGCGGATATGGCGGCACGTATCCTGAACTCGTGGAATTCGCCAAAGGCCACGGCACGCAGAACGACTTCGTGCTGCTGCCGGACCCCGACGGCAGGCTGTCGCTGACGCCGGCCGGGGTGGCCGTGCTGTGCGACCGGCGTCAGGGCCTCGGCGCCGACGGGGTGCTGCGGGTGACCAGGGCCGGTGTCGCCGGACTCGACCGACTGCCCGAAGGGGTGGCGGCCGACGACTGGTACATGGACTACCGCAACGCCGACGGGTCGGTTGCGCAGATGTGCGGCAACGGGGTTCGGGTGTTCGCTCACTACCTGCGGGCCAGCGGCCTGGAGAGCCGCGACGAGTTCACCGTCGGCTCACTGGCGGGTCCGCGTCCTGTGGTGCTGCACCGGTGGGACGACACCACCGCGGACGTCACAGTCGAAATGGGCAAGACCAACCAACTCGGCACGGGGGAGGCCATCGTCGGCGGACGGCCGTTCGCCGGTCTGGCGGTCGACGTGGGCAACCCGCACCTGGCGTGCGTCGATGCGGACCTGACGGTCGACGAACTCGCCGCGCTGGACGTCGCGGCGCCGGTGTCGTTCGACAGCGGGCAGTTTCCCGAAGGCGTCAACGTCGAGGTTTTGACCGCCCCACACGGGTCAGCGGTGTCGATGCGGGTACACGAACGGGGTGTCGGAGAAACCCGCTCGTGCGGCACCGGGACGGTCGCGGCGGCGGTCGCGGCGCTGGCGTACGAGGGTGCCACCACCGGCACACTGCTGGTGCGGATACCCGGCGGCGAGGTCACCGTCACCGTCACCGACGCCAGCAGCTTCCTGCGCGGCCCCTCGGTGCTGGTGGCGCGCGGCGAGGTGGCCGAGGAATGGTGGCGCATTGCGCAGCGTTAATTCGGATGCAGGCGCACAGTCGACCGTGCAACTCTGTAATCACTTATGACCCATCCCGATTCTCGTTTCCACGACGCCCCCAGCGCGGGTGAGCTCGCACTCGAAGACCGCACGGCACTGCGCCGCGTGGCCGGTTTGTCGACCGAACTGGCCGACGTCTCCGAGGTCGAGTACCGGCAGCTGCGGCTGGAACGCGTGGTGCTCGTCGGCGTCTGGACCGAAGGCAGCGCCAAGGACGCCGAAGCCAGCCTCGCCGAATTGGCCGCCCTCGCCGAAACCGCGGGCTCGGAGGTGCTCGAGGGGCTGATCCAGCGCCGCGACAAGCCCGACGCCTCGACCTACATCGGCTCGGGTAAGGCGCAGGAGCTGCGCGAGGTCGTGCTGGCCACCGGCGCCGACACCGTGATCTGCGACGGCGAGCTGAGCCCCGCGCAGCTGACCGCGCTGGAGAAGGCGGTCAAGGTCAAGGTCATCGACCGCACCGCGCTGATTCTCGACATCTTCGCCCAACACGCCACCAGCCGGGAAGGCAAGGCGCAGGTGGCCTACGCGCAGATGGAGTACATGCTGCCCCGGCTGCGCGGCTGGGGTGAATCGATGTCCCGGCAGGCCGGCGGGCGCGCGGGCGGCGCAGGCGGCGGCGTGGGTACGCGCGGTCCCGGTGAGACGAAGATCGAGACCGACCGCCGTCGCATCCGCGAGCGGATGTCCAAGTTGCGCCGTGAGATCAAGGACATGAAGCAGGTCCGCGACACCCAGCGCAGCAGGCGGCGGGCCAGCGACGTGCCGTCGATCGCGATCGTCGGGTACACCAACGCGGGGAAGTCCAGCCTGCTGAACGCGCTGACCGGCGCCGGCGTGCTCGTCGAGAACGCGTTGTTCGCCACGCTCGAACCCACCACGCGGCGTGGGGAATTCGCCGACGGGCGGCCGTTCGTGCTGACGGACACGGTCGGGTTCGTCCGGCATCTGCCGACGCAGTTGGTCGAGGCGTTCCGCTCCACGCTGGAGGAAGTCGTCGACGCCGCGCTGCTCGTGCACGTGGTGGACGGCTCCGATGTGAATCCGCTGGCGCAGATCAACGCGGTGCGCCAAGTGGTCAACGAGGTGGTTGCTGACCACGACGGCAAGCCGGCACCAGAACTGTTGGTGGTCAACAAGATCGACGCTGCAGACGGCCTCACGCTGGCCCAGCTGCGCAGTGCGCTGCCGGACGCGGTGTTCGTGTCCGCGCGCACCGGCGACGGCCTGGAGCGCCTGCAGCAGCGGATGGCCGAGTTGATCGAACCGACCGACAAGGTGGTCGACGTGACCATTCCGTACGACCGCGGCGACCTGGTCAACAAGGTGCACGCCGACGGCCGCGTCGACGCCACCGAGCACACCGCCGACGGCACCAGAATCAAGGCCCGCGTGCCGATTCCGTTGGCCGCGAGCCTGCAAGAGTTCGCGACGTTCTAAGTGGCGTTCGACGTCGTCGAAGCGTCCATCGCCGATCTGCGCGGCGCACTCGACTCGGGTCGGGTGACCGCCGTCGATCTGCTGGAAAGCTATCTGGACCGCATTGCGGTCTATGACCATGCCGGGATTCGGTTGAACGCCGTCGTCGTGATGAACCCGCAGGCCCGCGCCGACGCCGAGGCGTCCGACCAACGCCGGTCCCGCGGCGAAACGCGCGGCCCGCTGGACGGCATTCCCTATACGGCCAAGGACAGTTATCGGGCCCGCGGTCTCACCGTCGCGGCGGGCAGTCCGGCCTTCGCGGACCTGGTGGCGCAGCAGGACAGCTTCGTCATCGAGCGGTTACGCGATGCCGGCGCCGTGCTGATCGGGCTGACCAACATGCCGCCGATGGCCAACGGCGGCATGCAGCGCGGACTCTACGGACGCGCCGAAAGCCCGTACAACGCCGACTATCTCACCGCTGCCTTCGCGTCGGGTTCCTCCAACGGGTCCGGCACCGCCACGGCGGCGTCGTTGTGCGCGTTCGGCATCGGCGAGGAAACGTGGTCGTCCGGTCGCGCTCCGGCGTCCAACAACGCGTTGTGCGCGTACACGCCGTCGCGCGGCATCATCTCGGTCCGCGGTGGCTGGCCGCTGGT
This sequence comes from Mycobacterium sp. 3519A, assembly GCF_900240945.1. Classification (NCBI taxonomy): domain Bacteria; kingdom Bacillati; phylum Actinomycetota; class Actinomycetes; order Mycobacteriales; family Mycobacteriaceae; genus Mycobacterium; species Mycobacterium sp. 3519A. The sequence goes on from NZ_OESG01000013.1 coordinate 2,071,848, forward strand.
GCCGACGATGGATGTCGTTGTGCCACATACCAGGACGATGGCCGACATGTTCGAGGTGCTCGACGTGATCGTCGCCGACGATCCGGTGACGCGCGGCGACTTCTGGCGCAGCCAACCGTGGGTGGCGTTGCCGCGGCCCAGCCAGGTGCGGCCCGCGTCGTATCGGCAATTGGCCCCAGCCAGCCTCGGGAGACGGCGATTCGGTGTGCCGCGCATGTACATCAATGCCGACCCGGACGCGGGGACCGCCGAACGGCCCGGCATCGGCGGCCCGACCGGACAGCGCATCGAGACGCGACCGTCGGTGCTGGCGTTGTTCGAAGCGGCGCGACGCGATCTGGAGGCGGCAGGCGCCGACGTCGTGGAGGTCGACTTCCCGGTGGTCAGCAATTACGAAGGCGACAGGCCGGGCGCGCCAACGATTTTCACCCGCGGCCTGGTCAGTCCCGACTATCTGGCCAGGGAATTGCTCGACCTGAGCGCATGGGCGTGGGACGACTTCCTCGCCGACAACGGCGACCCGCACCTGCACCGGTTGGCCGACGTGGACGGCGCGCGGATCTTCCCGCACCCGCAAGGTGCGCTGCCCGACCGCTACACCGGGTTCGACGACGACATCGCGAGCTATCCCGCGCACGTCAGAAACCACCCGGTCGAGTCCTTCCTCGACATCCCGGACCTGGCGGACGGTGTGCGCGGCCTCGAGCAGACGCGGCGCCTGGATCTCGAAGACTGGATGGACGGTCTGGGCCTGGACGCGGTGATCTTCCCCGCGGTCGCCGACGTCGGCCCGGCGAACATGGATGTCGACGAATCGTCGGCCGACCTGGGGTGGCGCAACGGTGTGTGGGTGGCCAACGGCAACCTGGCGATACGCCACCTCGGCATTCCGACGGTGACCGTGCCGATGGGCACCATGGCCGACATCGGCATGCCGGTGGGGCTCACGCTGGCCGGGCGCGCCTACGACGATGTCGCGTTGTTGCGGTTCGGCGCCGCGTTCGAGGCGACCGGCACGCGGCGGACGTCACCGGCGCGCACATAGCGCAGCGAATCCGGTTTGCCCGCATTTGCCGAGTAAATAGACGGTCACGTCAGTTAGTAGCTACTTAGCCGCGTTTGCATCGTTGACGCATGCGAAAAACAGCGGTTCTAGCTCGGGTTTTCGTGGTTGACACGCCGTTCATCCGGGTAGTGATGAGGGCGAGCGGAGGAGTATGTCAAAGCAATCAGAGGTTGCCGACGCTGATCGCGGAGTCTGGGTGTACGCGATCGGGCGCGCCGAGGACGCTGCGGAGCGGGCAGCGAGCCTGTCCGGGGTGGCCGGCGAACAGGTCCGTGCGGTCGTGGCGGGCGGCCTGGCCGCCGCCGTCGGGACGGTGAACCTCGAGGAGTTCAGGGGAGCGCGACTGCGCCGCACCTTCGAGGACGTCGACGTGTTCGCCCCCAAGGCGCGAGCGCACAACGCGATCGTCAGCGCCTTCCGTCGCGGCGGGCCGGTGATTCCGGTGCGGCTGGGCACCATCTACCGCGACGACCGGCGCGTCAGCCAACTGCTGCTGAACGAGCACGACGACATGGTGGCCGCGCTGCGCCGGGTCTCGGGGCGTGACGAGCTCGGCGTCAAGGCATACGCCGATCCGAGAAGCCTGGCGCTGCAGGGGGATCTGGTCAACTCGGAGGCGACCGACCCCCTGTCGCGTGTGCCCTACCTGTTGCGCAGGAGACGGCAACTGGCCGCGCAGCAGGAGGGCTACCGGTTGGCGTCGGCCGAAGCGGACCGGGTACACGCGATGTTATTGCGTTGCGCCGTCGACGGTAAGCGCAAACCGCCATTGGAGAAGCATGTCACGAACAAGGGACCGTGGACGTTGCTCAACGGCTCGTATCTGGTGGACAAAGACGTCGTCGGATTGTTCATGGAGACCGTGACTGCGCTCGAAAGGTCAACTGCCAGAATCAGACTCGAAGTAACGGGGCCGTGGCCGCCGTATTCGTTCGCCGACGATCTGGTTGCGATCTGACCCCAGGCGAAAGGCGCAAGGCACCCCTCGGGTTCGCCTTGCGCCTATCGCGGTCCGGTGTCAGCGCTGTTCGGCTTCCTGGCGCTTCTCAGCGGTCTTGGCTGCGGCGCGGGCACTTTCGGCCTCGGCCTCTTTCTGAGCGGCATTGCGCTGTGCGTCGGCCTTGTCCTGCTGGGCCTGGCCCTCGCGGTAGAGATCGTCGCGGCCAGCGACTGCGCCGAGCACCTCTTTGGCCTTACCCTTCACACCCTCGACAACGCCTTTGACGGCTTCCTCGGGTCCACTGTTGTTCTTGTCCGACATGGCAGGTTCCTCCCTGTCAATCCGATGGTGACTGCGGAGTTCCCAATCGAAGCGCTTTGCCAAACATCGGCGTGCGTTAGCTCACACGGTGTCGAGCAAATCTTCCGCCGCGGCGGCCATCACTTTCCGCGCCAGTTCAGCCTTGAGCTCGTCGAGGCGCGCCTCCTGCGCCTCGGTGCGGGCCTGATTGCGGGCGAGATCGATGAACTCGTCGGTGACGAAGCCGTCGCGCAGCAGCAGGGCGACCGTGCGGCCACCCACCTCGACTTCGAACACGAAGTCTTCCAACAGTCGGCCGCGGTCCCCACGCACCAGGTTCCGGTCGATGAGGTAGCGGCCGTCGGACACCGCTCGGGTGACCGCCTCGAATCCGTCGCGCGCACCGGGACCTCGAAAGGCGGTGCGTATCTTGACCGATCGACGATCGGGCACAGCGCCGGGGGAGAGCACGGCGAAGGCGCGCTGCAACACCTTGAACGCCATGGCAACGCCTGCGGGGGAGTGCGGTCCGTGGTAGCGCATCATGTCGTCGAACGTGAAACTCAGTGTCTTGCCACGTTCCTCGACGATGATCGCCTCGGTCATCGATCGACGATCACCGGCGGCTCGTGGGCGCGCACCGGCGGGAGCGGGCCGGTGAACTTCTCCACCTGCACCAGCACGTGCGCACCGGTACAGCCCTGGGCGAGGGCCGATGTGCCGATGTCGTCGGTCAGCACGTTCGGATTACCGTGCACACACATGGCGTCCGGGTCGGCGGGATCCTCCGGATCGAACCACGCCCCGGTCGACAGTTGCACCACGGCGCGGCGCAGCCGGTCGTCGGTCACCACGCCGGCGAGACAGGCGCCGCGATCGTTGAACACCCGCACCACATCCCCATCGGCCAGGCGACGCTCTGCCGCGTCGGCTGGATGCATCCGAATCGGTTCGCGCCCTTGTACTTTCGAGGCGGTGCTGACCGCGCCGATGTCGAGCTGACTGTGCAGCCGGGTCGCGGGCTGGTTGGCCAGCAGATGCAGCGGATACCGGGCCGCCCGAGCGCCGCCGAGCCATTCGGACGGCTCGAACCACGCCGGGTGGCCGGCGCAGTCGGCATAGCCGAAGGCGTCGATGTCGGCGGAAAAGATCTCGATGCGCCCGCTCGGGGTGTTCAGCCGGTGCGTTTTCGGGTCGGCGCGAAAGTCGGCCAGCAGCGTCAGACCGTTCTGGGTGGGCAGCCGTAGTCGCCCCATCGCCCAGAACTCGTCGAATGTCGGCACCCCGAAATCCAGTCCCGTCGCCCACTTGTCGTACATGTGCGCGAGCCACTGCCTGGCGGTGCGGCCCTCGGTGAACTGCTCGCCGAAGCCGAGCGCGTCGGCCAGCGCGGCGAAGGTGGTGTAGTCGTCGCGGGACTGCGCATAGGGTTCGACCAGTTTGGGCATCGCCATCAGGACCGGGTCGTTGCGGGACCCGGAGTAGTCGTCGCGCTCGTAGGCGGTGGTTGACGGGACGACGATATCGGCATGTTTCGCCATCGCAGTCCAGTACTGCTCGTGCACCACGACGGTGTCGACGCGGCCGAGCGCGCGCCGCAACCGCGGAATGTTCTGGTGGTGATGAAACGGGTTGCCGCCCGCCCAGTACACCAACTTGATGTCGGGATAGGTCAGGCGGCGCCCGTTGTAGTCGAACTGTTCGCCGGGGTGCAGCAGCATGTCGCTGACAGCTGCGACCGGGATGAACGTCTGCACCGGATTGGGGCCCTGCGGCAAGGCGGGCAGCCCGAAACGCAGTGGCGGCAGCCCCGGTTCGTTCATCGAGCCGTAGCCGTGCCCGAAACCTCCTCCCGGAAGGCCGATCTGGCCGAGCATCGCGGCCAGCGTCAGTCCCATCCACGGGGCCTGTTCGCCGTGCCGGATCCGTTGCAGCGACCAACTGACGGTGACGATCGTGCGCTGCGCGGCCATCCGCCGCGCCAGCGCGGTCAGGTCGTCGGCGGCCAGCCCGCAGATTTGCGACGCCCATTGCGGCGATTTCGCGACGCCGTCGTCGAGGCCGAGCAGATAGCGCTCGAAACGGTCGTAGCCCGTGCAGTAGGTGTCCAGGAACTCGCGGTCGACGAGCGACTCGGTGGCCAGTACATAGCCGAGCGCCAGCATCACGGCGACATCGGTGCCGGGCACCGGAGCATGCCATTCACAGTCGCCCTCGACGTCGTCGCGCAGCGGCGAGAACGACACGATGCGTCCGCCGCGGTCACGGAACCGTTTTAGCGCGGCGCGGGCCGGGTGACCGGTGGTGCCGCCGTGATTGGTGCCGGTGTTCTTCAGCGCCAGGCCGCCGAAACAGACCAGCAGATCGGTGTTTTCGACGATGACGTCCCACGCGGTGGAGCGCTTGAACAGATCGTCGTGGGTGCCGACCACCCGTGGCATGATGACACCGGTGGCGCCGAGGCTGTAGGAGTGTCGCGAAAACGTGTATCCGCCAAGAAGTTTGAGAAATCTGTGCACTTGGCTCTGCGCGTGGTGGAAGCGGCCCGCGCTGCCCCAGCCGTAGGAGCCGCCGTAAATCGCCTCGTTGCCGTGTGTGTCGACGCCCCGCCGCAACTCACCGGCGAGCAGATCGGTGAGTTCGTCCCATGAGACGGCGACGAACTCGTCGGCACCGCGGCGTGTCGTCGGACCGGGGCCGTCGCGCAACCAGCCGCGCCGGACCGCAGGCGTGGCGATTCTGGCGCGATGCCGGATGGCGCCGGGCAGGTTGCCGAGCAGCGGGGACGGATCGGTGTCGCCGTCGAGTGGGGTGACGGTCGCGATGTCGCCTGCCCCGATCGCCGCGGAGAAGCCGCCCCAGTGAGCAAGGCTCGTCCGGGCATAGATCATGCCGCGAATTCTAGGGCGCTGGCCTGTGCGCCCGAATCGCCGAAACGGACGTTTCGCAGGGAAAGTGCGAGTCGACGTCTGCAAAACGTCGATGTCGGCGAAGCCCAGCCGGCCCAGGCCTCGCCCAACCATCCGGTTGGGTGGGGTACGGTACCGGTAACAGCCCGTACCAACTCATGGAGGTCCGCCATGGGCAGCGTCGTGAAGTACGACCGCACCCTGTTCGAACCGGAACACGATCTGTTCCGCGAGTCCTACCGCGCCTTCCTCGACCGGCACGTCGCGCCGTACCACGAGGAGTGGGAGCGCGACAAGATCGTCGACCGCGGGGTCTGGCTCGAGGCGGGTAAGCAGGGCTTCCTCGGCATGGCCGTGCCCGAGGAGTACGGCGGCGGCGGCAACCCCGACTTCCGCTACAACGTGATCGTCACCGAGGAGACCACCGCTGGCCGGTACAGCGGCATCGGCTTCGGCCTGCACAACGACGTCGTCGCGCCGTATCTGCTGCGCCTGGCCAACGACGAACAGAAGGCGCGCTGGCTGCCGAAGTTCTGCACCGGCGAGATCATCACCGCGATCGCGATGACCGAACCCGGCACCGGAAGCGACCTGCAGGGCATCAAGACCCGCGCGGTCAAGGACGGCGATCACTACATCCTCAACGGCGCAAAGACGTTCATCACCAACGGCATCAACGCCGATCTGGTGATCGTGGTCGCCTGCACCGACCCTGACAAGGGCGCGATGGGGTTCTCGCTGCTCGTCGTCGAGCGCGGCATGGAGGGATTCGAGCGCGGTCGCAAACTCGACAAGATCGGTCTCGACGCCCAGGACACCGCGGAACTGTCGTTCACCGACGTCAAGGTGCCTGCCGAGAATCTGCTCGGCGAGGAGGGGCAGGGCTTCATCTACCTGATGCAGAACCTGCCGCAGGAACGGATCGGCATCGCGGTGATGGCCGCCACGGCCATGGAAGCGGTGCTCGAGGGCACGCTGCAATACACCAAGGAACGCAAGGCTTTTGGCCGCCCGATCGGCAGCCAGCAGAATAGCCGTTTCCTTCTCGCCGAACTCGCGACCGAGGCCACCGTCGTGCGAATCATGGTCGACGAATTCATCAAACTGCACCTCGAGGAAAAACTAACCGCGGAGCAGGCGGCGATGGCGAAGTGGTATTCCACCGAAAAGCAGGTTCATCTCATCGACCGCTGCCTGCAATTGCACGGTGGCTACGGCTACATGCGTGAATATCCCGTCGCCAAGGCATATCTCGACTCACGCGTGCAAACAATCTACGGGGGCACGACGGAGATCATGAAAGAGATCATCGGCCGCAGCATGGGCGTTTAGCGGCCCATGCCATGAACCCAGCATGGGCGTTTAGCGGCCCATGCCATGAGCCCAGCATGGGCGTTTAAGCGGGGCTAAATCGCGGGTATCTACCGCGCGCCAGGTATTTTCTCCTCCAACGTCGGCGATGTTCCTTGGTAATCGACGTCTGCTGACGCAGAGTTGACGGACGCGATGACCAACGAAGGACATCGCGCCGATGGCGGGAGGGTTGATGAAGGGCCTGCGGAGCGCTCGCCGCACAGGGTTGGGCCGGCTGGCGGTCGGGTTGCTCGCCGCCGCCGCGCTCGTCTCGGCGGCACCCAGCGCATGGGCGACTCCTCAAGACGATGCCGACGCCGCGATCACCGCCGCCTGGCAGGCCGCGGGCGGGGACACCGGCCCGCTCGGCCCGAAGGACGGCGGCGTTTATCCGGCCGGTGACGGCTTCGGTCAGAACTTCCCCGGCGGCAAGATCTTCTTCACCCCCGCCACCGGCGCCCACGTGATGACGGGCGCGATCCTGGACAAGTACATGTCGCTGGGTGGGCCCGCCGACAGCGATCTCGGGTTCCCGACCATCGACGAGGGCGCCGGGAAGGCCGAGGGCAGCCGCAACACCACGTTCAGCGCGCCGGACAATCCGGTCATCTTCTGGACGCCCGACACCGGCGCGCGGGTCGTCCGCGGACCGATCAACGCCGCATGGGACAAGCTCGGCGGCTCGGCAGGCCAGCTCGGGGTGCCCAGCGACGACGAGACGTACCGCGGCAATCTGGTGACGCAGAAGTTCACCGGTGGCGAGGTGACCTACGACAGGAAGGCGAAGACCTTCACCACGGTGCCGCCCGAGCTGGCCGGCCAACTCGCCGATCTGCAAATCCCCGACGACCCGACGTCGGCGATCAACGCGGCGCGGCGCGCCGCCGGGGGGCCGCTGGGCCCGCTGGGCGCCGCCCAGGGCGAGCCGTACAAGATCGGCGCTGACGGGCTCGGCCAGAACTTCGCGGGCGGCAAGATCTTCTACAGTCCGGCGACGGGTGCGAACGTCGTCACCGGTCAGGTGCTGGCGAAATACGAAAGCGTCGGTGGACCCCAGGGCGATCTCGGCCTGCCCACCTCCAGTGAGGACGACGGCGGCCTGCCCAACAGCCGGATCAGCACGTTCTCCGCCAAGGACGAGCCGGTCATCTTCTGGACCCCCGACTACGGCGCCGTCATCGTCCGCGGGCCGATGAACGCCGCATGGCAGAAACTGGGCGGCGCCACGGGCCCGTTGGGTGCCCCCGTGGCCGACCAGACCGGCAGTGGCAACGTGACCACCCAGCGGTTCAGCGGCGGCGTGGTGTCGTGGGATCGCGCCAAGAGATCGTTCAGCACTGAGCCCGCCAATCTGGCCTCGCAACTCACTGGGCTGCAAGTGCCCGGCCTGGACGCGCCGCAGGCGCCACCCGCGAACCCCCAGGCCTCGGAGACCAAGGGCAGGAACTGGTTCACGTGGAGTTGGTGGTGGCTGCTGGCCATCATCCCGGTGCTGGTGTTGATCGGGCTGGTGGCTTTCGCGGCCATGCGGAACCGACGCGGCGGGCGCGACGACGACGTCTTCGACGCCGAGGACGACGAGTTCGGCGCGCCGCACGACGACCAGTCCGCCGAGCTGTTCAGCGCGCGCTACGCCCAGGAGGGCCAGCCGACGCCGGGCAGCCCGTGGGAACCCCCGCACGCCCCCGAGCCAGAGTCCGACGACGAAGCCGATACCACCAGGGAACCGGCGACGACACCGGACGCCGTGGAAGCCCTTGCGGCGCAAGAGGATCAAGACGATACCGACGAGGTCGACACCACGCCGACGCAGGTGCCCACGTCGGCCCAACGCGATCCGCTGACCGACACCGGACGGCACGCCCGCATCGAGGTCGACGAGCCGTCGCCCAACGGCACCGCATTGCATCTGCCGCTCGACGATCCCGGTGAGGCCCCCGACGGCTACCCGATCAAAGCCGACACCCGAACCGGGTTGTACTGGGTGCCGGGCAGCACGCTCTACGACGAGGCCCGCGCCGAAATCTGGTTCGTCAGCGAAGAACTCGCCCGCACCAACGGGTTCGTCCGCGCCAACTAGCCCGCTAGATCTTGCGGATTACCGTGACGACCTTGCCGAGCACGGCCGCATCGTTGCCGGGGATCGGGTCGAACGCGGGGTTGTGCGGCATCAGCCACACCTGACCGCGGGTGCGCTTGAACGTCTTGACCGTGGCCTCGCCATCGATCATCGCCGCGACGATGTCGCCGTTGTCGGCCACGTTCTGCTGACGCACGACCACCCAGTCGCCGTCGCAGATGGCCGCATCGACCATCGAGTCACCGACCACCTTGAGCAGGAACAGCGACCCCTCGCCGACCAGTTCCTTCGGCAGCGGGAAGACGTCCTCGACGGCCTCTTCGGCCAGGATCGGCCCGCCCGCGGCGATGCGGCCGAGCACCGGCACGAAGGTCGGCTCCGGTAGCGCGTCCGATCCGGCGACGTCGGTGGCGACGATCGAGGTGACGCCGTCGTCGGCACCCCGCACGTCGACGGCCCGTGGCCGATTCGGATCGCGTCGCAGGTAGCCCTTGCGTTCCAGGGTGCGCAGTTGGTGCGCCACCGAGGACGTGGACGTCAGGCCGACGGCATCGCCGATCTCCCTGATGCTCGGCGGGTAGCCGCGACTGGTCACCGATGCGCGAATGACCTCGAGAATGGTGCGTTGACGTTCGGTCAGGCCCGTGTCGAGCCCCCGTCGCCCGCCTGTGCTTTCCGTGCCGTCCGAAGTGCCCGTTTCGTCACCCATGGCGCCGAATGTAGTCCGTGCCGGGCCAAGAATCAAACATGTGTTCGACGCGTGTCGCGGTTCTCCGCAGGTGCCTGGTAGGAACCGCAGTCGGTCGCCCGGATTTGTCGGACCCCTGTCCTATCGTTTGGCAACAGTTCGATCACACGTTCTATCAATCGAACACATGAGCGAGTATGTTCGAACACAGGAGCGAACGAAGCGGAGCGGAAGGCAGGCAGATGACCATCCTCGACACCCGAGAAATTCAGACGGATTCGGTGTGCAGGCCGGTGGCCCGGCCCGGCTACCGAGTGGCCGATGCCCGGCGGCGGCCGCGGTCGAACCGGCCGGCCACCGCGCCGATGCGCTACCGCGGCACCGGTGTGCTGATGTCGCGGGCGTCGCATCGCAGGCGCCCCATCACCCCAGCGACCACGGTGTTTCTCGCGCTCGTCGCGGCGGGCATCACCGTTTGGCTGGGTCTGGTCGCCCAATTCGGCGGCGTCTCGGGTGCCGATGCGCCGGTGCCGGCCCGGCTCGCGGTGATTCAGGTGCAGACGGGGGAGACGCTTGCCCAGGTCGCGCACCGGGTCGCCCCCGACGCGCCGGTCGCCGACGTGGTGGATCGCATCCGTGAGCTCAACCAGTTGGACTCGGCGGCGCTCGACGCCGGCCAGACCCTCATCGCCCCGGTCGCGTGACCGCGGGTGCTACCGGTGAAAGGTTCTGCCGCTCAACGCCTTCGGTAGACCCGTCGGCGGTGGCGGGCCGAAACACAGCGGTGCTGGGTCCCGGTGGCGGCACGCAGGTACGCTCGAAGAGGTTCGAGGTAGCTGTTTGTCGTCGCGGCGAAGGAGCGGTGATGCACTGTCCGTTCTGCCGTCATCCCGATTCCCGGGTGGTGGATTCCCGCGAAACCGATGAAGGCCAGGCCATCCGGCGGCGCAGGTCGTGCCCGGAGTGCGGTAGGCGATTCACCACCGTCGAGACCGCGGTGCTGGCGGTCGTCAAGCGCAGCGGCGTCACCGAACCGTTCAGCCGCGAGAAGGTCGTCCGCGGTGTGCGGCGGGCATGCCAGGGTCGGCAGGTCGACGACGATGCGCTGAACCTGCTCGCGCAGAAGGTGGAGGACGCGGTCCGCGCCACCGGTTCCCCCGAGGTGCAGAGCCACGAGGTGGGGCTGGCCATTCTCGGCCCGCTGCGCGAACTCGACGAGGTCGCCTATCTGCGGTTCGCGTCGGTGTACCGATCTTTCGAATCGGCAGAAGACTTCGAGCGGGAGATCGAGGCGCTGCGGGCGGCGCGCACCATCCCCGCCAAGAGTTGACCGTCAGTCGATCTGCTTGACGCCGTCGTTGACGACGCGGCCCGCGATGCGCACCCAACCCTCAGGGCTCCATCGGGTCTCGATGACCGAGCCCTTGCCCTGCAGGATGTACAGGTCGCGGCTGAGGTAGTCGGTGATGCGCACCGCCGCGGCCCCGGTGGCTTCGTCCTCGGGCACGCCCAGATTCGCGGCGAACATCCGCGACCGGATCGCGCCGCGGTCGCGGTCGAGCCACGTCCACAGATAGTTCTGGATGTCGTCGGGGTAGTCGTCCGGGTCGGCGGCGAACAGTTCCTCGGTCGACGCCAGGTCGTAGATCGCGAACTCCGGCGCCCATTCCGAGCGGGCGCTGACGGCGGTCACGTCGCCCTCGTAGGTCACCTGCACGATTCCGGCGGGCACCCGCAGCGTGTGCACCGGCGTGCCGCGATCGCGCAGCCACCACGACGCGCCCACGGTCGGATGCCCTGCGAACGGCAACTCCGTGGCCGGTGTGTAGATGCGGGCCTGCGCCGAGGTGCCGCCTTCGCTCGGCACATCGATGAATATCGTTTCGCTGTAACCCAATTGGGTGGCTATCCGCTGCCGCTCGGCAGGCGCAGCCTGGCTGGCGTCCACGACGCCAAGCGGGTTGCCGTAGTTGCCGTCCTGGTCGGTGAAAACGCGCAGCACTGTCACGTCGATGGCCATAGGCCGATGCTACGTGGCGGCGATCACGTGGCGCTGCGCTCGTCGGCGCCCATCGCGTCGAGGACGGCGACCCGGGTGTCGACGGGTCCGGAGAGGGTGTCTTCGCTGATGCCGGCGCGCAGTAGGCCGCGCAGGTAGTCCTGGTCGTACACCGCCGGATCGGTGGAATCGATGAACTTCTCGACGACTTCCACGAAGCGGTCGGGATCGTCATGGAACGGGAAATGGCCGGAACCCTCGAAGATCTCCAGCTGAGAACCGGGCATCGCGGCGTGCGCCATGTGGGCGTGGCTCACCGGGATCACCGAGTCATGGCTGCCCCAAATCAATTGCACGGGAACGGATTGGGTCAAATAACATCGGTCCAGCATGGTGACCACCTGACCGCGCCAGTCGACCACGGCGCGCAGTGTGCGTGCAAACGCCGACGAGGCGGTCGGTTCCGGCAGATCGGCCAGAATCCGCAGTACGTCCGGCAGATCCCGGCCGAGGCCGGTGGAGCCCAGCACACCACCGGCGATGCGGCCCGTCGCCTGCAACGCGGGCAACACCAACGGCAGGCGCAGCAGCGCCAGCGCCTCGCTGGCCATCGGCAGCGACGCGAGCCGCAACGCGATGTTGACGTCCTTGGTCACCCCGCCCGCGCCGACAAGAATCAGCCGATCGACCAATTGCGGGAACTGGTAAGCGAATTGCATTGCTACGCCGCCGCCCAGCGAATGGCCGACCACCGTGACGTTGTCGACGTCGAGCACCGACAGCAGGTCGCGCATGCCGTTGGCGTAGGCGGCCACCGAGTAGTCGGCGCGCGGTTTGTCGGACTGGCCGTGCCCCAACAGGTCGGGCGCGATGACGGTGAACCGCTGTGCCAACTTGGTCTGCACCGTGCTCCACGTGGTGGAGTTGTCGCCGATGCCGTGAATCAACAACAGCGCCGGCCCGGAACCGGCCACCCGGAACGCGCGCCGGTATCCGTGGATGGTGCGGAACTGCAATGACGGCGTCAGTTCCCGCACCGAGCGTAGGTTCGCCTTACGCGCGGTCATTGCGACAACTTAGCTAACGATCCTGAAGCTCGCTATGCGGAGTCGTCGTCTTGGCGTTTGTCCGCCTGTTGGGCAAGGAACCGCTCGAACTCGGCGCCGAGTTCGTCGCCGCTTGGCAGATCCTCGTCGCGCGCCAGCAGCGACCGGTTCTCCTGGGCGGCGACGAAGGCGTCGTATTGGCGTTCCAGCGCCTCCACCACTTGCGCGACTTCGCTGCTGGCCTCGACCTGCTCGTTGATCTTGTCGTGGACCTCGGCGGCGGCCTGCGCCAGCCCCGCCAGCGGGAGTTGCAGGGAGGCGCTCCTGGCGACTTCGGCAAGCAGCGCCTCGGCGGCGGTCGGATAGTCCGTCTGCGCCAGATAGTGAGGCACGTGCACGGTGAACCCGACGACCTCGTGTCCGTGCTGGGCCATCCGGAACTCCAACAGGTTGGACACGCTGCCCGGCACCTGCACCTCGCCGACCCACGGCGTGTGCTCGGAGATCAGCTCCTTGTCGTTGGAGTGCGCCGTCATCGTGATCGGGCGGGTGTGTGGCACGGCCATCGGGATGGTGCCCAGGCCGATCACCCGCCGCACCCCGAGCCGCTCGGCCAGTAGCCGCACAGCGGTGATGAACCGCTCCCAGCGCAGGTCCGGTTCCATCCCCGCGAGCAGCAGGAACGGTGTTCCGACGCTGTCGTGCAGCGCGTACAGGTTGAGTTCGGGCTCCTCGTATGCGGTGAAGTGGTCGGTCTTGAACGTCATCAGCGGCCGGCGCGACCGGTAGTCGAGCAGTTCGTCGATGGCGAACGAGGCGACCAACTCGGTGTCGAGGTTGTTCTTCAGGTATTGCGCCGCCAGCCGGATCGCATGTCCGGCATCGGAAAAGCCCTCGAGCGCGTGGATCATCACCGGCCCGCTGCCGTCCGGCAACGACAACTGCGGTGCCGGGAATTCCAGCTCGTACATCCCGGTCTGTTCGGGCTGGTAGTGCTGTTCTGGTCGATCGGCGTTCTCAGCCATTGCTCCTCCTGCCCTCAAGTGTCGCGCATTTCGCCGCGAATGCGATTGCGGCCCTCGCAAATGTTCGAACACAACCGCACCGATCTGGCATTCCGGCAGGGATGCCCGCGCCGGACACGCATCAATCGACTTGTGCGAAACATTTGCCGCCCCAGCGTGCCGTAGATCACCAGGATGCGCGCGGCCGCGGTCGGGCAAGATCGTTGCTCATGCGCTTCTCCGCGGCAGGCCGGGCCTCGCTGGTGACGGTTCTGCTGGTATCGCTGGGTGCGGCGTGTGCCAAGCAGCAGGCGGTGGTTCCGTCGGTCCCGGCCGCTACCGAATCCGCGGGCGTGGCCGTGCAGGCGCCGCCGACGGCGCAACCGGTGCCCCCGGATCCGAGGGTCGGCGCGGTGTTCCTGGGGGCCAGCACGTTGCACACCTGCACCGGCGGCGTGCTCGACTCGGCGGCCGGGGATCTGATCATCACCGCCGCGCACTGCCTGGCCGCAGGCACCGACACCACGTTCGTCGCCGGTCTGAAGGATTCCGCTGCCCCCGAGGACATCTGGCATGTCGACGCGGTCTACCTCGATCCCCGTTGGGTGCAGAACCAGGACACGATGGCCGATTTCGCGATCGCGCGGGTGAGCCGCGATGCGGGCGGGTCGGTGGAGGCGCAGGCCGGCGGCGGCCTCAAGGTGGCGGCGGCGCCCAAGCCGGGCACCGTCATCAGCGTCAGCGGATACGGGATGGGTGTCGGCGGCGGCCCGGTCGGCTGCCGGACGCCGACCGTGCCCGACACGAAAGGGTTTCCGGCGGTCGACTGCGCCGAGTTGGTCGACGGCCTCTCAGGCGCGCCGTGGATCGACGGCTCCTCGGTCGTCGGCGTGATCGGCGGGCTCAACGGCGGGGGCTGCGCCAACGAAAGCATCTCGTATTCACCGCCTTTCGGCGATGCGGTCAAACAGTTACTTGTCCGCGCCGAGGCGAGCGGGCCTGGGGATCCAGCGCCGACGGCGTTCGACGACCAATGCGGCTAGCTCTTGAACTGGTTCAGTGCCCGCAGCTTGTTCATCACGTCGAGCGCGGCCACCTTGTAGGCCTCCGAGAACGTCGGGTAGTTGAACACCGCATCGACGAGGTATTCGACCGTACCGCCACAGCCCATCACGGCCTGGCCGATGTGCACCATCTCGGTGGCGCTGGTGCCAAAGATGTGCACGCCCAACAACTTCAGGTCCTCGGTGGACACCAGTAGCTTGAGCATGCCGTAGGAGTCGCCTGCGATCTGGCCGCGCGCGAGTTCGCGGTACCGGGACACACCGACCTCGTACGGGATCGCGTCTTTCGTCAGGTCGACCTCGGTGGCGCCGACGTAGGACACCTCCGGAATCGAGTAGATGCCGATCGGCTGCAGTTCGGGCATGCAGGCGCACGGTTCGCCGAACGCGTGATAGGCCGCGAGCCGACCCTGGTCCATCGACGTGGCGGCCAGCGCGGGGAAACCGATCACGTCGCCGACGGCGTAGATGTGGTCGACCTTGGTCTGGAAGTTGTCGTCGACGAAGATCCTGCCTCGGTTGTCGGCCTCCAGTCCGGCGTTGGCCAGGTCCAGGTGGTCGGTTTGGCCTTGGCGCCCAGCGGAATACATCACCGTCTCGGCCGGGATCTGCTTGCCGCTGGCGAGTGTGGTGACGGTGCCCGCCGCGCCGACGTCGACAGCGGTCACCTCTTCGCCGAACCGGAACGTCACCGCCAAGTCGCGCAGGTGGAACTTCAGCGCCTCGATGATCTCCGGATCGCAAAATTCCAGCATGTTGTCGCGCTTTTCGACGACGGTGACCTTCGTGCCGAGCGCGGCGAACATCGACGCGTACTCGATGCCGATCACGCCGGCGCCGACTACCACCATCGTGGCGGGCAACGACTTCAGGTCGAGGATGCCGTCTGAGTCCAGCACCCGTTCCTCGTCGAATTCGACACCGGTCGGACGGGCCGGTTTGGTGCCGGTGGCGATGACGATGTGCTCGCCGGTGACGGTGGTGCGCTCACCGCGGGTGGGCTCCTCGACCAGCACCGTGTGCGCATCGACGAACCGGCCGTGGCCCTGGATCAGGTCGATGCGGTTGCGCATCAACTGCGACCGCACGACGTCCTGTTCCTTGCCGATGACGTGCTGGGTGCGGGCCAGCAGATCGGCGGGGGTGATCTTCTCCTTCACCCGATAGCTCGCGCCGTACAGTTCGCGCTGGCTCATGCCGGTGAGGTAGACGACGGCCTCGCGCAGGGTTTTCGACGGAATGGTCCCGGTGTTGACGCAAACCCCGCCGAGCATCCGGCCGCGCTCAACGACGGCGACCGACTTGCCGAGCTTCGCCGCCGCGATCGCGGCTTTTTGCCCGCCGGGACCCGAACCGATCACGACGAGGTCGTACTCAACCATGGCACCCATAGCAACAAGGTCTACGCCGCTTGCGGCCCGTTCGCACGCTGACCGGCGTCAACTTTCCGTGAATATTTGTCCGTCGCAGCGGCGCACAGGTTTATCCCCAGGCCCGAGTTGATCCACAACCTCGGCCCCCACGCGATCTTCGCGGGCCGTCGTGACGGAAACGCCTGAGACCTTGTCGCCATGACGACATCGCAATCGCACGACTTTCACCTCAACCGGCCCGGTGTGTTGATCGCGGCCCTGCCCGCTGTGCTCGGCTTCGTGCCGGAAAAATCCCTCGTGCTCGTGACGGTCGACCGCGGAGAGATGGGATGCGTTATGCGCGTTGACCTTTCCGAGGAATTGCCGGACGAGCTCACGCACCTCGCCGAGGTCGCCGCGGCGGCCAAACCCGACTCGGCGATCGCGGTGATCATCGACGAAAGGGGCGTGAGCTGCCGGTTGTGCAACGACGGGTACCGCGAGCTGGCTGACGCCCTGGCCAGCGCGCTGGCCGCCGAGGGCATCGAACTGCTGGCGGCCCATGTCGTCGGCCAGGTTGCTGCGGGTGCGCGCTGGCACTGCGCCGACGGCTGCGGCAACACGGGCACCGTCGAAGACCCGTCATCGTCGCCGCTGGCGGCGGCCGCCGTGCTCGACGGGCGCCGGCTTTATGCCCGGCGGGCTGAACTGCAGGAGGTGATCGCCGTGGCCGACCCGGCCCGGACCGACGCGCTCGCCGACGCCATCGAGACCCGGGCATCCGAGTCGGGGGAGCGACCGGAGGCGGCCGCACGGGCAGACGTCGAGGCCACCATCGCGGCGGCGGCGGCAGTGGCCGACGATGCCGGTCTGGACGACGACGACCTGGTCCGATTGGCGGTGGCGCTGGCCGATCTGCGGGTACGCGACACGCTGTACGCGCTCGCGATCGCCGCGAACGCCGGGCAGGCGGAGGATTTGTGGGCGCTGTTGTCGCGCACGCTGCCGGAGCCCTGGCGGGTCGAGGCTCTCGTGCTGCTGGCGTTCTCGGCCTACGCGCGCGGCGACGGACCGCTGGCCGGGGTGTCGCTGGAGGCTGCGCTGCGCATCAACCCGGCGCATCGAATGGCGGGCATGCTCGACACCGCCCTGCAGTCGGGGTTGCGGCCCGACAAGATCCGCAGTCTGGCGGTCACGGGATACCGGCTGGCGGAGCGGTTGGGCGTGCAATTACCGCCGATGCGCGCACCGCGCAGGCGCGCCGGATGAGGTTACGGGTCAGACCTTTTCGACCTTCACCGCATGCGCCATATGGTGGGGGAGTTCGACCTGCTCGTGGCCGGGGATCACGATCATCACGCCACCGTGGTCGTTCGCCTCCACGGTCACCCTGGCATTGGGCACCACGCCGGCCTCCTTGAGCCGTGAGATCAACTCCGTATCGCCCTGGACGTGTTCGGTGAGCTGACGCACAACGACCGCGACCGGCATCCCCGACGGCAGTTCGGTCAGCCGCACCAGATTGATCTGGTCGTTGGCCAAGTCGTCGACGCCGAGTTCGGACAGGCCTGGGATGGGGTTGCCGAACGGCGACGTGGTCGGATTGTTGAGCACCTGCACCAGCCGACGCTCGACGTCCTCGCTCATCACGTGCTCCCAGCGGCAGGCCTCGGCGTGCACTTCCTCCCACGGCAGCCCGATCACGTCGACCAGCAGCCGCTCGGCCAGGCGATGCTTACGCATGACGGAGATGGCCAGGGCACGGCCCTTGTCGGTCAGCTCCAGGTGCCGGTCACCGGCGACATGCAGCAGCCCGTCGCGCTCCATCCGGGACACGGTCTGGCTGACGGTGGGACCGCTCTGCTCCAGACGCTCCGCGATGCGCGCACGCAGCGGCACCACGCCCTCTTCTTCGAGGTCGTAGATGGTCCGCAGGTACATCTCGGTGGTATCGACAAGATCGTTCATTAGGCAACCCTCCGTCACGCCAGAGTCTACCGGCCAAGCTGGGAAAACTGTGCCCCACACGGCAACGACCCCGCCGGTGGGGGGCCCGGCGGGGTCGTTAGTCGGTAGCTAGCTTGCGTATGAGCGAAGCCGGTCGGCGCGTTCGCCGTTGCGCAGCTTGGCCATCACCTCGCGCTCGATCTGGCGGACCCGCTCGCGGGACAGCCCGAACAGCTTGCCGATCTGGTCGAGGGTCCGCGGCTGGCCGTCGTCGAGGCCGAAGCGCAGCCGGATCACCTGCTGCTCGCGCTCATCGAGGGTCGCCAGCACGTGCCGGATGTCGGTGTGCAGCAACTCCGAGATCACGGCGTTCTCGGCGGACATAGCCTCGGCGTCCTCGATGAAGTCGCCCAGCGGGGCCTCCTCGTCGCTGCCGACCGGCATGTCCAGGCTCACCGGGTCGCGGCTGTGCTCCAGCAGGTCGGCGATCTTCTCCGCCGGGATGCCCGACTCCGCGGCCAGTTCCTCGTCGGTGGCCTCGCGGCCGAGGTTCTGGTGCATCTCGCGCTTGATCCTGGCCAGCTTGTTGACCTGCTCGACAAGGTGGACCGGCAACCGGATGGTCCGGCTCTGGTCGGCCATACCGCGGGTGATCGCCTGACGGATCCACCAGGTGGCGTACGTCGAGAACTTGAATCCCTTGGTGTAGTCGAACTTCTCCATCGCGCGGATCAGACCCAGGTTGCCCTCCTGAATCAGGTCCAGCAACGGCATGCCGCGTCCTGTGTAGCGCTTCGCCAGCGACACCACGAGCCGGAGGTTGGCCTCCAGCAGGTGGCGGCGAGCAGCCTCGCCGTCGCGGACGACCGCAGCGAGATCGCGTTTGCGGTTCTCGCCCAAGCGCTTCCGCGTGTCGAGCAGATGCTGCGCGTAAAGGCCTGCCTCGATGCGCTTTGCGAGCTCGACCTCGTCGGCCGCGTTGAGCAAGGCCGTTTTGCCAATGCCGTTCAAGTACACGCGCACGAGGTCAGCGGCCGGGCTTTGGGCGTCCAGGTCGGAGTCGACGCGGGTGGTGGTGGCATTTGCCATGACGGCCTCCTGATCGGGTCGATCTGTCATGAGCTACAACGCCCACGTGCCGCTAAGAGTTCCCACCCGACGCCGGGATCACACCTTCTGATCTGCGGTTTTTCCCGCCCGACCTGAGAATGTCCTTAGAAAAGAGACAGAAGCGTCTCAGCTGGGGACATCGCGGGGCGGATCGCCGCCGTCCGGTTGCGGCGCCGGGTGCACTCCGCGTTCCAGCGCGGGCCGCTCGGCCGTCGGGAACAGCGGGATGCGGCGCTGCGCGTCGTAGCGGCGCGGCTCCTCGGCCTTCCGCGGCGGCCGGTCGTTGGCGATCAGCACAGCCATCCACGGCAGCGGGATCGACAGCACCAGGATTCCGAGGGAGATGAGGCCGTTGTGCCAGATGCCGTACGCGACCGCGGCGAGGATCAGCGCGGGCACCCGCCAGAACATCAGCGTCAGGTACCTGCGCACCCGCGCGCGGTGTTCCTCCTCGTAGGGGATCGCGGCGCGGGTGATCAGGACAGGCCTGCCGTCGTCGTCGAAACTCAGCTCAGGGCCGTGTTTCATATCTTCACTGTTTCATACTCGCCGTCCTGTGTACGTGGCGGATTCCCGACAGGCAGAATGTGAAACCGCGGACGTGAGGAGCAGAGGGGCAGAATAGAAAGATGCGAACCCAGACGATCGAGCGCACCGACACCGACGAACGCGTCGACGACGGGACCGACAGCGATACTCCCAAGTACTTCCACTACGTGAAGAAGGACAAGATCGCCGAGAGCGCCGTGATGGGTACCCACGTCGTCGCGCTGTGCGGTGAGGTGTTCCCCGTGACGCGGGCGGCCAAGCCCGGCTCGCCGGTCTGCCCCGAGTGCAAGCGCATCTACGAGAAGCTCAAGAAGTAGCTTCGTCGCCCCGACGCCGCCCGGTCGCTATTGGCTTGTCGCCGTGCGGGTTACGGACCTCACCGCAGGCAATCCGTCACAGCCGGCCTCCTCGTCATGGCCGGGCGGTGGCGTTCGCCGAACTTCGAGCGACCCCTCGCCTGAAAGCGCCATTCTTTCAGCAAATTCTCTTGCGAGTAAAAATTTCGGGATAGACAATTTTTGCTGAAATAACGTACATGGGCTTTAGCCGTCAATTTGGTAGACAAATACTGCATACAAGCTGTGTAATCGCTGTTCAACACGCTGAGGCCGGTCAAAGCCAGCGGCTTGTCTATCAACTTACTTTTGAGTAATGTCGCTCTGGCGGCTGATACGTTGGGCATCAATTCCGATTTCTAGCAAAGGAGTTGTCATAGGCGGCTTCGCTCCGCGGGCCAGCACATCACATCCGACGATCCGCCGTGACACACGACTCTCTGCAGTGCAGATCGCAATGAATCAAGCCGTGTTGCGTTCGGCTGCAGGCTTTTTGGGCCCTACGGCCAAAGAATCACGCGAGGACTCGTCGGCGAGGCCTCTAGTTCGACACAGTGAGGCGTTGACACGTGGTAGAAATCGCGATCGTCGGTATCGGATGCCGGTTTCCCGGTGGGGCGGCCAGTCCGGAGCAGTTCTGGGAGTTCCTCGTCAACAAGGGCGACGGCGTCGTACCGATTCCGCGCGACCGCTGGCGCGTCGAGGAGTACTACGACCCTGACCCGGAAGCTCCTGGCCGGATGTACACCAAACACGGTGGCTTCCTGCAGGATTCGTTGTGGGAATTCGACCCTGACTTCTTCGGCATCAGTGCGCGCGAAGCCTCCGTCATGGATCCGCAACAACGGTTACTCCTGGAAGTCGCCTGGGAAGCCTTGGACGATGCCGGATTAGCGGGCCGTGTGGCGGGCCGCCCGATCGGCGTATACGTCGGCGGATTCACCAATGACAGTGTGATGTCCCGCGTTTCGGATCAGGCCCGGCCGTTCATCGGTGCGCACACCCCGACCAGTGCGTCGTTCACCCTGCTGTCCAACCGGATCTCGTTCGCACTGGACTTACTCGGGCCGAGCATGACGATCGACACCGCGTGTTCCTCGTCGCTCGTGGCGATGCACCAAGCGACACAGGCCATCGCCCGTGGCGAATGCGAAATGGCACTCGTCGGCGGCGTCAGTGCGATGCTGCAGCCGGAGACCTTCATCTCAATGTGCAAGGGCCGCTTCCTGTCCCGAGACGGGCGCTCGAAGAGCTTCGACGCGTCGGCTGACGGCTACGGTCGCGGCGAGGGCGCGGGCGCGGTGCTGCTCCGCCCTCTGGAGGAGGCGCGACGAAGTCGGGACCGCATCTACGCGGTGGTGCGTGGCACCGGGTCGAACCAGGACGGCCGGACCATCGCCATCACGGTGCCCAATCCGGTGTCGCAGGCCAACCTCGCCAAGCGGGTCGCCGCGGAAGCGGGAATCGATCCGGCCGCCGTCGGCTACGTGGAAGCCCACGGGACCGGCACCGCGGTCGGTGACCCGCTGGAACTCAAGGCGCTCGGTGAGGCGTACGGGAATGTCGGCAACCGCCATACCGACCTCGTCGTCGGATCGGTGAAAGCGTCCATCGGGCACACGGAGGCGGCGGCCGGAATCGCCGGCGTGATCAAAGCCGCGCTCAGCGTGTACCACCGCACCATCGCCCCCCAAGCCTGGTTGGAAAGGCTCAACCCCGAGATCCCGTTCAACCAGTTGCGGCTGCGCGTCCCCACCGAATGCGAACCGTTCCCCTCCGCCTACGACAAAGCGATCGTCGCGGTGAACTCCTTCGGATACGGCGGCACCAATGCCCACGTGATCCTCGAGGAAGCGCCCCACCAGCAGGACACTGCTCCGCGCGACGTCGAACCGCTGCACCTGTTTCCGGTGTCCGGCCGCAACGAAGCGGCTGCCCGCGTGGTCGCAGGCGCGCTCGCAGATGTCGTGGCAACCTGCTCGGACATCGATCTGCTCACCGAGGCGGCGTGGACGCGACGGGCCCACCACATGACCCGCAAGGCGTTCGCCTTCACCGACGCCGACGATCTGCAACAGCAGTTGCGTGAATTCGCCGACGGGCAGGGCAGGGCAGAGGCCCGCGTCTCGAGTAGCGACTGCCGCCCCGTTTTCGTGTTCAGCGGCATGGGCCCGCAATGGTGGGCGATGGGCCGCGGCCTGCTGTCGGCCGATGGCCCGTTCGCCAGGACAGCGCGGGAGATCGACGAAGCATTCCAACCGATCTCGGGCTGGTCCATCGTGGCGGAACTGCTCCGCGACGAGTCGGAGTCCCGGATCTCCCAGACCGAGTTCGCGCAACCGGCGAACTTCCTGGTGCAGGTCGGTCTGGTCGCAGAACTGGCCGCGGTCGGAGTTCACCCGAGCGCTGTCGTCGGCCACAGCGTGGGTGAAGTGTCCGCGGCCTATGTATCCGGCGCCCTGAGCCTGCACGACGCGCTCACGGTGAGCTATCACCGGGCGCGCCTGCAAGCGACTACCGAAGGCACCGGCGGCATGCTCGCGGCGGGCCTTTCCGAAGACGCCGTCGCCGAATGGCTGCCCACCGACGGCAGTATCTCGATCGCCGCGGTCAACAGCCCGTCGGCCGCCACCCTCGCCGGGCCGCACGGCGCCCTGGACGAACTCCACGAAAAACTCGACTCCGCAGGCATATTCGCGCGCAAGCTGCGAGTCGGGGTGCCCTATCACTGCCACCTGATGGATCCGATTCTCACCCGGATCACCACGGAACTGTCGACGCTGCATCCGGCGGTGCCGGCATTGCCGCTGTATTCCACGGTCACGTCGAGGCGGGTTGTCGACGCGAGCTGGGGTGGCGACTACTGGCGCGACAACGTCCGGCAACCGGTCCGTTTCGCCGAGACCGTCAATGCGCTGGTCGCCGACGGCCATTCGGTCTTCCTCGAGGTCGGCCCGCACCCTGTGCTGTCCGGGAACATGCGCGAGATCTTCGTCCGGGCAGGCAAAGTCGCCGCCGCGATACCCACCCTGAGCCGCGACAAGGACGACGCCCGCAGCATGATGGACGCGTTGGCAGCCTTGTATGTCGCGGGCGCGCTCGACACTTCGACGTGCCCGGGCGTCCGGGATGCGACTGCCACACCTCACGTCGGCCTGCCCCGGTATCCGTGGCAGCGGCAGCATCTCTGGGTCGAGCCGGACGGAGTTCGCCGCAAGCGCCTCGGTAGTGCAGGGGAGTACCCGCTGCTGGGCGCACGCACCACCGCGGCCGTCGACGAATGGCAGTTCGAATTGTCGGTGGAGCGTCTGCCGTGGCTGAACGACCATGTCGTCGACGGTGTCGTGGTGCTGCCGGGCGCCGCGTACCTCGACGCGGCGCTCAGCGCGGCGGCGGCGCGCACCGGGCGCACGGACCTGGCACTGGAAGACATCCGGTTTCGGTCACCGCTGGTCGTCGCCAAACATTCGATACCGGTCGTCCAGTTCACCGTCGAGCCGACCACCCGCCGCTTCACGATTCGATCCCGCAACGTCGACTCCGACCTGTGGACGGTCAACTGCACCGGCCGGTTGGTGGAGGCACCCCTCGACGGCGTCAAGGTCGACGTCGGCGTGCTGGGCGAGGCCGAATCGGTGGACGGCTCCGACCTGTACAACGCGCTGGCGTTGCGCGGCCTCGCGTACGGGCCCGCATTCCGTTGCATCGCGCGGGCACGATTCGGCGACGACGCCGTGCGTGCCGACCTCGACCTGTCGGCGCTGACCGAGCTGGGCCACGTCGCGCACCCGGCGGCCGTCGACTCCGCCCTGCAATGCGTGGCCGTACTCGCGGCGTCCGGTTCGACGGCCGGTGCCGTCATTCCCTCGGCGGTGGGCGCTGTCCGCCGTTACGGGCCGATCCAGGACGACGCCGTCGTCCTGGTGCGCAGCCGCAGCCGCGATCCGCTGCTGGTCGACATTGTCATCGCAGACCAATCCGGCTCGGTGGCAATGGAATTGGGGTCGGTGGAATTCAAGCCGGTCGCCCCGCCCGCACCGGTCACCGACCAGCTGAACAGGCTGTTCTACGAGCCGGTATGGGAACTGGCTGACGACCGGGACCTGCTCGACGCCGCGCGGGAAGCGGCGCTGGCGACGTCGGTGGTGGTGAGCTTCGGCGACCAGGCGTCCCCGCGGATTCGTGCACTGGCCACAGAGTCCGGCAATACCACGCTCGTCGTCGTCGACGACCCGACCGACGATGCCGCCACCGGACGCATTCGCGACGCCCTCCTTGCGGCGATGTCGACCGCAGGCGCAGACGGGGTCCGCCTGCTGGCGATCGCCTCCGGCGCATGGACTCCGGAGCAGAACACGTTCGGCGCCATCGCCGTTGCCCGCGCTGCCGAGTTCGCCGCGGCGGCTCACAAGACCGCCGACACCGACTCGGGCGACCAGCCCACAATGTTGCGCGGCGTGCTGGTGACCGAAAACGCATTCTGTCTACCGGGCGAAGTCGAGGGCGCCGACGTCGCCGTCGCACCGCTGGTGGGTGCGCGGCGGTCGCTGGCCAACGAGCAACCCGGCCTGCAGTGGCGCCTGGTCGACGTCGGAGCGGATGTCACCGACGAGCTCATCAGTGCGGAACTGGTGACCACAGGCGTTTTCGCCTCGGACACCGCCGATGAGATCGCACTGCGCCACGGCGCGAGATGGCTCATCCGGTTGCGCGCGAACCTATCCGACCACCTCGCCGCGCGCAACGAAGCGCGCCCGCTCACCGGTCCCGACGTGTCCTACGCGGTGGAGACTCCGGCCACCAAGGCGCTGTCCGATCTCGCGGTGCGGGAAACCGACCGCGTCGATCCGGGACCAGGACAGGTCGAGGTCCGCATGGAGGCACTGAGCGTCAACTACAAGGACCCGCTCAAGGTGATCGGCGTACTGACCGAAAAGGAGCTCGCCGGAACATATTTCGGCACCGCTTTGGGGTTGGAGGGAGCCGGCACGGTGGTTCGGGTCGGGCCCGGGGTCACCGATATCGCGGTCGGCGACAAACTCGCCGTCGGGGCGCTCGACATGATGCGCCGCTACCTCACCATCGATGCCGATGCCGGCAACACCAGCAAGGTGCCCAGCACGCTCGACGCCGCACACTGCAGCTCGACGCTGCCCCTGCTGAGCGCCGAATACGGTCTGATCGAACTCGCGAAGGTGCAAGCAGGCGAGACCGTGCTCATCCACGGTGCCGCGGGAGGCATGGGCCTTGGTGCGATACAGGTCGCGAAAGCCCTTGGCGCACAGGTGATCGCCACGGCCAGCACCGAGGAACGCCGCGCAGCGGCGGTGGCCGCGGGAGCCGACCACGCCATCGGATCACGCACGGTGAACTTCGTCGACGACGTGATGCAGCTGACCGAGGGACGCGGCGTCGACGTCGTCTACACCTCGGCGCCAGGCGAGATCGGTGCCCAGAACTTCCGGGTGGCTTCGGAATTCGGTCGCATCGTCGATATCGGCAAGGCTGACATCTACGGCGGCGGAACACTCGACCTGGCACCTTTCGACCGCAACCTGTCCTACTTCGCGGTCGATATGGACCGCATGCTCCGGTACAAGCCGGCGCTGGTGCGCTCACTGACCCAGCGGGTGCTCGATCGGCTGACCGAAGGCGTCTACCACTATCTGCCCTATACGAGCTATCCGGTGAGCAGAATCTCCGAGGCGTTCGAGGCAGCGGCGCGATCGCGCCACATCGGCCGGGTGGTGCTCGACCTGGAAGCCGAGACGCAGCCGATGGTGCGTCCCCAGATCCCAGCATTCCGGGTGTCTGCGGCGGCCAGCTATCTGGTGACGGGTGGTTTCGGCGCCTTCGGTCTCGCGACCGCCAAATGGCTCGTGGCCGAAGGCGCGCGCCATCTGGTGCTCCTCGGCCGTCGCGGTCCGACAAGTGATGTCGCGCACAGCCATCTCACCGAGTTCGCCGCGGCCGGCGTCGACGTGGTCGTCGAAACCGTCGACGTCGGCGACTACGACGCGGTGCTCGCGGCGACCACCAGAGCGGACCGGCCGGACGCGCCGTTACGCGGCATCTTCCACACCGCCGGACTCGTCGACAGCCGTCCGATATTCGAGATCACCCCTGACCGCCTGCAGGACGTTTTTCGTCCCAAGGTCGTCGGCGGCTGGAACCTGCACCGTGCGGTCGAGGCGATCGGCGCGCAACTGGACGCGTTCGTGTTGTACTCCTCGATCAGCGCTCTCGTCGGCGGAGCCCCGCAGGTCTCGTACTCGGCGGCCAACGCGGCGTTGGATGCCCTGGCGGCCACCCGACACGCCATGGGACGGCAGGCCATCTCGCTCAGTTGGGGTGCGATGGGCGGTGGCGGCATGGCGGAAGCCTCTGCGGAATCCGTTCGCTATCTGGCACTGTTGGGCTTCAGCCCGGTCCAGATGGATGTCGCCATGGACTACCTTCGCGAATGCCTGGTGCTGGGAATCCCGCATGCCGCGGTGATGAACATCGATTGGTCGGAATGGGCCATGGTGAACGGGCCCGGAACGCGCAACCCTCGACTGGTCGAACACATCGCCGCGGCCACTGCAGGCAAGACAGGGGTGACGGCGCTACGAGCCGAGATCCTGGCACTCGCCGAGGAAGACCGCCCCGCCGTCCTGACGCACATTCTCGCCGAACAACTCGCGGAGGTGATGGGGGTGTCCAGTGACGCGATCGATGTACAGACCGCGTTGCCCGACCTCGGGCTTGATTCGCTGATGGGGGTCGAGTTCGCCGCCCGGATCGCACGCACATTGGGCGTCGAGTTGTCGGTGCTCGAATTCGGCAGGGCCACCGGCCTTTCGGCCATCGGCGCGCACCTGGCCGCACGACTGGCTGAGCCCGCGCAGGAGGCTGCACGCGTATGACCACCGACCCCCGCGAGCTCGCCCGCGACCTGCTGGCCCGTTCGGAAGGCGCACGGGCCGCTGCTCCGGCGACCGTGGTTTCGGCCCGGGTGAACAGCACCCAGACCATTGCGAGGCCGAACACCTCCTTCGTGGACCATCCCGACGTGGTGCGTGTGCGCGACGTGTACGGCCGGCTCGCCGAGATGTACCGTGCGGCGGACCTGACCAACCCGCTGTTCGAGCCGCACCGCGGCTCCAACGGTTCGACCGTGCAGCAGGCCGGCCGACGGCTGATCAATTTCAGCAGCTTCAGTTATCTCAACCTCGCCGCGGACTCGCGGGTGCACGCGGCCGCCAAGAAGGCGATCGACGAGTATGGCACCTCGGCGTCGGCCAGTCGCATCGTGTCGGGCGAGATCGCGTTGTACGACGAACTCGAGACTCGGCTGGCGCAGCGCTATGACGTCGACGCGGCGGTGATCACGCCCAGCGGCTACCTCACCAACGCGTCGGTCATCGGCTACCTGCTGGGAACCAAAGACGTCGCGGTCTGCGACGCTCTCGTCCACAGCAGCGTGGTCTCCGGTACCCGATGGGCCGGCTGCAAACGGTTGACGTTCCGCCACAACGATCCAGACTCTCTGGAGGCGGTCCTGAAGATGTCCCGCGGCAGCTTCTCCAGGGCGCTGGTGATCGTCGAGGGCTGCTACAGCATGGACGGTGACATCGCCCGGTTGCCGGACATCATCGAGGTGGCCCGCAGGCACAGCTGTTCCATCATGATCGACGAGGCGCACTCGCTCGGTGTCCTCGGCGACAGCGGGGGCGGTATCCGCGAGCATTTCGGCCTCCCGGGTGACGCCGTGGACGTCTGGATGGGGACGCTGTCGAAAGCGCTTGGCAGCGTTGGCGGATTCGTTGCGGGCAACGCCGAGTTGATGCGCGCGCTGAAGTACGCGGCCCCGGGCGTCAGCCTCTTCGCTACCGGCGCAGCCCCGGCCACGATCGGAGCGGCGCTCGAAGCGCTCAACATCATCGAGTCCGAACCGCAGCGGGTCGGACGTCTGCGACGCAACGGTGAAACGTTGCGCACGCTGGCCCGATCACACGGGTTCGACACCGGAACATCCGATGGAACCCCCATCGTCCCAGTCATTTTCGGCGACGTCGCGCGTGCCGGGCTGGCCTCGCTGCGGATGGCTCAGGAAGGAGTCAACGTGCCGGTCATCGACGCCCCGTCGGTCCCGGCGGGGCAGGAACGATTGCGCTTCTGCGCCAACAGCGATCACACGGACGAGCAGATCGAGTACGCCATGACCACCCTTCGCACGATCGTCGACAGCCTGTGAACGACACCATCGTGGTGCGCGACGCGGGTTATCGTGACGTCGACGCGATGACCCAAGTGCTGGCCGCGGCTTTCGCCACCGACGATCCCATCGGCGAGTTTCTGTTCCCTGATCCGGGCGTGCGCGCCCGCAGGGAGCCCAAGATGCAGGCCGCGATGATTCGTCACCGGTTCCTGCCGCAGGGCAATGCCCTCGTTGCTCTCATGGGAGATCGCGTCGTTGGCACTCTGCTCTGGGACGGCAGCGAACCCAAGCCGCGCCCGATCCATGCGGTGCTCGGCGGTATCGCCCTGCTCGGCGCGATGGGCACCCGGGTGTCCGCCGGGATGACGCTGGACGCGATGTTCGCCGAGTTCGACCCCGGTCGGCCGCACAACGTGGGCGTGTATCTCGGGTGCGCTCCCGATGTCCAGCGACGCGGCGTCGGTCGCGCGCTACTGAAAGTCCTTCTTGCCCGGTGCGATAGAGACGGTCGGCCCCTGTACCTGATGTGCAAAGACGGCAACGTCGACTACTACCGGGGTATCGGCTGGGAGCTCGTCGACCGACCGCGGTTGGGACATGACGGGCCGGTGGTCAATGTCATGGTCCGACCGCCCGAGTGATGGAGTCGCTTGGCCGAATCGTCACCCGCCACGCACCCTGGGTGGTGCTGATCTGGCTGCTGGCCACGTGCGCGGCGAACCTTGCCGTGCCGCAGATCGAGCACGTCGTCCGCGAACACGCCAAGCCCTTCTTCGCATCGGACAGCCCAGCGGTGAGCGCGGCGGTCCAGATGGGCAGGGACTTCGACGACTCCACCACCAACAACGTCGCCTATGTGGTGCTGGAGAGTTCGGCGCCCATCGGCGACGCCGACCACCAGTACTACCAGCATCTGGTCGACTCGCTGCGTGCCGACCGCGCTCACGTCGAATCGGTGATGGACCTGTGGTCGGACCCCTACTCGGCTGCCATCGCCGAGGGATCGGATCACCGCGCGGTGACCATGCTGGTCCGACTCTGCGGCGATATCGGAGACGCGCAAGCGACCGCAGCCGTTGCCGCCGTGCGACATACGCTCGATCAGCTGCCGCGGCCCGCCGGTCTTCAGGTCCGTCTCAGCGGACCCGGCGCCACCGTCGTTGATGAATTCGCCTCCATCGCAAACCGACTCATCACCATCACCATCGTCACGGTGATCGTGATCGCCATGCTGCTGCTCGCCGTCTACCGGTCGGTGACGGTGTGCGCCGTGGTGCTCACCACCATCGGGCTGGCTCTGGCCGCGGCGCGTGCCCTGGTGGCAGCGCTGGGTCAGGCCGGTGTTGTCGAGGTCTCGACGTTTTCGGTCTCACTGATGGCGGCGATGGTCCTCGGGGCAGGCACCGACTACACCATCTTCATCATCGGCCGCTATCACGAACAGCGCCGCCGCGGCGTCGCCAGCGAAGTCGCACTGCAGAATTCGTACGCACGCACCGCACCGGTGCTGATCGCGTCGGCGTCGACCGTCGCGATCGCACTGTGTTGCCTGGTGTTCACCAAGATCGGATTGCTGCGCAGCGCAGGCATTCCCTGCGCAATCGCCATCGCGGTCACCGCCCTTGCCTCACTGACCCTCACGCCGGCACTGCTGAAAATCGCGGCGTGGCGCGGACTGTGCGAGCCGACGCGATCGCACAGCGTGCGCCGCTGGCGGCGGCTTGGCACCGCGATAGTGCGTTGGCCTGCACCGATTTTCGTCTCTGCCAGCGTGCTTCTGTTGGTATGCGCGGTGCCCGCACTCGGCCTGCGGTTGAGCTACGACGAGCGCGCGGGCCAGCCCCGATCGTCGGATTCCAACCTCGGATACCAGGCCGCGGACCGTCATTTCCCTGCCAACAGCCTGCTCCCTCAGTATGTGTTGATCGAGACCGATCACGACATGCGCAACCCGGCGGGGCTGATCGCGATCGAAGGTGTCACCCGCCACCTCATGGCGATACCCGGAGTGCGCGCGGTGCAGTCCGCGAGCAGGCCGACCGGAGCGCCCCCTCCCGGCGCCGCGCTCACCGACCAGGCGGGGCTCATCGGTCGTCAGATCAAGGACGGAATGTCTTCGCTCCAAACCGCACTGGACAGCATCGACAGGACCGAGACGACTCTGTCCCAACTCTCCGACGCCCTGCAGCAGCTGAACACCGGCCTGGCGGGCACCGTCGACGGTCTGCAACGGATCAACGCCGGGGCGCAGAACACCAAGAACGGTGCAACCGGGTTGCACGGCATCACCGATTCCATCTCCGAGGAGCTCACGCCGCTGCGCGACTTCGTCGGTGCCACACCGGACTGCGCCACCAACACCATCTGCGCACTGGTCGACCGCGTGATCGTTCCGGTGGACGCGGCCGTG
Organism: Mycobacterium sp. 3519A; assembly: GCF_900240945.1. Lineage (NCBI taxonomy): Bacteria > Bacillati > Actinomycetota > Actinomycetes > Mycobacteriales > Mycobacteriaceae > Mycobacterium > Mycobacterium sp. 3519A. Next base: position 2,102,203 of record NZ_OESG01000013.1, read on the forward strand.
ACGAGCACTCAACAACTCGAACAGGGCACCACGCAACTCGTCGACGGATCCGACCAGGCGGCCCATGCGCTGGCCACGGCCACCACGGCGATATCGACGACACGCGCGAAAATGAGCCAGGCGCGCCAGGTGATCACGTCACTGAGCCTGAACACCGGATCCGCGCTACCCCAATTCAGTCAACTCGCCGACTATCTGACCGCGCTCGCCGCGGACTTCGCAGGTAGCCCGGACCGCGGCTTCTACCTTCCCGAGGCTGCCCTGCGCGACCCTGGATTCCAACGCGCGGCCCGGCTGCTCTTCTCACCGGACGGTCACGCAACGAGGCTGCTCGTATTCACCGAAGGCGACGCATGGAGCCAGTCGGCCGCCGACCAGACCGCGCGCATCCGATCCGCCGTTCACGAAGCCACCAAGGAAGGAACGCTGCGCCACAACGTCGTGCGCATCACCGGTGTCGGGGCCTACACGTCGGATCTGCAGAAGACCCTGGCCCGCGATATGGCTTTGCTCGTGACGGTCGCGCTGGCTTTGATCTTCGTGGTCGCGTTGTTGCTCATCCGCAGCCCGGTCGCGGCCATCACCGTCGTCGCCACCGTCGGTCTGTCCTACCTGTCGGCGCTCGGCGCCACCGTCGCGATCTGGACGGGTCTGCTCGGGCAGCACATCCATTGGGCGGTGCCGCCGTTGGCGTTCGTCGCGCTCGTCGCGGTCGGCACCGACTACAACCTGCTGATGACCGCCCGGCTCAAGGAAGAGGCGCCCGCAGGTCTCAAGACCGGTATGGTGCGCGCCTTCGCAGGCACCGGCGGCGTGGTCACCACCGCAGGAGTGGTGTTCGCCCTCACCATGCTCGGCCTGCTGGCCAGCGGCGTCAGCAGCATCGCCCAGATCGGAACCGCCGTTGGCATCGGCTTGATCATCGACACCCTGGTGGTTCGCGCGCTGATCTTCCCGGCCCTGGCCCGGCTGCTGGGCCGATGGTTCTGGTGGCCGCAGCTGCAGCCGGCGCTCCGACCCCCCCGAACCGAGCGCACGCCCTAGGGAGCTTCGTCGGCCGCCGACGCCGTCGTCGCCGCGGGCCGTGCGGGCATGGCGCCATTGCCGTTGAGCGACTCGGCCTTCTCCTCCAGCCACCACCGGAACCGCTTGGCGTGGGTGACCGGCGCGGGCCACTCCTCCTCGATCGCCGCGTTGAGTTCGGCGCCGAGCATGATCGCGAACCCGAGGAAGAAGGCGAACAACAGGAACGCGATCGGCGTCGCGAGCGCGCCGTAGGTGTAGCCGGTGCTGGTGATCCAGGTCAGATAGACCCGCAGCCCGAAGGTGGCGATCAGAAACACCACCGCGGCGAGCACCGACCCGATGAGCAGCCGATGCGAGGGCAGCGGCTTGGGCAGCGACACCCGGTAGAGGACGTTCACGGCCAACACCAGGCCCAAGAACATCACCGGGTAGTAGCCGTACGCCAGCGCGTTGTCCCAGCTGTCAGGGAGGTACTCGGCGACCTTGCGCGGCCCGAGAGCGAGGAACGGGGCCGACACGATCGCGCCGACGAGCATCACCACGTACAGGCCGAGCGCGTAGAACCGCTGCCGCACCGGATGCCGCAGCGGTGTCTGATCGTGTGCCTCGGTGATCGAGTCGACGAACGCGGAGATCGCCGACGAGCCCGCCCACAACGAGATGACGAACCCGAGAGAGACCACCTCGCCACGGGCACCCCTGACGATGTCGTGCACGGTGGGCGCGATGATCTCGCTGACGACGTTGCGCGAGAAGAACCTGCCCGCCGTGCTGATCAGCTGCTCCTGAATGGTCGGCAGCGTGTCAGGGCCGAACAGCGGCGCGATGTACGCCAGGCTCCCAAGCATCCCCAACAGCAGGGGAGGCAGGGACAGCGCACACCAGAACGCCGCCTGCGCGGACTCCGAGAAGATCGAATCGTCCCAGCTTTTCGACAACGTCCGCCGAACGATATGACCGATGTGGTGACGGGACGGCGGTACCGGTAGCGGCTGTGACTGGTCACTCATGACCAGTCCAGCATTGCCTATTCGGTGCTACGGCTCCAGCGGGCTGACTTCGATGACCGCTGCCAGCTCGACCAGCTTGGCCTCGTGCTCGTTCGCGTGGTGCTGGCAGAACAGCAACTCGGCACCCGAGGGAAGCTTTGCGCGTACACGTGCGGCCGCTCCGCAGCGATCGCAGCGGTCAGCCCTGGTGAGTTCGGGACTGGTGAGCGTTGCGTTCATGGCGACCTCCGTAATGCTTCGCGTATATCCACTGTCTCAGACGTTTTCGGTTCCGGCCTTGTTCCCCGACTGTTTACGGGTGTGTCGTGTCTCACGGTTGCGTCGATTTGCAGCGGGTGCAGGCTGGCGGTATGCAAACCGCTCCCGGCGTCCTGGTCCACCTGTGCAGCAACGATGACTGGGAGGTCGGACAGCGGTTAGGCGCGCTGCGTCCGGAGTCGCTGGAAACGGTCGGTTTCGTCCATCTGTCGGCGCCTGAGCAGGTGCATCTGCCGGCCAACCGGCTCTACGCCGGTCGCACCGATCTGGTGCTGTTGCGCATCGACGCGGCACGGCTGTCCTCTCCGGTTCGCTGGGAGCCTGGTGTCCCGACCGATCCTGCTGGCATGGTGTTCCCTCATCTGTACGGAGAATTACCCGTTCACGCTGTGATAAACGTCACGCCCTACGTGCCGGACGAAACCGGCCGGTTTGGGGCGCTAACGGGTTAGCGGTCCACGTACGCATCGGCCTCGATCTCGACCATCAGGTCCTGGGCGATGAGCGCCGACACCTCCACCATGGTGGTGACCGGGCGGATGTCGCCGAAGAACTCGGCGTGCACCGCGCCGACCTCCCGCCACAGCGCGATGTCGGTGACGTACATCCGGGTGCGGACCACGTCGGTCAGCGACGCGCCGGCCTCCTGCAGCGCAATGCCGATGCGGCGCAACGCATCTCGTGCCTGAGTGGCGGCATCCGGGCCCGCTCCGGTGGTGCCTGCCACCGCGATGTACGGGCCCGTGCGGACCGCGCGCGAGTAGCCGACGAACGACTCGTACTCCGTGCCGGAGGCCACCGTTTGGCGCTGCGTCATCCGTACAAACTAGCGGCGCGGGCCGCCGGTGCAAGAGGTTTACACTTCGGTCGTTGACTGACAACTTAGACTCACTCTCCGTGGGTATTTTGTTGGGCTTCGCGCCGTGGATCGTCTACTGGGTGCTTGTCGGCAACGTTCCCTTCACGACGGCGGTGTTGGTCGCGCTCGCGGTCGCCGTGTTGTCGTTCGTGGTCGGGCGGATCAGGGGAGCGCCGGGCCGAACACTCGAAATCGGCGCGGTCGCAACGTTTTTGGTCCTCACCGCATTGACGTTCGCGGTGAGTCAGTCGTTCATGGAGCGGTGGATCCAGCCGCTGAGCAACGTCGGGATCTTCCTGGTCGCGTTGGTCAGCGCGCTGATGGGCAGGCCGTTCGTGCGTGAGATCGCCGAAGTGGACCAGCCGAAGGAAGTGGTCGAGAGCGACCTGTTCCGTCGCATCACGTCGCTGCTGACGTGGATCTGGATCGCGGCCTTCGCCGGCATGACGGTGTCCTCGGCGATCCCGCCGATCGTGCAGGGCGACGCGACGATCCTCGACACCAAGACCCCGCTGTCGTTCGTCTGCTACTGGGTCCTTCCGTTCTCGTTCCTCGGGTTGGCCGCGCTGGCGTCGAAGGTGCTGCCAGAGAGAATGGTGCCGCCAGAGGAGGACATCGTGCGCAAGACGACGTTCGTCGCCTTCGCCGAGGCCGAGATCGATCAACTGATGTATCTGGCCACCGAACACGCCAACCGTGAGGTCGGCCCGGGCAAGGAGGCCTACGACATCAGGATCGGCAGCAAGGGTGTGCCGTTGGTCGGCGACGAGACCCGCGAGTCGTGGCCGTCGACGTACAAGGTGCGCGACAAGAGGCGCTGACACAGCCGCGTCACAGACACGCCGGGCCACGGAATAAACCGCGCGACGGCGCCGTCGCAGGTCGTATGACACGACCGATCCGCATCGCCGCCCAGATTCCGCCCGCCGCGACACCCACCTACGCGGCGTGGCGCGACACCATCCTGCGCGCGGAAGACCTGGGCACCGACGCCATCCTCGGCTACGACCACTTCCTGGTCCCCGCGGTCACCGGTCGAGACAAGAACGGGCGGCCCATCACCGACCCGAACCCGCCGGTGCAGAACAACTTCGAGGCCTGGACCGCGCTGGCGTCCTGGGCGGAGATCACCAGTCGCGCCGAACTGGGCCTGCTGGTCGGCGGCGCGGGATTCCGCAATCCCGACCTGGTCGCCGACATGGCCCGCACCATCGACCACATCAGCGGCGGCCGCCTTATCCTCGGTCTCGGCGCCGGGTGGTACGAACCGGACTACACCGAATACGGCTACGAGTACGGCACGGTGTCGTCGCGACACGAGTTGTTCATCGATGCGCTCGAGCGCATCGAGAACCGGTTACCCAACCTGATGCCGCCGCCGCTGCGCAAGATTCCGGTGTTGATCGGCGGCGGCGGCGAGAAGAAGACGATCCCGGCCGCCGCACGGTTCGCCGACATCTGGCACACCGGCGGCGAATTGGACCTGTTCGTGCGCAAGACCGCGATCCTCGCCGCAGAGGCCGCCAAGATCGGACGCGACGACACCGAGATCGAACGCGCCGTGTCGTGGGTCAGCACCGAGACAGCGGACGGCTACGCCGATGCCGGCGCCACGATGTTCACCGTGTCGGTGTTCGGTTCGCCGGACGGATACGACCTGGCGGAGTTGAAAGCCGCTCTGGCGTGGCGTGATTCGCGGGGCTGATCAGATCGGGACGGCTTCGACGATCGATATCGGATTGGCCGTGTGCACGACGCGGTCCAGCCGGAATCCGGCCCGGGCCAACAGCTTCTCCCATTCGGCCTGAGTGCGTTCCCTGCCGCCGACGGCGATCAGCATCTCGAGATCGATCATCAAGCCCAGATCTGAGGTGGAGCGTTCCGGCAGAACGCTTTCCAACAGCAGCAGCTTGCCGCTGGCTGGGATTGCGCTGCGGATGTTGGACAGGATCTTCAGTGCGTCGTCGTCGCTCCAGTCGTGCAGGATCTGCTTCATCAGATATGCGTCGCCGCCGTCGGGCACCGAGTCGAAGAACGAACCGCCGACCACCTCGCAGCGCGCGGCGACACCCGCCTTGGTGAGTTCTCCTCCGGCGCCGTCCACCACGGCGGGCAGGTCGAAGAGCACGCCGCGGGCGGCCGTCGCCTTCGACAGGATCATCGCGAGCAGCCTGCCGTGCCCGCCGCCGACGTCGACGATGCGGCGGAAGCCGCTGAAGTCGTAGGCCGCGAGCACCGCGTAGATGGCGAATTCGCTGCCCGCCGTCATCGCGTTGTTGAACGCCGACGCGAGATCCGGGTCGGTTTCGACGTATTCGAAGAACGGCATGCCGCGCAGCATGTCCACCGACGGCTTGCCGGTCTGCACCGAGTACAGCAGGTTGCCCCAGTCCTCCCAGCGCAGCGGATGGCCGAAGAACAACGCGAAGTCACGCACCGAACCGGGGGTGCCCGTCCTCAGCGCCTTGCCGATCGACGTCAGCTTGAAGGTGTTGTCGGCGCGGTGCCGAAACACACCGCGCGATGCCAGCGCACGCATCAACCGGTAGGTCGCATCGGTGTCGGTGCCCACACGGCGGGCCACTTCGGTCGCCGACAGTGCACCGTCGGCCAACTGGTCCGGGATGCCGAGTTTCACCGCGACGTAGATCGCCTGCGTGGTCCATCCGCCGGTCAGCAATTCGAGCGTGTTGACCGCTCCAGGCGCGAGTAGACGACTCAACTGCTGGGTGGCGGAGCGAACCGCGTTGAGGGCGCGGACAACCGGAACGGGCGGGATCATCGGAGGCTTTTCAGGCACGGCGAGACCTTACCCTTTCAGCAACCTCACAGGAACATCCGCCCCGCGGCGTGTTACTGCTGTTCGAGTCGGTCCATCATCGCGACGGCGGTTTTGATCCGCTCGACGCCCTTGTCCCGGTAGGACACCACGGTGTTGGCCTGCTCCTGGGTCATGGCGGGATTGACCGTCACGCATTCGCGGTCGAAGTCGCGGAAGTGTCCGACGGCTTCCCTGAGCACCGTCGTCACGTCGTCGTCGGGGGAGGGCAGTTCCTGCTCCAGCCTGCTCACGCCGTCGGCGAACGACCGGCAGGCGTTCTGGGCGCCTGCGTAGTCGTCGGTGCGCACCGCCCCTTCGAACCAGGCCATCGCATCGTTCATCTTGTCGATGGTCGGCTGGGCCTGATTGCGCCATGCCTTCAGCGTGTCGGCATGCGACGGCCCGCTGGGTTCCGTTGACGAACAGGCGGTCAACGCGGCCAGCAGCGCGGCGACCGCGATGACGCGCACAGGTGAAACGCGAATGGCTAGTCCAGGTAGTCGCGCAGCACCTGAGAACGGCTGGGGTGGCGCAACTTTGACATCGTCTTCGACTCGATCTGCCGGATCCGCTCACGGGTGACGCCGTACACCTGACCGATCTCGTCGAGCGTGCGCGGCTGACCGTCGGTGAGGCCGAACCGCAACCGCACCACGCCGGCTTCGCGCTCGGACAGCGTCTCGAGCACCGACTGCAGCTGATCCTGAAGCAGCGTGAAGCTCACCGCGTCGACCGCGACAACCGCCTCGGAGTCCTCGATGAAATCGCCCAGCTGCGAATCGCCTTCGTCGCCGATGGTCTGGTCCAGCGAGATCGGCTCACGCGCGTACTGCTGGATCTCCAGCACCTTCTCCGGCGTGATGTCCATCTCCTTGGCCAGCTCTTCGGGAGTGGGTTCGCGACCCAGATCCTGCAGCAGCTCACGCTGGATGCGGCCGAGCTTGTTGATCACCTCGACCATGTGCACCGGGATGCGGATGGTGCGGGCCTGGTCGGCCATCGCGCGGGTGATCGCCTGCCGGATCCACCAGGTGGCGTAGGTGGAGAACTTGTAACCCTTTGTGTAGTCGAACTTTTCGACCGCACGGATCAGGCCGAGGTTGCCTTCCTGGATGAGGTCCAGGAACGCCATGCCGCGGCCGGTGTAGCGCTTGGCCAGCGACACCACCAGACGCAGGTTGGCTTCGAGCAGGTGGTTCTTGGCGCGGTCGCCGTCGCGGCAGATCCACATCATGTCGCGGCGCTGCGCAGCGGGCAGCTTCTCGCCCTTTTCGGCCAGCTCGGCCATCAGCTGGGTGGCGTACAGGCCCGCTTCGATGCGCTTGGCCAGCTCGACTTCTTCCTCGGCGTTGAGCAGCGCGACCTTGCCGATCTGCTTGAGGTACGCGCGCACCGAGTCGGCCGATGCGGTGAGCTCGGCGTCCTTGCGGGCCTGCCGCAGCGCCTCGGACTCCTCTTCGTCCCAGACGAAGTCGCCGGAGGCCTTGTCCTTCTCGCTGGGCTCGGCGATCTCGTCGTCCTCGGTCGCCGCAGCGCCCTTGGCGGCAGCGGCCTTGGGCTCCGCCCCTTCCTCGGCGCTGTCGTCGTCGGCGGCTTCCTCTTCGCCTGCCTCGTCGTCGACCTCGAGGTCCTCCAGGTCGAGATCCGCGTCCTCGAGGTCCTCGCCGGGCTCGGCCTCGAGATCGTCGTCGCTCTCGATCTCTTCGGTGAGATCTTCGTCGACAGTGCCCTCGGGCGAAGTGGCCTTCTTGGCGCGAGTACGCGGGGCCGGACCGTCGGCCTTGGCCTTGGCAGCCTTGGCGGGCGCCTTGGTGGCCTTCGCGGCCTTGGTGGCCCGCTTCGCGGGCGCAGCGCCATTGGCCGACTTCACCGCGGTCTTTTTGGCGGGGGCCTTGGTAGCGGTGCGCTTCACCGGCTCATCGGTTGCCGGGCGTGCCTTTGTCGCTGCCACGTACACCCTTTCGATCTTGCAATTTTCGACGGGCACGGTCGTGCACCATCGAAAAGCGTCGGCTATGTCGAATATTGGCGGTTGATCTCGCCGCTATCCGGATGCGGCCGCCGTCGACCATTGTAACGACTGTGTGAGGTACCGCCGTGTTGAGCGGCAAATTTGGCGCGTCGGTCGGTGCGCTACTTGGCGGTAGCGGTGACGTCGACGTCAGCGGCCATCGCAGCGCCGACGATGCCAGCGGTGTTCTGCAGTGCGGCGGCCACCACGGGCGTCCGGTTCTTCAACAGCGGAATCCACTTGTCGGCCTTGCGGCTGATGCCGCCGCCCGCGATGAACAGGTCGGGCCAGATCGCGTTTTCGATTGCAATGAGCACGCTGGTCACCTCTTTTGTCCAGCGCTCGTAGCTCCAGCCCTTCTTTTCCTTGATCGACGACGCCGCGCGGTGTTCGGCCTCTTTACCGCCGACCTCGATATGACCGAACTCGGTGTTCGGCAGCAGCACGCCGTTGTGGATGACCGCGGAACCGATCCCGGTGCCGAAGGTGAGCAGCACGATCACCCCGGAGTTGTCCCTGCCCGCGCCGAACTTCTCCTCGGCAAGGCCGGCGGCGTCCGCGTCGTTGAGCACCGTGACCTGTTGGCCATCGAGCGCGGACGCGAATGCTTCCCGCACATTCACCCCGAGCCAGCGCTTGTCGACGTTGGCCGCCGTGCGCACGATGCCGTCGGTGATGACGCCGGGATAGGTGACGCCGAGTTTCTCGGTCCAGCCGAATTCCTTGACCACCGCGGCGACGGTCTTGGCGACCGAATCCGGAGTCGCCGGTTGCGGGGTCTCCAACTTGAAGCGGTCGCCGATCAACTTCCCGGTGTCCAGGTCGACGATGCCGCCCTTGACCCCGCTTCCGCCGACGTCGATGCCGAATCCTCGGCGTTGGGCGCCACCGCCGTTGGTGCTGGGGTCGGCGGCGGCTGGTTCGGTCGCGGTCATGAGCGCTCCTAAGGCGGGCAGGTCGGACGCGCCACACACATTAGTAGCTCCGGAATGTGCTGCGATGGACGAGTGACGGAAAATGACACCGATTTCCTTGAGTTGCGCTCGGTCGCGGAGCGATTGGCGGGGGAGGCCGCCGACTTCGTCCGCCGCCGCCGCGTCGAGGTGTTCGGAAATCCTGCGCCCGACGCCGCTGCCACCGTGCGGACCAAGAGCACACCCACCGACCCTGTCACCGTCGTCGACACCGAAACCGAGCGACTGCTGCGCGACCGGTTGGCAGAACTGCGTCCCGGTGAGGACATCCTCGGTGAGGAGGAAGGCGGTGCGACCGGCTTACGGAAGGGTCTGACCTGGGTGCTCGACCCGATCGACGGCACGGTGAACTTCGTCTACGGCCTGCCTCAGTACGCGGTGTCGGTGGGGGTGCTGCGCGACGGCACCCCGATCGCGGGGGCGGTGGCCGATGTTCCCGGCAAGACGCTGTTCTCGGCGGCGCGGGGGCACGGCGCGCGAATGCTGCGCGACGGCGTGACCACCCCGCTGAGGTCGAGCGCGGCCGTGGACCTGTCAATGTCGTTGATAGGCACCGGGTTCTCGTACGCACCGGACCAACGGGCGCGTCAGGCCCAGGTGCTGGCCAGGCTGCTGCCCGCGGTGCGCGATGTGCGACGGATGGGCTCGGCCGCGCTGGATCTGTGCATGGTCGGGGCGGGCCAACTCGACGGCTACTACGAGGACGGCGTGCACTTGTGGGACTGGGCGGCGGGCGCGCTGGTCGCCGCCGAGGCCGGCGCGGTCATGCGGCTACCCACCGCCGACGGCTCGAGCGGCTTCATCGCGGCCGCCGCGCCCGGTATCGCCGACGCGCTGATGGCCGCCCTCGGTGATCCGTTCTGACGCGAATCCCGTTGCACCCCAACGGGTTCAGCAGGCAGCCGAGTGGATCTTCTTCAGCAGCGCCGGGTCCGCGGCCTGGGTGGCGTCGGGGCGCAGGCTGGCCAGCACCGCGTCGATGTCGTCGCTGTGGGTCAGCTCGGTGAACTCGGTGCCGATCGCCAGGTCGACGGTGTTGTCGGTGCGCTGATCCTGGAACAGCTCGGTGCACGGAGCCACCAGCCACACCGCCGCGGCGGCGGCGCGCCCGGACGGACCGAACCGGATCTGCCCCTGACATTCCAGCCGCGCCTTGACGTACACGGTGTCGTTGGCCGCGGCCGGGTCGGCGAAGCCGAGGTCGCGAAGTTCGCCCGCCACCTCGGCGGCCTGGCCGCCCTGGCCGCTGGCGTTGAGGACGCGGATCTTGGCGTCGGCCAGCTTGGCGGGCGTCACATCGGTCATATCGGCGCGCGTGACCTGCTCACCGAGCTGCGGCGCGGGGGCCGACGGATCAGCGGGCGGCGGCGGATTGCAGACCGTGGCTTCGCGGATGTCCGGCGGTCGGCTCAGCGCCATCACCCAGACCAACAGCGTCACCACCGCGAGGGCGACGAACAGCAATATCCCGGGCAGGTAATTACGCCGGCGGAACGGTCGACCGCGTTTGTCGAACGCGGTGCCCTCGGTGATTTGCGCGACCACGCCTGCACTCTAAGGCCAAAGACAGGGGGCCCTTCCTGCGGCGACATCTAGACTGTGACATAAATCACACTGGAACGGGTATCAGAACGGGCACGAATCGTTTGGGGAATGCGTTCGACGCTGGTACAAAGCTCTGCTGCAAGGTCTGACGGAGGGGACAAGACATGGCTACCGATTACGACGCCCCGCGGCGCACCGAGACCGACGACGTTTCCGAGGATTCGCTCGAGGAACTGAAGGCGCGGCGTAACGAGGCCCAGTCCGCGGTTGTGGACGTCGACGAGTCCGAATCCGCCGAATCCTTCGAGCTGCCGGGCGCCGATCTGTCCGGCGAGGAATTGTCTGTGCGGGTGATCCCGAAGCAGGCCGACGAGTTCACATGCTCGAGCTGTTTTCTGGTGCATCACCGCAGCAGGCTGGCCAGCGAGAAGAACGGCGTGATGATCTGCACCGACTGCGCGGCCTGAGCGGAACTCAAGCGCGCAGCGCGGCCAGCACTCGGTCGGGATGACGGCAGCTCACCAACCAGTACGGCGTCGGATCGTCGGGATCATCGAGGACAAGAAGAACCATGGGGCCGACCCATGCCCGGTGCACCACATAAGCGGCGGGGTCCAGCTGTCGGCCCAGCGCGGCCGACTTGGCGGTCTTGGGCACTTCGGCCGACCGCGTGATCACGCTGACGGGCAGGTGCGCACCGCCGGCCCACAACTCGGTCTCGCCGTCGGTGCTGACCACCTTGACCTCGATCCTGCCGAACCACAGCAGCAGGACCGCGGCGACGGGCAGCAAAACGGCGAACGGCACCCAGTTGGGCAGCGATTGCACGCCCTGATTGACCTCGAGCGCGATCAACGCGGCGAGGCCGAAGCCGGGTGGCCACCACCACCAGGGCACGCGCAACCGTTCGCGGTAGCGCACAGTTTGCGCCGTGGCGCGCGTGTCGGACACGCGGCCAAGAGTAATCTCTGACGTCGTGTCCACCTCTCTGGCGGTCGTGCGCCTTGATCGCGATCTGCCGATGCCCAGCCGAGCCCACGACGGCGACGCGGGCATCGACCTGTTCAGCGCGCTCGACGTCGAACTCGCGCCCGGTCAGCGGGCGCTGGTGCCGACCGGTATCGCCGTCGCCATCCCGCACGGCATGGTCGGGCTCGTCCACCCGCGCTCGGGTTTGGCTGCGCGCGTTGGGCTTTCGATCGTCAACAGCCCCGGCACCATCGACGCGGGCTACCGCGGTGAGATCAAGGTGTCGTTGATCAACCTGGATCCCGAAACACCGATCCTGGTGAACCGGGGTGACCGGATCGCCCAGCTGTTGGTGCAGCGGGTCGAGTTGCCCGAACTGGTCGAGGTGACGTCATTCGACGAGGCCGGATTGGCCGACACATCCCGTGGCGACGGTGGCCACGGTTCCTCCGGCGGACATGCGAGTTTGTGATGGCATTCGGAAAACACAGGAACGACGACGACGACAGCGCTGTTGACAGCACTGTCGACGAGGACCTGACGGGTGATCCCGTCGACGAGGAACTCGAGGGTCCGTTCGATGTCGACGACTTCGACGACGCCGCGACCGCGGCGCAGGGCCGGTTGGATCTGGGCTCGGTGCTGATCCCCATGCCGGAAGCCGGCCAGGTGCAGGTCGAACTCAACGAGGCGGGGGTGCCCAGCGCGGTGTGGGTGGTCACGCCCAACGGCCGGTTCACCATCGCCGCCTACGCCGCGCCCAAGTCGGCGGGGCTGTGGCGCGAGGTCGCCACAGAGCTGGCCGACTCGCTGCGCAAGGAGGGCGCCCAGGTCAGCATCGAGGACGGGCCGTGGGGCCGCGAGGTGGTCGGCGTATCGAAGACCGAGCAGAATCAGCAGGCAGGCGTGGTCCGGTTCATCGGTGTCGACGGCTACCGGTGGATGATCCGGTGCGTGGTCAACGGCCCGCAGGACCGCATCGCGGCGCTTGCCGCGGAGGCGCGAAATGCGTTGGCGGACACTGTCGTTCGGCGTGGCGACACGCCGCTGCCGGTCCGAACGCCGCTGCAGGTGCAGTTGCCGGAACCGATGGCGGCCCAGTTGCGCGCCGCCGCCGAACAGGCGGCCCAGCAGCAGATGCAGCAGGCCCAGCAGCTTCAGCAGCAGCCGCCGCAGCCGGCAGCGCGGCGCAGTGAACTTGGCTCGGCGATGCAGCAGTTGCGCACCATCACCGGCGGCTAACTCTGCGATTTGTGTGCGTTTCGGAGCGCTCACCGCGCATCGACGCACACAAATCACTCGATGTCGGCCAACGCGGCCACGCATGCGGCACCCAACACGCCGGGGTCCTCACCCATCTCGACGAGCGTGACGGTGCGCAGGGCGGCGCGCGGTGCGGCTGCCACCCACTCGAACCCGACCTCCACCGGGTGGATCGGATCGTCCGTCGCTGACGCCACGCCCATCGGCACGGTGAGACCCGCCAACTGCCCGCACGTCGGTGCGACATAGTGGGCCGCTTCCTCCATCGCATCCGGCAAAGCGGGCCACTGACCGACCCAGGACCGGGTCAACTCGTCGGCCAGCCACGCCGGACTCGACGCCCGCATCTGTGCGGTCGCGGACGCCAGGCCGTCGCGGCGCAGCATCTCGGCCGAGTGCCTTGCAGCCAGCGCCGCGGGTGCGGCCTCCGGTTCGCCCGTCCACGCGGGCAGCGCGGCCAGCACCGCAACGGCGTGCCCGGGATGCGCCAGCGCCCACTCCGCTGCCACCGCCGCGCCGATGGACACCCCGCCGACCGCGATCGCACCGCCACGCGAGGCGTCGTGAAGCGCGTCACGGTAGCCGTCGATGAGCCGGTCCGGTTGCGGCGACGGCGTCACAACCACCGCGCCGACATCGTGCAGAGCACCGGAAAACGCCCGGTAGACGTAGTCGTCGTCGGATCCGGTACCCGGCAGCAGGACCGTCGTGACACCGCGAAGATTGACCGCCATCAGATGATCGTCTCCCGTTCACCACCTCGTCGGCGTGGCGACCCACCCCTACGTGGCATATCGGAACCAAGAGGTCTACCGTGGCGTTGGATTGGGTAGATCCATGGTGGATCTGCAAAAGTCAGGAGAGGCCATGGCTACGGCCGAAGGGTATCTTCGCCGGCTCACCCGTCGGTTGACGGAAGACCCGGAGCAACTCGACGTAGAAGAGCTCACCGACGAAGCCGCCAGTACAGGCGCCCAAAAGGCGATCGACTGTCAACGCGGCCAGGAAGTGACAATGGTCGGCACCCTGCGCAGCGTGGAGTGCAACGGCAAAGGCTGCTCGGGCGGCGTCAAGGCCGAACTTTTCGACGGCACCGATACGGTGATGCTGGTGTGGCTCGGCCAACGCCGCATCCCCGGCATCGAATCCGGACGCACCCTGCGGGTGCACGGCCGGGTCGGCAAGCTCGACAGCGGCGTCAAGGCGATTTACAACCCCCATTACGAGATTCAAAAGTGAGCGACCCCGGACCTGAACCGGGGAAGCAACCGAAGGCGAACGCAGTCCTCGAACAGATGGGCGGCGTGAGTGGCCTCATCTATTCCTCGTTGCCCGTCGTGGTCTTCGTCCCCGTCTCCACCACCCTGGGCCTGATTCCTGCCATTGGCGCCGCGCTCGGCGTGGCGGCGCTGATCCTGATCTGGCGGCTGATCCGCCGCGAATCCGCCCAGCCTGCGATCTCCGGCTTCATCGGCGTCGGCGTCAGCGCGCTGATCGCGTACATCGTCGGCGCCTCGAAAGGCTACTTCCTGCTCGGCATTTGGATGTCGTTGTTCTGGGCCGTGGTGTTCGGGGTGTCGATCCTCATCCGGCGACCCGCCGTCGGCTACATCTGGGGTTGGGTGAACTCCCACGACCGGGACTGGCGCGGCCTGCGCAAGGCGGTGCTGGCGTTCGACCTCGCGACATTCGTCTGGGTCCTGGTGTTCACCTCGCGCTTCGTGGTGCAGCAGCACCTCTACGACTCCGACCAGACGGGCTGGCTCGGGGTGGCCCGCATCGCGATGGGATGGCCGCTGACCGCGGTGGCGGCGCTCGTCACGTATCTGGCCATCCGCGCCGCCCAGCGCGCGCTGCACGCCCACGATGCCCGACAACCCGCGACGACCACCGAGGAACACGGGGACCTAGCGCAACCCGATGCCCACCAAGGCGGATAGCGACAGACCGCTCATCGCGGTCGCGGTGCTGGCTTCGTTCGTCGCGTTCCTCGACGGTTCGGTAGTCAATCTGGCCCTGCCGGCGATCAGCCGCGAATTCAGCGGTGGCCTCGCGCTGCAGCAGTGGGTGGTCGACGGCTATCTGCTCACCCTCGGCGCGTTGATCCTTGTCGCAGGGGCGATTTCGGATCAGTTCGGCAGACTCGCGGTGCTGCGGATGGGCATCGTCGTGTTCGGGGTGGCGTCGGTGCTGTGCGCGCTCGCGCCCAGCGGCTGGGTGCTGATCGCCGCACGGTGTCTGCAGGGCGTCGGCGCGGCGTTTCTGGTGCCGAGCTCGCTGGCGATGATCAACGCGCGGTTCTCCGGCGCCGCCCAGGCCCGGGCCATCGGCACGTGGACGGCGTGGACCGGCACCGCGTTCGTGATCGGTCCGCTGCTGGGCGGTCTGCTGGTCGATGCCGTCGGCTGGCGCTGGATCTTCGGGGTCAACATCGTCCCGTTGGTGGCCACGCTGTACCTGACCACCAGGCTGTCGCGACCCGAAACCGCGGACCGGTCCGCGCGCGTCGACGTGATCGGCGCGCTGCTCACCGCCGTCGGCCTTACCGGTGCCGTGTACGGGCTCATCGAAGGGCAGCGGCTCGGCTTCGGCCATCCTCAGGTCGTCGCGGCCCTGGTGATCGGGTTGGGGTGCCTGGCGGTGTTCCCGTTCTGGGAGCGCCGCTGCCCGCATCCGATGATGCCGCTGCACATCTTCGCCGCACGCAACTTCGCGGTGGGCAACCTCGCGACGGTGTTCCTTTATGCGGCGGTGTCGCTCGGCACGTTGATCGTCGCGCTGTTCCTGCAGGAGGCGGCGGGCCTATCGGCGACCCAAGCGGGGCTGGCCACGCTGCCCATCCCGGTGCTGTCGTTCCTGCTGGCCCGCCGGTTCGGCACGCTTGCCGGTGTGCACGGGCCGCGGCTGTTCATGGCGGGCGGTCCGCTGATCGCCGCGGCGGGCTACCTCTGGATGACCATGGCGGGGGAGCCATTCGACTTCTGGACGCAGATGTTGCCGGGGCTGGTGGTGTTCGGTCTCGGACTGTCGATCACGGTGTCGCCGCTGACGGCGGCGATCCTGGCCGCCGTCGACCCGGCGCAAAGCGGCATCGGTTCGGCCATCAACAATGCCGTGGCCCGGATCGCGGGCCTGATTGCGATCGCATTCACGGGCGTAATTCTCGGCGGCACAGTCGATTTCGCGGGATTCCGGCATGGCGCACTGGTGACGGCGACGCTGTTCGTAGTGGCCGGAGTGGTGTCCGCGATCGGCATCTCCAACGCGCAATGCGACTACGACAAAGTCGCTGCCGAAGACGCGGCCTACTTGCAGCGCTGAACCTCAGCGCGTGGCGCGCGGGTGCAGCAGCAGCTCCCGCAGCGCTTCCTCGACGTCGGTGGTGGCCACGAACAACAGCTCGTCGCCGCCTTCCAGCGGCTCGTCGGACTCGGGCACGATCACCCGAGGGCCACGCAGAATCGTCACCAACGCCGCATCGCGCGGCAAGTCCAGCCGCTTGACCGGCTTGCCGCCCCACGGCGTGTCGTCGGGCAGCGTGATCTCGACGAGGTTGGCCTGGCCCTTGCGGAACTCCATCAACCGCACCAGATCGCCGACGGCGACGGCCTCCTCGACGAGCGAGGCCAACATGCGCGGCGTGGACACCGCGACGTCGACGCCCCAGTTCTCGTCGAACAGCCACTCGTTGCGCGGATCGTTGGCCCTGGCCACCACGCGCGGCACGGCGAACTCGGTCTTGGCCAGCAGGCTGACCACCACGTTGACCTTGTCGTCGCCCGTCGCGGCGATCACCACGTCGAACTCCTCGAGCTTGACCGACTCCAGCAGGCTCAACTCGCACGCGTCGCCAAGACGCCAATGGGCGGCGGGAATGGCGTCGACGTCGATGTGGTCGGGGTTGCGCTCAAGCAGCGTGACCTCGTGGGTCTCGACCAACTCGCGGGCGATGGATCTCCCGACGGCACCCGCTCCGGCAATCGCGACCTTCATCGCCGCCGCTCCTCCATGTCGTCACGGACGCGCTTCATGCCGACTCCACGTCCTCACTCGGCGGCAGCGCCGCGATCGCCAGCGCCTCGGCGATGTGCCCGGCGATGGCCGCCATGTACACCTGATCGCCGGCCTGGATGACCGTCTTGGGGTCGGGCAGCAGGCCCGCGCCGAACCGGATCATGAACGCCACCCTGGCGCCGGTGGCGCTCTCCAGTGCGGTGATCCGGTGCCCGACCCACTCCTCGTGCAGGGCAAGCTCGGTGACGCCGACGTTGCCGGTCGGATCTCGCCACTTGGTGGTTTCGGTCTCCCGGGTCAACACGTTGAGCAACCGGTCGGTGGTCCACGGCACGGTGGCCACCGTCGGGATGCCCAGCCGTTCGTAGACGGCCGCGCGCTTGGCGTCGTAGATGCGGGCCACCACGCGTTCGACGCCGAACGTCTCACGGGCCACCCGCGCCGAGATGATGTTGGAGTTGTCGCCCGACGACACCGCAGCGAACGCGCCCGCCTCCTCGATGCCCGCCCGCAGCAGGACATCGCGGTCGAAGCCCATGCCCAACACCCGCTCACCCGGGAACTCGGGGGACAGACGATGGAAGGCCGTGCTGTCGCGATCGATGACAGCCACATCGTGGCCGATCCGGGCCAGGCTGTCCGACAACGACGCGCCAACCCGGCCGCACCCCATGACCACTACCCGCACCTGACAGTCCTTTCCGGCATGTCTGTGGCGAACCTGCGCAAGGGAGAACGCTACCGCTTTCCGACGGCTGATGGCCGTCGGGCTTACTCTTGGCTCTCGTGTCCAAGCTTTCGACCGCTGCGCGCCGGTTGGTCCTCGGCAGGCCGTTCCGCAGCGACAAGCTCGCCCACACGCTCTTACCCAAGCGCATCGCGCTGCCCGTGTTCGCCTCCGACGCGCTGTCATCAGTCGCCTACGCACCGGAGGAAATCTTTCTGGTGCTCTCCGTCGCCGGGCTGACGGCCTACTCGATGGCCCCGTGGATCGGCCTCGCCGTCGCCGCGGTGATGCTCATCGTCATCGCCAGTTACCGGCAGAACGTGCACGCCTACCCGTCCGGCGGCGGCGACTACGAAGTGGTCACCACCAACCTGGGGCCCACTGCCGGGCTGACGGTGGCCAGCGCGCTGTTGGTCGACTACGTGCTGACCGTCGCGGTCTCGATGTCCTCGGCGATGGCCAACATCGGCTCGGCGATCCCGTTCATCAACCACCACAAGGTGCTGTTCGCGGTCGTCGCGATCCTGCTGCTGGCATCGATAAACCTCAGGGGCATCCGGGAATCCGGTACCGCGTTCGCAATTCCCACCTACGCGTTCATGATCGGCGTGTACGTCATGCTGGGCTGGGGGCTGTTTCAGATCCATGTCCTCGGCGACCCGTTGCGCGCCGAATCCGCGAGCTTCGAGGTGCACTCCGAGCACGGTCAGGTGCTCGGGTTCGCGATGATTTTCCTTGTCGCCCGGGCGTTCTCGTCGGGCTGCGCGGCGCTGACCGGTGTCGAAGCGATCAGCAACGGAGTGCCCGCGTTCCGGAAACCCAAGTCCCGCAACGCCGCGACCACGCTGTTGATGCTCGGGGTCATCGCGGTGTCGTTGTTCATGGGCATCATCATGCTGGCCAAGGAGACCGGCGTGAAGATCGCCGACACCCCCGAGCAGCTGGTCGGCGCCCCGCCCGGTTACCACCAGAAGACGCTGATCGCACAGCTTGCCGACGCGGTGTTCCACAACTTCCCGATCGGGTTGTACCTGATCGCCGGCGTCACCGCGTTGATCCTGATCCTGGCCGCCAACACCGCGTTCAACGGCTTCCCGGTGCTGGGATCGATTCTGGCCCAGGACCGTTATCTGCCACGCCAACTGCACACCCGCGGCGACCGGTTGGCGTTCTCCAACGGCATCCTGTTCCTCGCACTGGCCGCCATCGCGTTCGTGGTCGCGTTCCGCGCCGAGGTGACCGCGCTGATCCAGTTGTACATCGTCGGGGTGTTCGTGTCGTTCACGCTCAGCCAGATCGGCATGGTCCGGCACTGGACCCGGCTGCTGCGCACCGAGACGGATTCCGCGGCGCGTCGGCACATGATGCGGTCGCGGGTGATCAACACCATCGGCTTCGTCTGCACCGGCACCGTGCTGATCATCGTGGTGGTGACGAAGTTCGTCGCGGGCGCATGGATCGCGATCCTGGCGATGGGCGCGCTGTTCGTCATCATGAGAATGATCCACAAGCATTACGACACCGTCTCCCGGGAACTCGAAGAGCAGGCCGAGGAACAGGGCGACGACATGGTGTTGCCGAGCCGCAACCACGCCGTGGTGCTGGTGTCGAAGCTGCATCTGCCCACCAAGCGTGCGCTGGCCTACGCCAGGGCCACCCGACCCGACGTGCTCGAGGCCATCACGGTCAGCGTCGACGACGGGGAGACCCGCGAGTTGGTGCATCAGTGGGAGGACAGCGACATCAGCGTGCCGCTGAAGGTGATCGCTTCGCCCTACCGCGAAATCACCCGTCCTGTCCTCGATTACGTGAAACGGGTCACCAGGGAGTCGCCTCGCACCGTGGTCACGGTGTTCATCCCGGAGTACGTCGTCGGGCATTGGTGGGAGCAGGTGCTGCACAACCAGAGCGCGCTGCGGCTCAAAGGCAGACTGCTGTTCATGCCGAACGTGATGGTGACTTCGGTGCCGTGGCAACTGAGTTCGTCGGAGCGGCTCAAGACGTTGCAGCCGCACGCCGCGCCCGGTGATATCCGCAGAGGTTTCCTGGATTGAGCACCGAAGGCGAGCGCAGTCGAGCCGAGCCGACTAGCACAGACGACGACGAACCGCCGCCATGGCCGGAGGACCTGACACTGACCACCGGGGCACCGGCCAACGGCGGTAGCTGTGTGGCGCGCCATGACGGCCGGGTGGTGTTCGTGCGCTACGCACTGCCGGGTGAGACGGTCAGGGTGCGAGTGGTGGGGGACCACGGATCGTATTGGCACGCAGACGTTGTCGAGGTGATCGAGCCGTCGGCCGACCGCATCGACTCGCTGTGCCCGATCGCCGGTGTCGACGGTGCCGGCTGCTGCGATCTGGCGTTCGCCGATCGGGACGCCACCCGCAGGCTCAAAGGCGAGGTCGTGGCCAACCAGCTGGCCCGGCTCGGCGGCTATCAATGGCGCGACGAGGACTCCGCCGTCGCCGAACCGGTCGGCACCGGTGAGCCGACCGGCTGGCGCACCCGGGTGCGTCTGGACACCACGGCAGAGGGCCGGGCGGGTTTTCACCGCTATCACAGCTCCGAACTGGTCACCGAACTGAACTGCGCGCAGCTGCCGACGGGGATGCTCGACGGCATCAACGACTGGGTGTGGCCGCCGGGCGCCCAATTGCACGTGGCGATCGACGACGACGGCGAACGGCACGTCGTCCAGTCGGGCCCGCGGACCGGGCGCAAGACCACGACGCTGGTGGCCGAGGGTCGCTACGAGGCCCTGCAGCGGGTCGGTGAGCGGGTGTGGCGGGTGCCGGTGACGGCGTTCTGGCAGGCGCATCGTGACGCGGCGACCACCTACAGCCGGCTGGTGGCGGACTGGGCCCAACTCGCGCCGGGCATGACGGCGTGGGACTTGTACGGCGGCGCAGGCGTTTTCGCCGCGGTGCTGGCGGAAGGTGTCGGCGAGGGCGGCAAAGTGGTCACGGTGGACACCTCGCGCGGCGCGTCGCGGTCGGCGCGCGCGGCGATGAGCGACCTCGGCTGGGTGACGGTGCTGACCGACTCGGTGCGCAGAGCCCTGATGTCGCAGATGGCGCACACCGGCCGCGCCGATGTCGCGGTCCTGGATCCGCCGCGGTCGGGCGCCGGTCGCGATGTCATCGACCTGCTGGCCGCCGCCGAAGTGCCACGCGTGATCCACATCGGTTGCGAGGCCGCGTCCTTCGCCCGCGACGTCGGGCTCTACCTCGGCGCCGGGTACAGCGTGGAGGGCCTGCGGGTGTTCGACTCGTTCCCGCTGACCCACCACGTCGAATGCGTCGCGGTTCTGACTCGCTGATTTGGGTACCCGCCCCGTCATGGTGGACAACGGGCAAAACGCTAAGCAAGAACAACTCGACGGCGTACGCGTCAGCCGGGAGACGGGCTACCTGACTACCCAGCAGGGGGTTCGGGTGGACCACACCGACGACTCACTGACCGTCGGCGAACGCGGCCCCACTCTGCTGGAGGACTTTCACGCCCGCGAGAAGATGACCCATTTCGACCACGAGCGCATCCCTGAACGGGTCGTTCACGCCCGCGGAGCGGGTGCCTACGGCTACTTCGAACCGTACGACGATTCGCTCGCCGAGCACACCGCGGCGAGGTTTTTGACCACGCCGGGTAAGCAGACGCCGGTGTTCGTCAGGTTCTCGACGGTGGCCGGGTCTCGCGGGTCGGCCGACACGGTCCGTGATGTGCGCGGGTTCGCGACGAAGTTCTACACCGAGCAGGGCAATTACGACCTCGTCGGCAACAACTTCCCGGTGTTCTTCATCCAGGACGGCATCAAGTTCCCCGATTTCGTGCATGCGGTCAAACCGGAGCCGCACAACGAGATTCCACAGGCGCAGTCGGCCCACGACACGCTGTGGGACTTCGTCTCGCTGCAGCCGGAGACGCTGCACACGATCATGTGGCTGATGTCGGACCGGGCGCTGCCGCGCAGCTATCGGATGATGCAGGGCTTCGGGGTGCACACCTTCCGTTTCGTCAACGACAAGGGCGAAGGCACGTTCGTCAAGTTCCATTGGAAACCGAAACTCGGTGTGCATTCCCTTGTTTGGGACGAATGTCAGAAGGTCGCAGGCAAGGATCCCGACTTCAATCGGCGTGATCTGTGGGAGGCGATCGAGTCCGGCGACTTCCCAGAGTGGGAACTGGGCGTCCAGTTGGTTCCCGAAAGTGACGAGTTCAACTTCGACTTCGATCTGCTGGACGCGACGAAACTCATTCCGGAAGAACTGGTTCCGGTTCGACCGGTGGGCAAGATGGTGCTCAACCGCAACCCGCAGAATTTCTTCGCAGAAACCGAGCAGGTCGCCTTCCACACCGCCAACGTGGTGCCCGGTATCGACTTCACCAACGACCCCCTGCTGCAGTTCCGCAACTTCTCCTATTTGGACACGCAGCTGATCCGGCTCGGCGGGCCGAATTTCGCGCAGTTGCCGGTCAACCGGCCGCTCGCTGATGTCCGCAACAACCAGCAGGACGGCTACGGCCAGCATGCAATACCGCAGGGCAGGAGTAGTTACTTCCCCAACACGCTGGGCGGCGGCTGCCCGGCGCTGGCCGACGAGGGCGTGTTCCGGCACTACACCGAGAAGGTCGACGGCCACAAGATCCGCCAGCGCGCCAAGAGCTTCACCGACCACTACAGCCAGGCGCGGATGTTCTGGAAGAGCATGTCGCCGGTCGAGGCCAAGCACATCGTCGCCGCGTACGCATTCGAACTGGGCAAGGTCGAGACGCCCGAGATCCGCGCCAGGGTGGTCGACCAGCTCAACCTGGTCGACCATGAACTGGCGAGCGGCGTCGCGGCCAAGCTCGGACTGCCCGCACCGGCCGAGGAGCCGGTCGACGACAAGATGCCCGCATCGCCTGCGCTTTCGCAGCTGAACACCGCCACCGACAGCGTCGAAACCCGCAAGGTCGCGGTGCTGGCGGCAGACGGCGTCGACGCGAAAGGCGTCGAACGACTGACCAGGGCACTCGAACAGCGGGGCGCGGTGGTCGAGGTCTTGGCCCCGGTCGCCGGCGGAACGTTGACGGGTGGATCGGGCGGCGAGGTGGCCGTCGACCGCGCCATCACCACCATGTCGTCGGTGCTCTACGACGCGGTGGTGGTGCCGTGCGGTCCGCAGTCGGTGGAAACGCTGTCCGGCGACGGCTACGCGATGCATTTCATCACCGAGGCTTACAAACATCTCAAGGCCGTCGCCGCTTTCGGCTCAGGGGTGGATCTGCTGCGCAACCTCGGCATCGCTGAGCACCTGGCCGACGACACCGACATTGTCGTGTCCACCGGCGTCGTGTCGACCGCGGCGGCCGCCGACGACCTCACCGACGAGTTCGCCGACGCGTTCGCAACCGAACTCGCCAAGCATCGCGCATGGGACCGGGAGACCGACCCGGTGCCTGCCTGAGGTCATGCAGACTTTCTTGCCGTACGCCGAATTCACTGCGACGGCAAGGGTGCTCGACAACCGCCGCCTCGGTAAGCAGCGGGTGGAGACCATCCAAGTGGTCCGCGCGCTGACGGTGGCCGGGTACGGCTGGCGGCATCACCCCGCCGCGGCGATGTGGGCCGGATACGAAGAGGCGCTGGTCCGCTACGGGCTCGACATCTGCGCGGTGTGGTGCGAACTCGGCAACGCCGACACCTGTGCGACGACGCTGCTCGCCGACCTGACGCGTGGCACCGGAGTTTCGGCGCCACGCGATCAGGCGGCGTTGGGGGCCGCGGGGGAACTGCCGCCGTGGCTGGGTGATCACGCCTTCCACCGCAGTCACCAATCGGCGCTGCTGCGGAAGGATCCGGCCCACTACCGGCCGGTCTTCGGTGACGTGCCCGACGATCTGCCGTATGTGTGGCCGGCATCCGACCGGCCACGACGCATACCGCTGTAGATCAGTGCGTGCTGACGATCCGCTCAGCCGTGTGCGGGCCGAACTCGTTGGCCACCTCGGTGACCGAGTTGGCCGGAAACCCGCCGCGGCGGGCATGCTCCCGGATGGTGTCCTCGTCCTCGGCTTCGTGTACGCAGTAGATCTTGTCGCCTGCCACATAGCTGGTGATCCAGCGATACGGCACGCCGAGCGATGCCACGACGTCGTTGGACTTCGCGGCAATGCCCGCCAACTGCTCTTCGGTCAGCTCGCTGGCTCCGGGGATCTGCCGCTCGATCAGAAAGCGCTTCATCGTTGTCTCCTGTCTTGATCGACGTTCCGCGACCATGCGCCGCGGCTGAGACAACGTTCGGCCACCCCGGCCGCCCGGGCATGGGGGGAAGTTACCCATCTTTGCGGAGACGGGTATATTCGCTGCTCAGAGCGGCGCTCGCCCCGTTAGCATCGGTCACTGTGAAGCTCATCGAGCGCACCGACGAACTCGGCAGGGTGCAAGCCAGGGCCGACTACGCGCGTGCGGGGCGCGGCGGGATGTTGATCGTCAGCGGGGAGTCCGGTGCGGGCAAGACGTCGTTCGTCGAATCGTTCGTCGACGGGTGGATCCGTGACGAACGTCTGCTGTGGGGCGTCTGCGATCCGCTGCCGACCCCGCGTCCCCTCGGCCCCATCCACGACCTGTCACCCGCGCTGGCGCCCGCCAGCAGGGAGCTTCTCGAACACAGCGATGCGCCCTACGACATCTTCTCCGCGTTGCACGACGACTTGTGCACCGCGCCTTCGATTTTCGTGCTCGACGACCTGCAGTGGGCCGACCAGGGCACCATCGACCTGTTGCGGTTCGTGCTGCGCAGAATCGCGCAGACCCGCTCGCTGATCATCGGGATCATTCGCGACGACGAGGTAGGGGCCAACCATCGCATGCGCGAACTGCTCGGCGACGTGGCCCGGTCGCCGCGCGCCGAATCTTTGACCATCCCGCCGCTGTCCCTGCAGGCCGTCGAATCCCTCGTCGGCGAGCGCAGCGTCGATCCGGCATGGCTGCACGACATCACCGGGGGCAACGCGTTCTTCGTGTGCGAGATGCTCGAACACCACGGCGACGACCTGCCGACCACCGTGCGCGACGCGGTGCTCGCGCGCACCTCCGGGCTGGACCCCTCGGCGTGGGATCTGCTGAACCTGCTGACCTGCTCGCCGGGCGTCATCCCGGACTATCTGCTGGTCGATCTGGGCGTCACGCTGCCTGCCTCGCGGGCGCTGGCCGAGGCGGGCCTGATCCGCAGGAGCCCGCGCGGCGTCGCCTTCCGCCACGACCTGTGCCGACTCGCGATCCGCAGCGTGATCCCGGCCGGTGCCGAACCGCGACTGCATCGCCGGTTGATCGACGCCTACGAGGCCACCGGTCACGTCGACCCTGCGGTGTTGACCCACCACGCGCTCGGCGCGGGCGACATCGACAGGATCCGGCGGTACGCCGGAGAAGCGGGCACCACGGCGGCGCGCTCGGGCGCCCACAGCCAGTCGACCGAGTTCTTCACGATCGCGCTCGAGCGGGGCGGCCCGTTGCAGCCGCAGGCCGAGGCGGAATTGCTCGAGCAGCTTGCGTGGGAGTACTACCTGACCGACCGGCTGGCCGACGCGATCTCCTCATGTCACCGTGCGATGCGGATCCGCCAGGTGTTGGGCCAGCCCGCCGCGGTCAGCGCCAACCACCACTCGCTGGCCGTCTACCAGTGGTACAACGCCGACCGCGGGCAAGCGGAAGGCCATGCCAGCCAAGCGATGTCGGTGCTGCACCCAGACGCCGACGACGCCACGCAGCTGGTGCAGCTTGGCCACGCGTTCGCGATGCAGGCGTACCTCGCCGTGCAGGCGACCGAACTGGACCGGGCCAAGGCGTTGGTCGCGCGCGCCCGCGAAGTCGCCGACAAGACCGGCGATACCGATTTGGGGATCCGCGTCCGGCTGATCGATAACTACGCGGTGCTGCTCAATGGCGACGAGACCGGGCGCGACGAAATCATGGCGATCCTCAATTCGGCGCCCACGCACATCGACGAGTTGTATTCCGGTGGCTGGAGCAACATCACCTACTTCGACGTGGAGCAGCGCAGGCTCGACGTCGCCGCCGAACTGCTCGATGTCAGCATCCCGCTGATGCACGAACACGACCTCCCGATCTGTCGGGTGTGGCAGATGGGTTCGCGCGCACGGCTTCAACTGATGGTGGGGGACTGGGACGACGCGGCGGCCGACGCCGCGCGGCTGCTGGAGTTTCCGAGTGCCCCGCTGGCCAGGACGTGGCCGTCGCTGATCCGCGCGGTGGTGGACATGCGCAAGGCTGGGACCGCAGGCCCCTTACTCGACGACGCGTGGACGCTGGCGTGCCGGTTCGCCGAGCCGATCCGGATGTTGCCCGTCGCCGCCGCGATCGTCGAAAAGTCCTGGCTCACAGGAGAACCCGACGAGCGTATCGCCCAGTGTCGCGAGTTACTGTTGGGCGGGCCGGTCACCGGGTTGGAATGGTCGCGCGGTGAGTTGGCGGTCTGGTTGCGACGGCTGGGCGACGACGTCGACGTCGTCGGGGTGGCCGAACCGTATCGACTGCTGCTGGACGGGGCCTACGAGGCCGCGGCCGACGGCTTCCATCGTCGTTCGATGCCGTACGACGCCGCGCTCGCGCTGGTCGACTCCGGCGACGCTGCCCATGCGTCGCGCGCGTTGGACATCCTGGATCGGCTCGGCGCCGACGCGGTGGCCGGGAAAGTGCGCCGCGCCCTGCGGTCGAGGGGCATTTCGGTGGTGCCCGCCCGTCGGCGCGCGACGACGCTGGCCAACCCCGCCGGGTTGACCACCCGCCAGACCGAGGTGCTGCGTCTGCTCGACGACGGCCTGACCAACGCCGAACTCGCGGAACGGCTGTATCTGTCGGTCAAGACCGTCGACCATCACGTGTCGGCGATTCTGACGAAACTGGACGTCACGAAGCGCCGAGACGCGGTGCGGAAAGCGCGTGAATTAGGCCTGCTGGCCTAACGTGTGCCCCAGTTGTATTGCTGCTTCAGTGTCTTCAGGTAGACCAGGGTTTCGGCGAGATAGACGCCTGGCAGTGTGCGGATCTCGGTGTTGAGGATGTCCAGTAGCTCCGCGTCGTCTTCGCAGACCACCTCGACCACTACGTCGAATCGGCCCGCGGTCACCACGACGTAGTCGATGGCGTCGACCTCGGTGAGCTTTTCGGCGACCTGCAGGCTGTCACCGGAGCAGCAGATGCCGATCATGGCCTCGCGTCCGAAGCCGAGTTCCGTCGGGTCGGTGACCGCGACGATCTGCATCACGCCGCCGTTCATCAGGCGCTGCACCCGCTGCCGGACCGCGCCCTCGGAGATGCCGATCTCCTCGGCGATGGCCGAGTAGGAGCGCCGCCCGTCTTGCTGCAGCGCGCTGATGATGGCCTTCGAGACGTCGTCCAGCGGTGGCCGTTGGGCCGCATCGCCGATATCAGCCATGGCTCCGATTGTGCACGGCCGCCGCGGGTTCGGCGGCTATTCGGATCTGCTCGTGTCGCTAGGACCCGGCGAAGTGCCGCTGCAGACGGCGGTGCCGGTGGCCGAACAATGCTCGGAGCCCCGCTGCGACGATCGGCGTGGCAGGGCGAAGCGGCACCCGCAACTGGAAGGTAATACGGTCGTGCACAACGGTTTTCGATGTTCCGTCGGGATCCACGGAGCGCTGGTGACGCCACTGACGCATGCTCAGCATCGTCGACTGCTCGTCGAAGCTGCGGCCCGGCTGCAGTTCTGCGATGGTCAACCGGTCGTAGTCGAACGGCAGCACGCCGAACAACCGCAGCCAGGCCCGTCCGATCGGGACGCCGACCGGCACGTTGTCGACAGTGAGGCCGTCGGCTGCGCGCGGCATCGTCATGGTCATCCACGGTCGCACCTCGTCGTTGATGCCCTCTGGCGTGACCACCCGCGCCCAGACCTGGTCGGCCGGCGCGTCGATCACGCTCCGCCGTTCGATGATCATGACAGTTCACGGTAGCCCGCCGGATTGGGTCGCGGGGCGCTACGTCGCGCGCGCAATCAGCCGAAGACGAAGTACCGCAGCCAGAGATAGAGCGCTGAAAGCACAATGGACACCATCGTGATCAACGCGCCCTTGCGGGTGAACTCCCAGAAGGAGATCGGATAATCTGCGCGACGGGCGATTCCAAGCATCACGACGTTGGCGCTCGCCCCGACCGCGGTGAGGTTGCCGCCGAAGTCCGCCCCGAGGGCCAGCGCCCACCACAGCGCGTGGGGGTGCGCCATGTCAGGCATGCTGGCCGCCAACTCGCTGACGATCGGCGTCATCGTCGCGGTGAAGGGGATGTTGTCGATCACCCCGGACACCGGTGCGGAGACGCCGAGAATCAACATCACCGTCAGTAGCCCGTTTCCCTGCGTGATCTCGGTTGCCGACCGTGCCAGTTCGTCGACGACGCCGGTCTTCACCAGCGCGCCGACCATCACGAACAGTCCGACGAAGAACAGCAGCGTCTCCCACTCCACGCCCGCGAGATAGTCGCGTCGCTCCAAGCCTGAGATCAAAATCAGAATGCCCGCACCCAGCAAGGCGACGATCGACGGCGCGATGTGAAACACCGAATGGCCGATGAACGCGGTGAAGACGAGCGCGAGGACGACGCCGCTCTTGATCAGCAGCCGTGGGTCACGGATGGCTTCCCGTTCCACCAGTGACATCACGTCGGCCGCGCGGGCGGGGTCGACGTCGAACGAACCACGGAACACGATCGGCAGCAAAGCGATGAACGCAATGATGACGATGATGACGATCGGCGTCATGTGGACGAGAAAGTCGTTGAACGTCAAACCTGCTCGACTCGCGATGATGATGTTCGGAGGATCGCCCACCAAGGTCGAGGCGCCACCGATGTTCGACGCGAGAACCTCTGCGATCAGGAAGGGCACCGGGTTGATGGCGAGGCGGTCACACACCAGCAGCGTGACGGGAGCGATCAACAAGATCGTTGTCACGTTGTCCAACAACGCCGATGCGAACGAGGTGACCAACACCAGCAGGATCATGATCCGCAGCGGCGAACCCTTTGCGCGTTTGGCCGCCCAGATCGCCACGTATTCGAAGACCCCGGTCTGCCGCAGCACGCTGACGATGATCATCATGCCGAAGAGCAAAAAGATGACGTCCCAGTCGATCCCGGTCTCGTGCGAATAGAAAACGTCCTCGGACTCGACGATGCCGAGAGCCACGATGATGCCGGCACCGAAGAGCGCGACCAATGTCTTGTTGATGCGGTCGCTGGCAATCAGCGCGTACGCGACCACGAAGACGGCGATCGCGATGACAGTCGTCAATGGACTAGTGCCTCAACGCCGCGTCCAGCAGACGTGACGCGGTGACGACCCCGTGCAACTCGCCATCCTTCATCACAGCAACCAGTGGACTCTTGTAACGCGCCATGATCGCGGCGACTTCGATGATCGTGTCATCCGCGTTCGCGGGAGGCACGTCGGTGAGGTGTTCAGGCAGAACATCGGCGACCGTCTTGTTGCCGAGCTTGTCCGCGGCGCGATCGGCCACCGATTCGTTGATCACGCCGGCCAGCGACGGGTCGTCCTGAACGTAGGTGGGCACGATGAACCGCACCACCTGCGACGCCGGTAGCACGGCAAAGGGATGCCCGGACTCATCGGTGACCAGGATCCCCGGCAGACGGTGCTCGGCGAGCATGCGCGCCGCCTCTAACGCGTTGGAGTCGACGGTTACCACCGGGAAGTCCTCGGCCATGTCCTCGGCGTGCATATCAGCACCTTACGACCGTGCACAACGGCGCCGGAGATGCGTTCACGGAAGCCCTTTCGCGAGTTGGACAACTACTTGCCGACCAGACTTCCCGGCGCACCGAACAGAAATGTACCGGGGTGCCGAACGAAATCAACAGCAATTTGAACCTGGTAGGTTGGGCTCTGGGTGTGCCGGGAAGCCTGGTCGGCGTTTTGTCTTCGATAGCCGACCCCGGAGCATGCCTGTGAACACCTCCTTTAGACCCGCCGACTTCGCCTGCACGGCAATGAATTTCGCGGCGCGATGAGTACTCCGCTTCGATTGCTGACACGCGGCTCGTGGTCGGAAACGCAACGGTTTTCCGAGATACTTCGCAAGGAGACCGTCGGTGGCACGCTGCTGCTTGTCGCGGCGGGTGCCGCGCTGGTGTGGGCGAACTCGCCGTGGGCCAGCGCCTACCGCACCGTGTCGGAATTCGCGATCGGGCCGCAATCCCTACATCTGCGCCTCTCCGTTTCGGCGTGGGCGGCCGACGGGCTGCTCGCCATCTTCTTCTTCGTCGTCGGGCTCGAACTCAAGCGCGAGTTCGTCGCGGGCGATCTGCGCGATCCGCGCCGCGCCGCACTGCCGATCGCTGCTGCCATCGGCGGCATGGTGGTGCCCGCCGCGATCTTCATCGCCATCACCCTGGTGGCAGGCGAGCCCGAGCACCTCGACGGCTGGGCGGTGCCGATCGCCACTGATATCGCGTTCGCGCTCGCGGTGCTCGCGGTCCTGTCGACACACCTACCCACCGCGCTGCGGACCTTCCTGCTGACCCTCGCTGTCGTCGACGACCTGCTGGCCATCACCGTCATCGCCGTCTTCTACACCGACCATCTGGCGGTCGGCCCCCTGGCGCTGGCGCTGGTGCCGATCGCCCTGTTCGGGCTGGCCGTGCAGCGCGGTTTCGGGCGGTGGTGGCTGCTGGTGCCGCTGGCCGTGGCGGCCTGGACCCTGGTGCACGCCAGCGGCGTGCACGCGACGGTCGCGGGCGTGATCCTCGGTTTCACCGTCCCGGTGCTCGGCGACAACGGTCGCGCGGAGAAGTTCGAGCACCAATTGCGACCGCTGTCCGCGGCCGTCGCCGTGCCCGTGTTCGCCTTCTTCGCCGCGGGGGTGACGGTCGGCGGCTGGTCCGGCCTTGGCGGCTCGCTGCTGCATCCGGTCACTGACGGTGTGATCGCCGGCCTGGTGATCGGTAAGCCGCTCGGGGTGTTCGGCACGGCGTGGCTGCTGGCCAGATTCACGCACGCGGCGCTCGACGAGGATCTGGCATGGCGGGACGTGCTCGGCGTGTCGCTGCTCGCGGGCATCGGCTTCACCGTGTCGCTGCTGATCGGTGAACTGGCGTTCGGTCACGGCACCCCCGCGGGCGACGATGTCAAGATCGGGGTGCTGGCCGGGTCCGTCGTCGCAGGTGCGCTGGCGGCGGTCGTGTTGTTGAGTCGCAACGCGGCCTACCGGCGTATCGAGGCGATCGAGACTGCGGACACCGACCACGACGGCGTGCCCGACATCTACCAGTCTCGATACGACTGAGCCACTGACCCGTGGCTACACTGGCCTAATGCTTGAACAGATCCGCGGCCCCGCTGATCTGCAGCACCTCTCCCAGTCGCAGTTGAGCGATCTGGCGCAGGAAATCCGCGAATTTCTGATCCATAAGGTCGCTGCAACCGGTGGGCATCTCGGTCCGAACCTCGGTGTGGTGGAACTCACCCTCGCCCTGCATCGCGTGTTCGACTCGCCGCACGATCCGATCATCTTCGACACCGGCCACCAGTCCTACGTGCACAAGATGCTGACGGGCCGCAGCCACGACTTCGACTCACTGCGCAAGAAGGGCGGCCTGTCCGGTTACCCGTCGCGCAGCGAGAGCGAGCACGACTGGGTGGAATCCAGCCACGCCAGTGCGTCGCTGTCCTACGCCGACGGCCTTGCCAAGGCCTTCGAGCTGTCCGGGCACCGCAACCGGCACGTGGTCGCTGTGGTCGGCGACGGCGCGCTGACCGGCGGCATGTGCTGGGAGGCGCTGAACAATATCGCCGCGGCCAGGCGGCCCGTCGTGATCGTCGTCAACGACAACGGCCGCAGCTATGCGCCGACCATCGGCGGTTTCGCCGAGCACCTGGCCGGGCTGCGGCTGCAACCGGGCTACGAGAAGGTGCTCGACGAGGGCAAGCGCGCGCTGCGCGGGGTGCCGCTCGTCGGTGAGCTCTGCTACCAGTGCCTGCACAGCGTGAAGGCGGGCATCAAGGACGCGCTGTCGCCGCAGGTGATGTTCACCGACCTCGGCCTGAAGTACGTCGGCCCCATCGACGGCCACGACGAGCACGCGGTCGAGACCGCGCTGCGCCAGGCACGCAACTTCAAGGCGCCGGTGATCGTGCACGTGGTCACCCGCAAGGGCATGGGCTATCCGCCCGCTGAGAACGACGAAGCCGACCAGATGCACTCGTGCGGCGTGATCGACCCGGAGACCGGGCTGGCCACCTCCGTGCCGGGGCCCGGGTGGACGTCGGCGTTCTCCGATGCGCTGATCGGCTACGCCAGTCGGCGACGTGACGTGGTGGCGATCACCGCCGCGATGCCAGGGCCGACTGGCCTGACGTCGTTCCGGCAGCGGTTCCCGGACCGGTTCTTCGACGTCGGCATCGCCGAGCAGCACGCGATGACGTCGGCGGCGGGTCTGGCCATGGGCGGGATGCACCCGGTGGTCGCCATCTACTCGACGTTCCTGAACCGGGCATTCGACCAGGTGATGATGGACGTCGCGCTACACAAGCTGCCGGTCACCATGGTGCTGGACCGCTCCGGGGTCACCGGCCCCGACGGCGCCAGCCACAACGGCATGTGGGACCTGTCGATGCTGGGCATCGTGCCGGGCATGCGGGTGGCCGCGCCGCGTGACGGCGCGCGGCTACGCGAGGAGCTCGGCGAGGCGCTGGACGTCGACGACGGTCCCACCGCCATCCGGTTCCCGAAAGGCGATGTCGGCGAAGACATTCCGGCGCTCGAGCGGCGCGACGGCGTCGACGTGTTGGCGCTGCCCGCGGACGGGATGTCGGACGACGTGCTGCTGGTCGCGGTCGGCCCGTTCGCGGCGATGGCGTTGGCGGTCGCCGAGCGACTGCGCAACCAGGGCATCGGCGTGACGGTCGTCGACCCGCGGTGGGTGCTGCCGGTGCCGGAGGCTCTCGGCGAGTTGGCCCGCGGGCACAAGCTCGTGGTCACCGTCGAGGACAACGGCGTCGCGGGCGGCGTCGGCGCGGCGGTGTCGGGTGCGCTGCGGCGCGCGGAGATCGACGTCCCGTGCCGCGACCTCGGCTTGCCGCAGCAGTTCTTCGACCAGGCGTCGCGCGGTGAGGTGCTGGCCGATGTCGGCCTGACCGATGCCAACATCGCCCGCCGGATCACCGGTTGGGTGGCGGCGCTGGGAACCCGCGCGGCAGAGCCCGCGGTCAGCGAGCACCTCGACTAGCTTTCGGTCGCCCAGTGGCCAGTTATCACACGGATTTCGCTGGCGGTTTCACGCTGTGATTGCAACAGCGGGTGGTTTTGACGGGTTTGAGAGTAGTTCGTCGAGGGTTTCGGCTGGGGTCTTCCAGCTCAGGGTTTGCCGGGGCCGGTTGTTGAGCTTGGCGGCGACGTAGTCCAGATAGTCTGCCGGGAAGATCGACAAGTCGGTGCCTTTAGCAAAGTATTGGCGCAGCAGTCCGTTGGTGTTCTCGTTGGTCCCGCGCTGCCATGGTGAGTGCGGATCACAGAAGTAGATATCTAATTCCGTCGCTGCGGCGATAGCGGCGTGATTGGCCATCTCTTTGCCTTGATCCCAGGTCAGTGTCTTACGCAGAATCGCCGGCAGCTGAGCCATTTTCGCGACGATGGCCTCTTGCACTGCCAGGGCACCGTGGTCGTCAGGCAGATGCAGCAGCAGCACGAACCGAGTCATGCGTTCGACCACGGTGCCGATCGCCGAACCCGATGCGGTGCTACCCATGATCAGGTCGCCTTCCCAGTGGCCGGGTACGGCACGGTCTTCGACCTCCGGTGGACGCTCGCTGATGTTGACCATGTCGCGGATTTGCCCTCGGCGCTGGTTACCGCGTCGTTGAGGCTTGCGCAACGCCCGCCCAGTGCGTAGACATTTGTGCAGCTCACGGCGCAGATTTCCTTTACCCTGCACGTAGATCGACTGATAGATGGTCTCGTGGGACACCCGCATCTCCGCATCGTCGGGAAATTCGATCGGCAGCCGGTTGGCGATCTGTTGAGGACTGTGGTCGTCTAGCAGCCGATTCTGCACCTCAAGGTGCAACCGTTCATTGGTGGCCAGCTTGCGCGGTTTCGGGCGTCGAGCCCGCGCGTGAGCACGCGCCTGTGCGACGCCGGCCCGATACCTCGGCGTGGCATCCCAGCCGCCGTGCCGTTGCGCCCCGAACCGGTACCGCGAACGATATCGTCCACGGCAGAACGCGTTTCGGTCGATCTCACGCATGACCGTCGAGGCCGGGCGGCCCAGCCGCCTGCCGATCTGCCGAATGCTTTCCCCTCTGGCAATGCCGTCTTGAATTTCGTTACGTTCGTCTTCGCCCAGCCGCGACCACTTCCGCACACCGGTCTCATCAGGAAATTTGGGTCTCACCCCGCCAGCATCGGCAAACCAGCGCCAGCCGGTGCGCACCGACACACCGACTGCCTGCGCCGCCTCCACCACCGACGTGCCATCGCCGACATGACCCCAGAACTGACGACCAACACAGGCATAACGCGACGGACGCATCAACAACTCCTCAGCTAGGAGCCGTTGCAATCACCCCTTGAACCTGAGGCTTGTTCGCGTGACATAACTGGCCACTGAGCGACGCTGGGACCCTAGGTGGGCTGCGCAGATGGATGCTGAGCTCGAACGCTGGAAGTCCGGTGGACAGTACTTCGACTATCTGGGTTTCGACATCTTCTACCGGACGGCGGGCCAGGGCCCGCATCTGCTGCTCATCCACGGCTATCCGTTCAACACGTGGGACTGGGCGCCGTTGTGGGACAGGCTGACCGAGCGTTTCACCGTCGTCGCTCCGGACATGCTCGGCATGGGCTTCTCGGCCAAACCCGTCGCCTACGGGTACACGGTGCACGACCACGCCGACATGCACGAGGCGCTGTTGGCGCACCTGGGCGTCGGCTCGGCCCATGTGCTGGCTCACGACCTCGGCGACTCCGTCGGCCAGGAACTGCTGGCCCGTCAGCAGTTCGACGAGCGCGCCTACGGTGCGCTGCAGATCGAATCGATCACCTGGCTCAACGGCGGCCTGTTCAACGAGGCGTATACGCCCCGGTTGATGCAGAAGCTGATGTCGCGAACACCGTTGGGCGACATCCTGAGTCCGCTGCAGGGCAGTCAGCTGTCGCGGCGTCTGATCGAGCCGACGATCAACGAGATGTTCGGCCCCAACACCAAACCGACGCGGCGGATGCTCGACCTGTTCCACGAAATACTGGAGTACAACGACGGAAAACGCGTGCTGCACAAGGTCGGTCGGTTCGTCACCGACCGCTACGCCCACCGCAATCGGTGGGTGCGCGCGATGCGGGAGACGGCGGTGCCGATGCGGTTGATCGACGGCCCCGTCGACCCGAACTCGGGCAGGCACATGGCGCAGCGCTACCTCGAGGTCATCCCCAATCCTGACGTCGTCATGCTCGACGACACGATCGGGCACTGGCCGCAGATCGAGGCGCCCGATGCGGTGTGGGAGGCGTTCGTGACGCACATCGATCGCGTCACCTCGTAGCGCGAGCAGGGCCCAGCTCGCCGTCGAAGTCAGGCGGTCGCCGTGTACGAGCGCGCCCCGACACCGGCCAGCGCGCCGCCGTCGACGATCAGGTACTCGTCGCGGATCGGCCGACCGGTGAAGTAGCTCTCCAGGATCTCGCGGGTACCCGCCGCATACCGGGTCTGCGCGGACAACGACGACCCCGAGATGTGCGGCGTCATGCCGTGATGGGGCATCGAGCGCCACGGGTGGTCCGCCGGTGCCGGCTGCGGGAACCACACGTCGCCCGCATAGCCCGCGAGTTGGCCACTTTGCAGCGCGCGCACGATGGCGTCGCGGTCGCATATCAGCGCCCGCGCGGTGTTGATCAGGTACGCGCCGCGTTTCATCGTGCCGATCAGTTCGTCGTTGAACAGGCCACGCGTCTCCGGATGCAGCGGCGCGTTGATGGTCACGACGTCGAGGTGCGGCACCATGTCGCGGACCGTCGGGTGGTAGGTCAGGTTCAGCTCGGCCTCGACCTCGGCGGGCAACCGGTGCTTGTCGAAGTAGTGCAGGTGCACATCGAACGGGGCGAGTCGGCGCAGCACCGCCAGCCCGATCCGGCCCGCCGCGACGGTGCCGACGTGCATGCCCTCCAGGTCGTACGAGCGCTGCACACAGTCGGCGATGTTCCAGCCCCCGTCGAGGACCCATTTGTACGACGGCAGGTAGTTGCGCACCTGCGACAGGATCATCATCACGACGTGCTCGGCGACGCTGATGCTGTTGGAGAACGTGACCTCGGCGACCGAGATGCCTGCCTTGATCGCGGCGTCCAGGTCGACATGGTCTGAGCCGATGCCCGCGGTTATTGCGAGTTTGAGCTTCGGTGCCCGCGCGATCCGCTCCTCGGTGAGGTAGGCCGGCCAAAAAGGTTGGGAGATCACAATTTCCGCGTCCGCCAGATGCTGGTCGAATTCGGAGTTCTTGCGGTCCTTGTCGGAGGTGACGACCAACTCGTGGCCGAGGTCTTCCAGGTAGCGCCGCAAGCCGAGTTCGCCGGACACGCTGCCCAGCAGCGTGCCTGGCGTGAAGTCGATCGCCGATGGTGTCGGCAGCGACTGTCCGTCGGGATATGCGTCGAGGTGGGGAAGTCCGTCACGGGGGAAGCTGGTCGGGTAGCCGTCGACGGGATCGTCGTAGAGCACGCACACCACTTTGGCCATTGGTCGATTACCTTTCTTGAAGATGCTGCTGAGTGCGATGCGGCCACGCAACCGCGCGGCCGCGAAATAGCCGTGTCGACAACCATTTTCGATGTTCACTGGCGACGATGCTGACGCTAACAACGGGATAGCGGTGCAGACAATAGCCTGGTGTTTGCCATCTGACATGGTGTGATAGGCGAGCGCTATCATTGCACCCGTGCACGGTGAGGTGTCGATCCAACAACTCGAATATCTGGTGGCGCTCGCGCGCGAGCGGCATTTCGGCCGCGCGGCAGCGGCCTGCCACGTGAGCCAGCCGACGTTGTCCGTCGCGATCCGCAAGCTCGAGCACGAATTGGACGTCGTGATCGTGTTGCGTGGACAGCGCTTTGAGGGCTTCACCGCCGAGGGGCAGCGGGTGATCACCTGGGCGCATCGGATCCTGGCCGAACGAAGCGAGTTGCTGGCGGACATCGAGCGGATGCGCGGCGGCTTGACCGCGACGGCCAGGATCGGCGCGGTCCCCACGTCGGTGCCCGCCAGTCCGTTGGTGACCGGGCGGTTCCTGCAACGGTATCCGGGTGCGACGGTGCAGGTGGAGTCGATGCCGTCGCGGGAGATCGCCCGGCGACTGGGGGAGTTCGAGTTGGATGCGGGCCTCTCCTACCTGGACTCCGAAACACCACCTGGCACAAGGCATGTCGAGTTGTACCGGGAGCGCTACGTATTGGTGGCGCCCGCGACGCATCCGTTGATGGAACAGGACGAGGTGCGCTGGTCGGAAGCGGCGGACCTACCGCTGTGCGCGCTCACGCCGTCGATGCGCAACCGTCGGATCATCGACGCAAACATGGCTGCCGACGGCGTTCAGTTCCGCCCAGTGGTGGAGGCGGACACGGTGGCGGCGATCTATGCGCACCTGAAAACCCTGCAATTGGGCAGCGTGGTCGCACACACCTGGCTGGACGCGTTCGTACTGCCGGAGGGGCTGGCGCAGCGGCCGATGGTTGCTCGTCAACCGGGGCCTGCCGTCGGCCTGATCGTGCTCGACCGTGAGCCCAATTCCCTGGTGGCCGAAGCGCTTTTCGCCGCGGCGACGGAAGCGGGCGCCACCTCCTAGTGCGCACTTCCTAGCGCGAGCAGACGCAAAGTGTCCCATTTTCTCGGCGTGTCGGGTCACTTTGCGTCTGCTCGGCGTCAAGCGGTGAGCCGCACCCGGCTGACCACTTCCAGCTCACCTGACGCGGTGGGCTGCTCGAAGACGACCTCGGCGTCGAGGCCCGAGATCCGCAACACGGCGATGGTGTTGCCGAACAGCGGACCGCAGACATCGGTCCACGTGACAGGCAACGACGACGCTCCTCGACGACGCGCCCACCGCCGCATCACCGGCGCAAGCCGGTGTGACCACCCGATTTTGAACGCCGGTTTGACGTAGGGGGGCACCTTGTTGTGCACCGGCGAGCAGACGACCTGATGCACCGTCGCGTCGGACGCCGCGGCCAATTGCGCGCGCGCGACGTAACTGTGGTGGACGTCGCCGGAGAGCACGGTGACGGTCGCCGGTCCGCCGGGATGCGTTGCCACCCGGGCGATCATCTCGGTCAGCCGCACAAATGACTTGAAGAACGCCGCCCAATGCTCGAAATCGGCTGCCTGGCGGATTGATTCGGCCAACTTGCCGCGCCAGCCGCCCCGGTCGGCGGCGATCTCGTTCACCGTCTCCAAATCCGACAGCACCGGCGGCAACAGCCACGGCACCGACGAGCCGAGGATCAGGTGGTCCAGCTCGTCAAGCCCGTCGGCGGCCTGCGCCTCGAGCCAGCCGAACTCCCGCTCGCCGATCATCATGCGCATCCCGGAGTCCAGAATCCGGCCGTTGCGGCTGTCCATCATGAGGAACCGGCTGCGGCCGAGGTCCCATCGAAAGCTGAACCGGACGCCCTTGTTCGCGTCGACCTCGGCGTCCGCGCGGTCGGCCAGTTCGACCAGCGCCGGCCAGATGTCGCCGTCGATGTCGCGCAGCCGCCGGTAGTCCTCGTCCGCGGCCAGTTCCGCGGGGCTGAGGTTGCCGAGATGCTGGTACACCCAGTACGACGCCAAACCGGCGCGGATCCGGTCTCGCCACCAGGGCTGCTTGTTCATCTCCGCCCGCCACGCCGCCGATGTGTTCCAGTCGTCGCGGATGTCGTGATCGTCGAAGATCATCGCGGTGGGCACCGTCGACATGATCCAGCGGATCTCCGGATCACCCCACGAATGGCAGTACAGCTGTTCGTACTCGCCGAACGTGACGACCTCCTCGGGCGGCCGTTTCGCGTGTGTGCGCCTGCGGCCCGCGATGTGCCTGCGGGCCTCGGGCGTGAGCTCGTCGGCGTACACCTGGTCTCCGAGCAGGATCAGCATGTCCGGCCATTCATCCATCGGCTGGCCGGCCATCCGGTCGGCGTAGCAGTCGAGCGCGTCGTCGCCGAGTTCCTCGTCGATGTCGGCCACCCCGGTCTTGGGGTATCGGCAGGAGCCGAAGACGGCGCGCAACCGGTGTGCGGAGTCGCCGCCGCGCGTCCGGATCACACTCGGCGGAAACCGCGAATCAGGCGGCGGCCACACCTGCTCGCCGTCGATGCTGACCTGGTACGGGGTCGTGGAATCCTCGGCCAGGCCGGTCACCGGGACGAGGGCGTAGTGGTGACCCTGGACCTCGAATGTCCTTGCTGTGCAACCGAGCACCGTCACGGTGGCGGCCTGATCGGTCTGCACCCACACCTGCGCAGTCGTGTCGTCGACGTGTCGGAGCACGGGACCGAGAAGCAGCGCCACCGACCCAGATTAGGCACCTGCGCCGCGGGCCGGGCCCGTTACGACTGCTCGCGATCAGGATTGAGTGCCTCGGCAAGCACCGGGTCGGCGAGTTCGCGTTGCCATGGCCTGGCCCCGGCATCGCGCAGGAAGGCGTCGACCGCCGCGATGGTATCGGCGGCGGGTTGCCAGTCCCAGCACAGCCGGCGGACGACCTCGGGGGAGACCAGGTTCTCCGGTGGCACCGAAACCCGTTGGGACAGTTCGTTGAGCGCGGCTCTGGCCGCCTCCAGCCGGGCAGCCGCCTCGGGTTTGCGCCGAGACCAGCGCGACGCGGGCGGCGGGCCGTTGGACGGCTCCTGCGCCTCGGGAGGCTCCGTGGTCCTGGCGCGGGCGAGCGCGTCCAGCCACACCTGCGCGCTGCGGCGTTGCCGGGTGCCGCCGAACACCGGCAGTTCGGTCAGCTTCTCGATGGTGTCCGGGTTGACGGTCGCGGCGTTGATGATCGCCGAGTCAGGCAGGATCCGCCCGGGCGCGATGTCGCGGCGGCGGGCGATGTGATCGCGGGTCACCCACAACTCCCGAACGGCGGCCAGCGCCCGCGGATTGCGCACCTTGTGGATGCCCGACGTGCGCCGCCACCGGTCCCGTCGCGTCGGTGACGGTTCGAAGGTGCGCTCGAACTCGAATTCCTGTTCGGCCCAATCGGTTTTACTTTGTTCAGCCAACACGGCGGCGATCGCGTCGCGCAGGTCGAGCAGCACCTCGACATCGAGCGCGGCGTAGTTCAGCCAGTCATGCGGCAGCGGGCGCTTCGACCAGTCGGCCGCGCCGTGGCCCTTCATCAACTGCAGGCCAAGCAGCCGTTGCACCATCGTCGCCAGGTTCACCCGGTCGTAACCGGCCAGCCTGCCTGCCAACTCGGTGTCGTAAAGCTTCGGCGGCCGCAGGCCGATCTCGGCCAAACACGGCAAATCCTGATCGGCCGCGTGCAGCACCCATTCGTCGGTCGCCAGCACCGCTGCGACCGGGGCCAGCGTCTCGACCGGGTCCCCGCCGTGGTTCACCGGGTCGATCAGCACGCTGCCCGCACCGGCGCGGCGGATCTGCACCAGGTAGGCGCGGTTGGAATACCGAAAGCCCGACGCTCGCTCGGCGTCGACCGCGAAGGGGCCGTGGCCGGACGCCAAAAGATCTGCGGCTCTTGCGATTTCGTCGCGACTGACCGACAGCGGTGGTACGCCGTCCCGTGGCGCGAGCAGCGGTGTGGCCTCAGCCTCCTGCGCCTCGGCGGCCTGTTCGGGGTCCGCCATCGTCAGGCGCGCGTGCGGGAGCTCAGATCGGTGACACCGGCCGGCGGCAGGCCCGCAGCGTGCTCGAGCACCGCGCAGAACGCCTGCACGTGGGGGCCCAGCTCAAGCGTCGTCGCGGTCCACGAGGCGCGCAGTTCGAGCTGATGCGCGCGCGGCGGCCCGGAGATGTCGCCGAAGCGCACCGACGTGGTGGCGGTGACCGTACCGCCCAGCGCGGTGAGGTGCTCGGCCCGCGACTCGAGCGCCTCGACCAGCCAGCTCCACGCCACGTCGGGCAGCAGCGGGTCGAGGGCCTCGCTGGGATCGAGGTCGGCCTGGATGTAGGCGACCAGCCGCATGGTGCCGTCCCACGCGTCGGCGCCCTCGGGATCGTGCAACAGGATCAGCCGGCCGAACGCGTCGCCTTCGGACCGCTCGGGGACGATGGCCGTCTCAGGGTGTCTGACTTCGGCGCCCAACGCATAGCTGAACGGCGCCAGCCGCTGCGGCGGGCGAATCGGGCCGAGCTCGATTTCCGGTCGCACGGTGGTGGCATTCATCGCCGCCACCGCTTCACGGAACTGAGCCGGTTCGGCGGTGGTCATGCCGTTTGACGCTAGACCATATTGGCTGGTCTGTGCGCAGGCGCGCCGATTTTGTGCCCGAGCTGATCATGGTCTGGGCTGTTGCTGTGCCGACGTGTGAAAAGCCGCTGAACAGGCATGGCAGCATTGAGACCGATGACGAACCGCCGCACGCTGCCCGAGTCGCCGTATCTGGCCGCAGCCACCGGCCGCAAACCCAGCCGGGTGCCGGTGTGGTTCATGCGGCAGGCAGGCCGCTCGCTGCCTGAGTACCGCGCTCTGCGGGCCAAGAACACCATGATGCAGGCCTGCTTCGATCCCGAGTTGATCACCGAGATCACCTTGCAGCCGATCCGTCGGCACGGGGTCGACGCAGCAATCCTGTTCTCCGACATCGTCGTGCCGCTGCGGGCCGCCGGGGTCGAGCTCGACATCGTGCCCGACGTTGGGCCGGTGATCGAACACCCGGTCCGCAGCATCGCCGATGTGAACGCGATCAACGGCCTTGAGCCGCAACAGGTCGCACCCGTCGCGCAGGCGGTGTCGCAGTTGCTGACCGACCTGGGCGACGTCCCGCTCATCGGGTTCGCAGGCGCGCCGTTCACGTTGGCTTCCTATCTGGTCGAAGGCGGACCCAGCAAACACCATGAGCGCACCAAGGCGATGATGCTGGGGGACCCGGGAACCTGGCATGCGTTGATGACGGCGCTGACCGACATCACGATCGCGTTCCTGCAGACCCAGCTTGATGCAGGCGTGGACGCCATCCAGGTGTTCGATTCCTGGGCGGGCACGCTGTCGCTGGCCGATTACCGCAGCTACGTGCTGCCCCACAGCAGCAGGGTGTTCGCCGCGCTCGCCGGCGCCGGGGTGCCGATGACGCACTTCGGGGTGGGCACCGCCGAATTGCTCGGCGCCATGTCGCAGGCAGGCGCAACCGTGGTGGGAGTCGACTGGCGAACGTCGCTGACCGACGCCGCCGCCCGCGTCCAACCCGGCACCGCCCTGCAGGGCAACCTCGACCCCGTCGTGCTGCTTGCCGGGTTCGACGTGGCCCAGACCGCCGTGCGCGCCGTCGTCGAGGACGGTCGGCGCGCCGTCGACGCCGGTGCCGCCGGCCACGTGTTCAACCTCGGCCACGGTGTACTGCCGGGCACGGACCCGTCGGTCATCACCGACGTCGTCGCGTTGGTGCACTCGCTATGACAACGTCGTATGCCGTTGTGGGGGGCGGGATTTCGGGTCTGGTCGCGGCCTACCGGCTGCGGGTCGCCTGGCCCACCGCGACCATCACCGTGTTCGACCCTGCCGATCGGCTGGGGGGCGTGCTGCGCACCGAACGGATCGGCGGCCAGCCGCTGGACGTCGGCGCCGAGGCATTCATCGCGCGACGGCCCGAGGTGCCTGCGCTGCTGGCCGAACTCGGCCTGGCACACCGGCAGATCGGCACCACCGGAGTCCGGCCGCTGATCTACAGCCAGCAACGGCTGCACCCGCTGCCTGCGGCCACCCTGCAGGGCATTCCGTCGCAGCCGCAGGCGCTGGCGGGGCTGGTCGACGACGCCACGATCGGCGTGATGCTCGACGAACCCAACCGGCCGTTCGTCTGGCAGCCAGGCGCCGACCCGTCGGTGGCCGACCTGGTCGGGGACCGATTCGGCGGCCAGGTGGTGACTCGGTCGGTGGATCCGCTGCTCGCCGGGGTGTACGCGGGCTCGGCAGCCACCATCGGCGTGCGGTCCGCGGTTCCGACGCTGGCCGCCGCGCTGGACCGGGGGGCAAGGAACCTGACCGAGGCGGTGCGCGACGCGCTTCCGCCGCCCTCGACGGGGTCGGTGTTCGGTGCCGTCGAGGGCGGATACGCCGTCCTGGTCGACGAGCTGGTGCGCCGGGCGGGCATCCAGTGGGCTCAGGTGACCGTGGAGCGGGTCGACCGGGCGCCGCGGGGCTGGGAGTTGGTCGACGACGAGGGGCAACACTGGCCCGCCGACGCGGCGGTGCTGGCCGTGCCCGCGCCGCGGCTGCCGCGGCTGATCGAGGGGGTGGCTCCGCGAACGGCGGCCGCCGCGCGCCGCATCGAGGTGGCCTCCACCGCGCTGGTGGCGTTGGGCTTGCCAGGCGGAACCCCGCTGCCGGAACAGTCCGGCGTGTTGGTGGCCGACCGGAATCCGGTGCAGGCCAAGGCGATTACGTTGTCAAGCCGCAAATGGGGGCGGCGGGGCAACGTCGAACTGGTTCGGCTGTCGTACGGCCGGTTCGGCGACCAGGTGGCCAGGAATACCGGCGACGAGGACCTGTTGGAGTGGGCGTCGCGGGATCTGGCCACGGTGTTCGGGGTCACCGTCGAACCGGTCGACTGCCATGTGCAGCGCTGGATCGACGCGATGCCCCAGTACGGGCCCGGCCACCAGCACGTGGTGGCCGAACTGCGGGCCGGTCTGCCGCCGACGCTGGCGGTCGCGGGCGGCTATCTGGACGGCATCGGGGTGCCCGCCTGCGTGGCCGCCGCCACACGGGCGGCCGCGTCGCTTGTCACCGCGCGCGTGGCACGATAGACCGTATGGCCAAGCTGGATTTCGACGAGCTCAACGCGACCATCCGCTACCTGATGTTCTCGGTGTTCGCGGCGCAACCGGGCGTCCTCGGAGACGACCGCGGGGGCGTGGTCGACGAGATGACGACGTTCCTCAAACAGCAGGAGGAGCGCGGCGTCGTGGTCCGCGGCATCTACGACGTCGCGGGCATGCGCGCCGACGCCGACTTCATGTTCTGGACCCACGCCGAGACGGTGGAGGCGCTGCAGGCGACCTATTCGGACTTCCGGCGGACCACCGCGCTGGGCCGGGCCAGCACGGCGGTGTGGAGCAGCGTCGCGCTGCACCGCCCTGCCGAGTTCAACAAGAGCCACATTCCCGCGTTCCTCGCCGGTGAGGAGCCCGGCAACTACGTCTGTGTGTATCCGTTCGTCCGGTCCTACGAGTGGTATCTGCTGCCCGACGAGGAGCGCCGCCGCATGCTGGCCGAGCACGGCATGGCCGCCAGGGGTTACAAGGACGTGCGGGCAAACACGGTGCCCGCCTTCGCACTCGGCGACTACGAGTGGATCCTGGCGTTCGAGGCGCCCGAGCTGTACCGCATCGTGGACTTGATGCGCGACTTGCGGGCCACCGACGCCAGGCGACACACGCGCGAAGAGACCCCGTTCTTCACCGGTCCCCGCGTCGGGGTGGAAGAGTTGGTCAACAAACTCCCGTAACTTCTCCGCCGGAAGGACTCCAGTTGTCTGAGGCCAAGACTGGACGAGACTTGCTGTTCGACGCGTTGCAGACCAAAGGAACGGCATTCACCCACGAAGAACGGCGCAAGTACGGACTGCTGGGACTGTTGCC
The DNA here is from genome assembly GCF_900240945.1 of Mycobacterium sp. 3519A. NCBI lineage: Bacteria > Bacillati > Actinomycetota > Actinomycetes > Mycobacteriales > Mycobacteriaceae > Mycobacterium > Mycobacterium sp. 3519A. The sequence goes on from NZ_OESG01000013.1 coordinate 2,146,495, forward strand.
GACCGCGGAAAAGACGCTGGAGCAACAGGTCCAGCACTCGTGGAACGAGTTCTCCACTCGCCGTGAGGGTCTCGACAAACACATCTACTTGCGCGCGCTGCAGGACCGCAACGAGACGTTGTTCTACCGCCTGCTGCGGGACAACATCGCCGAGACCATGCCGATCGTGTACACCCCGACCGTCGGTGAAGCATGTCAGCGCTTCAGCGAAATCTATCGGCGGCCGCGGGGGCTGTTCGTGTCGTACCCGGATCGGGCCGAACTGCGTGAGGTGCTTCGCAACCGGCCACATCGCGAAGTCGACGTGATCGTGGTGACCGACGGGCAACGCATCCTTGGCCTCGGCGACCAGGGCATCGGCGGGATGGGCATCCCGATCGGGAAGCTGTCGCTGTACACGCTGATCGGCGGAATCGACCCGGCGCGCACACTTCCGATCGTGCTCGACGTGGGCACCGACAACGTCGAATTGCTGGAAGACCCACAGTATCTCGGGTGGCGGCACCGGCGGATCGACGACGACGAGTACTACGCATTCATCGACGAATTCGTCGAGGCGGTGCACGACGAGCTACCCAATGTGCTGCTGCAGTGGGAGGATTTCGCGACGGCGCACGCGCTTCCGATTCTGCAGCGCTACCGCGACAAGTTGCTGACGTTCAACGACGACATCCAAGGCACCGCGGCCGTGACGCTCGGTGCGTTGCACGGCGCAGCGAAGGTGGCAGGCCGCCCGGTGTCGCAACAGCAGGTCGTGATGCTGGGCGCGGGTTCGGCGGGCATCGGCGTGCTCGACATGGTGCGGCGCGAGATGGTCGCCCAGGGTCTGTCGGAAGCCGAAGCAGCCGAACGGATCTGGGTGGTCGACGTGGTGGGATTGCTCACCGACGACCGCACCGACCTGTCCCCGGAACAACGCAAGTTCGCGAAACCCGCGAACGTCGTCGCAGGCTGGGGTCTGTCCGGCCCAGCGCAACTGGCCGACGTGGTTCACCACGTCGACGTCGGGGTACTGCTCGGGTTGTCCACGGCTGCAGGGGCTTTCACCGAAGACATCGTGCGTGAGCTCGCCGGCAAGACGGAGCGGCCGATCATCTTCCCGTTGTCGAACCCCACCAGCCGCGCCGAAGCGCACCCGGCGGAACTGGATGCGTGGACTGACGGGCGGGCGTTGATCGCCACGGGTTCGCCGTTTGCTCCGCTGCACCGCGACGGGGTGGAGCGGCCAATCGCCCAGTGCAACAACGTCTATATCTTCCCGGCGATGGGCCTTGCCGTCACCGCGGCGCAAGCCACCCGGGTGACCGACGAGATGATGCGTGTCGCCGCAGCCGCACTCGGCGACGAATCACCCGCGCTGGTGGATCCACACCTGCCGCTACTGCCCGCCTGGGCGGACGTCCCCGCGGTGGCGGTCCGGATCGCGCATGCAGTGGGACTGCAGGCGATCGCCGACGGAGTGGCTCCGCATCGCACTGCCGAACAACTCAACCAGCGAATCGCTGAGGTTCGGTGGATCCCGGAGTATCGCAGCTGAATTTGCTACGGCGTTGTTGCACAGCGCCTTAGGGCTTCCTGAACGCTGTGAACGGTGCGCATAGTCGATTCGCATCCCGCCGTCAGGGTGAGTCCAGTTTTGCGGCGTTGACTGGAATTACAGTCAACGAGGGGAGCAAGACAGCGATGAAGCTCAAATCGGTTCACCGATTGCGGTTGTGTGCCGCGGTGGTTGGTAGCGGCGCCCTGATCGTGCTGGGTGGCGGGGCGGTGATCTACACCCAGGGCGCCGACGTCACCGCGGCCGGAAACTCAAGCGCCGCCACCACGTCGACGCCGCCGTCGAAGCCGGCGATCACCAAGGCGGTGCCCGCCATCACCGGCCCTGCGCCCCTGTACGCGGGGGAGGGACCTGACTCGAACCCCCAGGCACCAATCCCGTAGCCCGCGCGCGGGCCAACCGCCTCATCCGCGCCGACATCGGTTGCGACCGGACCCGCTGCGGCCACCAGAACCACGGGCCGAGCAGCGCCGCAATCGACGGTGTCATGAAGGCGCGAATCACCAATGTGTCGAACAGCAGCCCGAGGCCGATGGTGGTGCCGATCTGGGCGACAATCACCATGGCGCTCACCGCCATCGACATCATGGTGAAGGCGAAGACCAGTCCCGCAGCGGTGACGACTGAGCCGCTGCCGCCCATGGCGCGGATGATGCCGGTGTTGATCCCGGCAGGGATCTCTTCCTTCATTCGCGCCACCAACAGCAGGTTGTAGTCCGCGCCGACGGCCAACAGGATGATCACCGCCATCGCCATCACCATGAACTCCAGCTGGATGCCCAACAGGTGCTGCCAGAACAACACCGACAGGCCGAACGACGCGCCCAGCGACAGCACCACGGTGCCGACGATGACGGCCGCGGCCACGACACCGCGCGTGATGAGCAGCATGATGATGAAGATCAGGGTCAGCGCGGCGACGCCTGCGATCATCAGGTCGTATCGGTTGCCGTCCTCCATGTCCTTGAATGTCGATGCGGTGCCGCCGATGTAGACCTGTGAGCCTTCCAGCGGGGTGCCCTTGATGGCCTCGAACGCGGCATTCTTGATGGCGTCGATGCGCTTGATGCCGTCGGCAGACAGCGGGTCTTCCTCGTGGGAGATGATGAACCGGACGGCGTGGCCGTTGGGGGAGATGAAGTTGTCCATCCCACGCTGAAAGTCCTTGTTCTGGAAGATCTCTGGCGGCAAGTAGAAGGTGTCGTCGTTCAACGAGTCGTTGAACGCGTCCCCCATCGCGGTCTGGTTCTCGTTCATCTCGTGCTGCTGATCCTGCATGCTCGACTGGCTGGACTGCATGCTCAGCATCATGTCGCGCGCGTTCTTCATCGTTTCGATCGTCGGCGGCATCGTCGCGATCATCTGCGGCATGAGTGCGTCGAGTTTGTTCAAGTCGGGCAGCAGACCCATGAAGTCGTCGGTCATGGTGTCGACGCCGTCGAGCGCATCGAAGGTCGACCGCAGCGACCAGCAGACCGGGATGTTGAAGCAGTGCGGTTCCCAGTACAGATAGTTACGAATCGGCCGGAAGAAGTCGTCGAAATCGGATATGTGGTCCCGCAATTCGGCGACATCGACGGCCATCTGGTTGGACTTGCCGACCATGCTGTGTGTCGTCGCGCTCATCTGTTCCATCAGCACGATCATCCGGTCCATCGTGTCGACGGTCTTCTGCATGTCGTTGGCCTGCACCTTCATCAGGGCCATCACGTTGTTCATGTAGTCGCGGTTCATCTCCTGGAAGGTGCCGCTCATGCTCATCTGCGCCGGAATCGTGCTGAACTTGATCGGCTTGCCCTCGGGCCGCGTGATCGCCTGCACCCGGCCGATGCCTGGCACCTTCGTCACAGCTTTGGCGATCCGCTCGATCACCAGGAAGTCCGCCGAGTTGCGTAAGTCGTGATTGGTTTCGACCAGCAGCATTTCGGGGTTCATCCGGGACACTGGGAAGTGCCGTTCTGCCGCTGCGAAGCCCTGGTTGGCGGGCAGATCGGCTGGCAAATATTTGCGGTCGTTGTAGCTGGGTTCGTAGCCGGGAAGGGTCAGCAGGCCGATCAGCGCGAGGAAGACCGTCATGGTCAGGATCCACCCCGGCCATCGGACGATGGCCGCCCCCAACCGACGCCAGAATCGGATTCGCATGGCGCGCTTGGGTTCCAGCAATCCGAACCGGCTTGCGACGGTGATCAGCGCGGGGCCCAGCGTCAGCGCCGCGAACACACCGACGACCATGCCGACCGCGAGCGGGACACCGAGCGTCTGAAAGTAGGGCAGCCGGGTGAACGACAGGCAGAACGTCGCGCCCGCGATCGTCATACCCGAACCGAGCACCACATGGGCGGTGCCGTGAAACATCGTGTAGAAGGCCGATTCTCGGTCCTCGCCGACTGTGCGTGCCTCCTGATATCGGCCGATCAGGAAGATCGCATAGTCGGTGGTGGCCGCGATCGCAAGCGTCACCAACAACTGGGTGGCGAACGTCGACAGCCCTATCAGGTCGTGATAGCCGAGGAACGCGACCACACCGCGGGTCGCCGACAATCCCAGCATCAGCATCAACAGCACCAGCACGACCGTGAAGATCGAGCGGTAGAAGAACAGCAGCATGGTGATGATGACGAGGATCGTGACGATCTCGATGGTGCGGATGCTGCTGTTGCCCGCCCGCTCCTGATCGGCCTGCATCGCGGGACCGCCGGTGACGAAGACCTTGACGCCGGGCGGCGGGGGCAAACTCTCGACGAGCTTTTGCACTGCGGCGACCGACTCGTTGCCGAGCGCCTCGCCCATGTTGCCCGCCAGGTAGACCTGCACGTAGGCGGCCTTGCCGTCCTCGCTCTGCGCACCTGCCCGCGTCAGCGGGTCACCCCAGAAGTCCTGGATGTGCTGCACGTGTTTCTTGTCGGCCCGCAGCTTGGCGATCATCTCGTCGTAGAAGCGGTGCGAGTCCGGGCCGAGAGGCTTGTCGCCCTCGAGCACGATCATGGCCGAGCTGTCGGAGTCGAACTCCTCGAAGACCTTGCCGATCCGCATCATCGCGGCGACCGACGGCGCTTCCTTCGGAGACATCGACACCGACCGCATCTCGCCGACGACCTCGAGCTGCGGCACGGCCACGTTCAGGAAAACGATCAGCGCGAGCCAGCCGAGGATGATCGGGACCGCCAACCGGCGGATCCACTTCGCTATGCCGTGTCGCGGTGGCTTGGCCGCGGCGGGTGCGGGGGCGATAGTCGGAGTGCTCAACACCGTCCTTGGGGGTTGGTTTGGGCCTAGTCAACCAGATCCCGTGCCATATTAGTTAGCTCCATTTCGGACCGTTCGAGGCCGGTCGGCGGCCGATTTGCGCTCTGACCGGCGCGTTAAGTTAGTCGGCCTATCCTCGGCGGCATGACTGCTCCGTCAGATCCGAACCGCTTCGACGAGATGTATCGCGACGAGCGGACGTCGCACGGCCTACCGGCCGCCACGCCGTGGGACATCGGCGGGCCGCAGCCCGTCGTGCAGCAACTGGTGGCGCTCGGCGCGATCAAGGGCGAGGTGCTCGACCCCGGCACCGGGCCCGGCCACCACGCGATCCACTACGCATCGAAGGGGCTGTCGGCCACCGGCATCGACGCATCGCCCGCGGCCATCGAACGCGCCAGGCAGAACGCCGCCAAGGCCGGCGTTTCGGTCGACTTCCGAGTGGCCGACGCCACCAAGCTCGAGGGTCTCGACGGTCGGTTCGACACCGTCGTCGACTGCGCCTTCTATCACGTGTTCAGCGACGCGCCCGAACTGCAGCGGTCCTATGCGCAGGCCCTGCACCGGGTCACCAAGCCCGGCGCGCGGCTGTTCATGTTCGAGTTCGGCGCGCACAACGTCAACGGCTTCAAGATGCCGCGGTCACTGTCGGAGGACGACTTCCGCCAGGTGTTGCCGCCCGCGGGGTGGGAGATCACCTACCTGGGGCCGACGACGTATCAGGGAAACATCAGCCTGGAGACGTTCGAGATGATGGCGGCGCGCAACCCGGAGGCGGCCGAGCAGATAGCTCCGCTGGTGGAACGCATCCGTGTCATCGAACCGTGGTTGACCGACGGGCGGATGCACATGCCGTTCTGGGAAGTGCACGCCGCCCGCGTCGACTGACCCGCAGCCCCCTATTGCCGCGAACGTTCCGTACCGCTCGAAATTTCGGCCTCAGGTTCAAGGGGTGATTGCAACGGCTCCTAGCTGAGGAGTTGTTGATGCGTCCGTCGCGTTATGCCTGTGTTGGTCGTCAGTTCTGGGGTCATGTCGGCGATGGCACGTCGGTGGTGGAGGCGGCGCAGGCAGTCGGTGTGTCGGTGCGCACCGGCTGGCGCTGGTTTGCCGATGCTGGCGGGGTGAGACCCAAATTTCCTGATGAGACCGGTGTGCGGAAGTGGTCGCGGCTGGGCGAAGACGAACGTAACGAAATTCAAGACGGCATTGCCAGAGGGGAAAGCATTCGGCAGATCGGCAGGCGGCTGGGCCGCCCGGCCTCGACGGTCATGCGTGAGATCGACCGAAACGCGTTCTGCCGTGGACGATATCGTTCGCGGTACCGGTTCGGGGCGCAACGGCACGGCGGCTGGGATGCCACGCCGAGGTATCGGGCCGGCGTCGCACAGGCGCGTGCTCACGCGCGGGCTCGACGCCCGAAACCGCGCAAGCTGGCCACCAATGAACGGTTGCACCTTGAGGTGCAGAATCGGCTGCTAGACGACCACAGTCCTCAACAGATCGCCAACCGGCTGCCGATCGAATTTCCCGACGATGCGGAGATGCGGGTGTCCCACGAGACCATCTATCAGTCGATCTACGTGCAGGGTAAAGGAAATCTGCGCCGTGAGCTGCACAAATGTCTACGCACTGGGCGGGCGTTGCGCAAGCCTCAACGACGCGGTAACCAGCGCCGAGGGCAAATCCGCGACATGGTCAACATCAGCGAGCGTCCACCGGAGGTCGAAGACCGTGCCGTACCCGGCCACTGGGAAGGTGACCTGATCATGGGTAGCACCGCATCGGGTTCGGCGATCGGCACCGTGGTCGAACGCATGACTCGGTTCGTGCTGCTGCTGCATCTGCCTGACGACCACGGTGCCCTGGCAGTGCAAGAGGCCATCGTCGCGAAAATGGCTCAGCTGCCGGCGATTCTGCGTAAGACACTGACCTGGGATCAAGGCAAAGAGATGGCCAATCACGCCGCTATCGCCGCAGCGACGGAATTAGATATCTACTTCTGTGATCCGCACTCACCATGGCAGCGCGGGACCAACGAGAACACCAACGGACTGCTGCGCCAATACTTTGCTAAAGGCACCGACTTGTCGATCTTCCCGGCAGACTATCTGGACTACGTCGCCGCCAAGCTCAACAACCGGCCCCGGCAAACCCTGAGCTGGAAGACCCCAGCCGAAACCCTCGACGAACTACTCTCAAACCCGTCAAAACCACCCGCTGTTGCAATCACAGCGTGAAACCGCCGGCGGAAATTCGAGCATTACGGAACGTTCGGCCCTGGGATTAGGTCGCCGGGACCAGCCGCAGCGAGATCGAGTTGATGCAGTAGCGCTGGTCGGTGGGCGTCGGATAGCCCTCGCCCTCGAACACGTGGCCGAGGTGGCTGTGGCAGTTGGCGCACAGCACCTCGACGCGATGCATGCCTAGCGAGTCGTCGGCGCGCAGGATCACCGCGTCGGAGTCGGCCGGGTCGAAGAACGACGGCCAGCCGCAGTGCGACTCGAACTTCTCGCTGCTGCGGAACAACTCGGCGCCGCAGGCCCGGCACTCGTAGACGCCTTCGGTCTTGGTGTCGGTGTATTCACCGGTGAAGGGCCGCTCAGTGCCGGCCTCGCGAAGGACGTGGTACTCCTCGGGGGTCAGCTTGTTGCGCCACTCGTCGTTGGTGAGCTGCAGTTTGGGGGCCGGTGTGGTCATGACTCAACGCTAGCTCGCTTTGCGACATAGGCGAATGCCGCGGCCTCGTCCGTCACGTCGAATTCACGCTTTAGGGTCATCTGTGAGTTGCGGAACTCGACCACAATGAGCCGCGTCCACGTATAGGGCTCGCCGTCGCGGCCGACGGCCTCGCGCTCGATGCGGTTGACGCAGCACGCGGACGATACCCACAACAGGGCTGAGAGCCATGTTCGCGACATGGCGGCTGTGGCCGCCGAGCTGTTCAAGGTGATTAGCCACTCGGTCTGGGCCTCACCCGCTTCGGCGAAACCTGCACCCTCGCCCGCGTAATAGCGACGCTCCAGCTCCCGATAGGCGCCTTCGAAATCGTCGTCGTCAAAGCGGCCCTCGTAGACGAACCGGCCATGCTCGTCGACCTCGTGCACGATCAGATACGACGTCTCGAACCCGGAGTCGTTCGACCAGCGAGTCCAGCCGAGATGCAGGCCCTCACCCCGGACCGCGAGGCTGCGGCCCTCGAACCGGTCGTACTGCTCCAAGATGCGCTGCTGGGCCGTCCGTACGTCGTCGATCGGCGGGCCGCCGAGCCGCCGTCGGTCGTCATACGTGAACTGCTCGGCATACATAGCGGCCGCGGCGGCGCTGTCGCGCGCTTGCATCCGCCGTTTCGCGGCATCCCACGTCAGCTTGGCCCGATTCGTGACTGCCAACCGGCATGCGGTGGTCCGCGCCTTTTCCTCAGCGTAGGCGAACGCCGCCTCTTCGTCGTCGATGTCGAATTGGCAGGAGAACGCCAATCGGCCGTCGCGTGCCTCGGTCACGAAGATCCGCGTCCAGCTGTACTCTTCACCGTCTTTGCCGACGGCCTCGCGTTCCTGCCTGGACACGAAGCACGTCGGCGAGAGCGGACACACGGCCGAACTCCATGTCCGAACCGACGCCATCATCTCAGCGAGCTGTTCCAGACTGGCGCAAACTTCGGCGAGCGAACCATCTGAAAACGCCGAACCGGACCGGTTCTCCAGCCACGCGTCCGGCGTTGCGAGCTCACCTGTGAGCCGGTCGAACTCGCCTCGATTCAATGCCACCATCCACTCGGTTCGCAAAGCCCCCGACTCGGCGAACGCCGCGCCTTCGCCCGCGTGATAGCGGCGTTCGAGTTCGCAGTAGGCGCTTACGAAGTCGTCCTCGTCGAAGCGGGCCTCGTATTCGATGCGTCCGTCGTCATCGATTTCTTGGACATGCAGATGGCTCGTCGCGTTTCCGGCATCATCCGCCCAGCGGCTCGAGAAGAAAAGCAGACGTTGCCCTCGAACAGCGATCGTCCTCATCTCAAAGTGATTATATTGAGCAAGGATTCGCGCCATCGCTGCGCGAGAGTCGCCGAGGGGAGCGCCGGCCAGTCGTCGGCGGTCGTCATAGGTGAATCCGTCGGATAGGCACTTCAGCGTGGCTTCCAGATCGTTGGCGTTCATCGCCGCGACCAATGTTCGCATGGTCCGGCTCGCCCGGTTGGCGACCGTTAGTCTGCTGGTGC